>DFFS01000024.1 GCA_002371075.1 Christensenella sp. UBA3770
GTCGTGGACTACACTTTCTTTGGAGAAGAGGTCCACGAAGAAATGTGTGAAGGCTGCAAGAAAAACAACCCCAAAAAGCATAACGGGATATATTGCTACGTAAAGGACTGGGAAACGGGAAAGAAGATCAAATTCGTCAACTTACTGAAGAAATGAGGGGCTGAAATGATAGATAAAAGCTGTTTGGATAATATCATAATCGGAAGAGTCGAGCCTCGCATTTATGCCTTTACGACCAACACGATTCCCAATTATTTGAAAGTCGGCGATACATATCGACCCGTTTCAACGCGGTTGGACGAATGGCGCGTGCATTTCCCCGAGCTTGAAAAACAATACGAAGGTACGGCGAGAATCAACGACGATGTTTATTTCCGTGATTATGCTGTCCATCAATTTTTGGAGACAGACAAGCAAAGAGCAAGATTAACGCCAACGGACATCCCTGCAGGCGTATATTACTCCCGAGAGTTCTTCAAAGATGCCAATTCCGAAGACGTACAAGCGGCAATCACGGATATTGAAAAGGATTTCTCAGACAATGCCGGGAAGTATCAATTCTACAACGCCGAAAACCGTCTTGCCGAAACCTTCACATTTGCACGCACCGAAACCTTTACTCCCCGCCCCAATCAAGAGAAAACGATCAAAGCGTTCAGGCAGGCAATAGATAGCGGCCGCAAGAATCTTTTGATGTATGCCGTTATGCGTTTCGGGAAATCGTTTACGTCGATGTGTTGCGCCGTGGATATGGACGCCAAATTAGTCGTTATCGTTTCGGCAAAAGCGGACGTGAAAATGGAATGGAAGAAGACGGTCGAAAGCCACGTCAGATTTGCGGATTATGTCTTTTTAACAAGCGACGAACTCAACCGCAACAATAAAATCATCACGGAAACGTTATCGAACGGAAAGAAAGTTGCCGTCTTTTTAACCTTGCAAGATCTGCAAGGCGATACCATTAAGGATAAACACCAAGAAGTATTTGGGCAAGACATCGATCTTTTGCTTGTGGACGAAACACATTTTGGCGCGCGTGCCGATAAGTACGGCGCAGTGCTTAAGGGTGAGAAATACGAAAAAGACGTAAAGAACAAGAAAGACGCGGATGATTTCGTTGATGTGGAAGAAGCGGACGAAACGATAAAAACGCTTCATACCAATATCACCATTCACCTGTCGGGGACACCGTATCGTATCTTGATGGGAAGCGAGTTCAAAAAAGAAGACATCATCGCATTTTATCAATTCACCGACATCGTCCACGATCAAGAAGCGTGGGATAAAGAACACGTCTTGGACGATAACTACAAAGAATGGGATAATCCTTATTACGGATTCCCGCAGATGGTACGCTTTGCCTTCAATCCGAACGAATCTTCGCGCAAGCGTTTGGAAGAATTGAAAAAATCGGGAACGACCTATGCGTTTTCTGCGCTTTTCAAACCGTTATCAATCAAGAAGAGCGAAGTCGATTTGCATAAAAAATTCAAATACGAACAGGAAATCCTTGACTTATTGGAAGTCATAGACGGAAGCAAATCGGACGATCAGTTATTGGGCTTCCTCAATTACGATAAGATCAAAGACGGTAAAATGTGCCGCCATATCGTTATTGTTTTGCCTTATTGCGCTTCTTGCGACGCTCTTGAAGCCTTGATCGCTGCCAATACGGATAAGTTCCACAACCTGAACGGATATAAGATCATAAACATTTCCGGAGTGGATAATCCCAATGCGTACAGATCTCCTGATGCAATAAAAGCCGCTGTTCGTCAAGCGGAAAAGAACGGGCAAAAAACGATCACGCTTACGGTCAATCGTATGCTTACGGGCAGCACGGTTCCCGAATGGGATACGATGTTGTATCTCAAAGATACTGCCTCTCCGCAGGAATACGATCAAGCAATTTTCCGTTTGCAAAATCAATATATAAAAACTTACGTTGACGACAACGGCGATACGATCAAGTACAATATGAAGCCGCAGACGTTGCTTGTTGACTTTATGCCGAATCGAATGTTCGTCATGCAAGAAACAAAATCCAAGATCTACAACGCAAACGTCGATACCGGCGGCAACTCCGTATTGAAAGAAAGGATATGTGAAGAACTGCGGATTTCCCCTATCGTCACGATCAATGCAGATAAGATCGTTGAAGTAAAGGCGGCGGATATTCTCCAAGTCGTAAGCAACTATCAAAAAGACAAAGGTATTAAGGACGAAGCGCTTGAGACTCCTGTTGACCTGAGCATTTTGGAGGATGCGACCATCCGCGCGGCAATCGAGCAAGAAAACGAGATCGGATCAAAATCCGGCATATCCACGCCCGCACACGATGGCTCAGATGGAAACGAAGGCGATGATTTGAATACTCCTAACGGTGGCACGCCCGATCCCAACGCGGAAGACACGAACGATACTCCACCGCAAGATAATACACTTTCTTTAGGCGACGATCCGCGGCAACAAGAGATCAGCAACAAGAAGAAGATCCAAAGTTATTACGTCCGAATCTTGCTCTTTGCATACATCACAAAAGACAGAGTTATTTCCGTTTCCGATATTATAGAGAAGATGGAGACGGAAGACAACAAGCGCATTGCCGATAACCTTGGACTGAAAAAGGAGATACTTGTCCTACTTCATCAAAAATCCAACAAGTTTGTATTGAGCGATTTGGATTATAAGATCCAAGACCTGAACGATTTGTCGCAAGCGACGGATCTGTCGCCCGAAGATAGAGCTGCAGTCGCCGTCAAAAAGTTCGGCAAGCTCGGCGACGCCATCGTTATAACGCCGTCGAATATTTGTGACGATATGGTGTACCTCTTCCCCGATGACTTTCTGAAAGAAGTTGCCGAGCGGCGCGGTCGAATACTTGACATTGCCGGGACCTCGGGCGAATATGCACTTGCCTTGCAGAAAAAGTTGCTTTCTCTCGGCATTGATAGGCAAGTCGTCGCCGATATGATCTATACGATACCGAAGTCATCCATTTGTTATGAATTGACGCGGAAACTGTATGAAATGCTCGGTTTGAACGTCGCCAATATTGCGAAGCAATTCGTGGCAACGGATTTGCTTGACGTGAAAACGGATGACGAAATCGACTACGAAAAGATTACCAAGATAATAACGCAAAACAAATCCTTTGATACAATAAAACTGACAGACGATCCGACACAAGGAGAAACAGATATGATTCAATTTGACGCAGTAGTAGGAAATCCGCCCTATCAAGGAGAAAATGATTATAATGACCGTAAACCTCCAATATATAATTTCTTTATGGATCTTTCGTCATATATTTCCAATCAATACTGCTTAATAACTCCGGCGCGTTTCTTGTTTAATGCGGGACACACTCCAAAAGCATGGAATAGAAAGATGCTTCTTGATCCTCATTTCAAAGTTGTAAGGTATTATTCCCGCTCAAAAGATGTTTTTGATTCTGTGGATATTAAAGGCGGTGTTGCGATTTCTTTGCGCAACAAAAACATCTCTTTTGGTTCAATAAAAACATTTACCGCTTATGATAAACTAAACGGCATTTTATCGAAAGTATTAAATAATAAAGAGATGAGCTCTATGCGCAAAGTGGTTTCGTCTCAAGGCATTTATAGATTCTCCGATACATTATTCAAGATTCATCCTGAAGTAGCCAATGTTTCGGGAAGTGGAACTGGCGCAAAGATAGTATCAAAGGTGGTAGAGCTATTGCCTAATGTTTTCTTGGAAACCCCAAATGCCCCAAACTTTGTTCAAATAATTGCCAAAGGTGCCCACGGACGAATTACAAGATATATCAAAAAAGATTATTTGCAAGATAATGAATATCTTAATACTTTTAATGTTGCCTTACCGGAATCCAATGGGACAGGACCCTTTGAAGCATTCAGTACACCGTTTATTGCTTACCCACAGATGGGGGTGACGGATACGTTTATTTCTATTGGAATGTTTACCAGCGAGACTGAAGCTCTTAATCTTCTTTCATATGTTAAAACAAAGTTTTTAAGAGCCATGTTAGGTGTAAAAAAAGCAACCCACCACAATCCTAAAGATACATGGGAATATGTACCGTTGCAAGATTTTACCGATAAATCCGATATCGATTGGTCGAAGTCAATCTCCGAAATAGACAAGCAGCTCTATGCAAAATACAATCTCGACGAATCCGAAATCGCCTTCGTTGAATCAATGATAAAAACTATGGGTTAAAAGAGGAGTTTATTTAGGTGCCAAGCAGTCGTGTATATAAAGAAAAACTATATGCTATTGCCGATTCGATGGGATTGTGCGAAGACAAAGTTAATGGCTTGTTCTCAGAGCTACTTACTATTATACCCAATAGTGGGAAGCTATATAAGTATAAGGCATTAGAAACGTTTCACATTGATGAATTAGAACTAAAATATGTTTGGTTTAGTTCTGCCAAATGTTTGAATGACAATAAGGATTGTACATTTAATGCTAATTTTTTACAAGAAATAAATTCTCTTGTTAAATTCTTCTTAAAAGATAACAACTATAGAAAAACACTTATTAACGGCTTTTATTTGGCTGTATCCAAAAACAATCCAGAAATAACTCCGCAAATAGTAAAAGACTGTCTTGATTGTATAGCAAAAAGAGGAAGTAAAATAGGGAAATTGAGGTTCGACTCTTTTTGTAAAAGATACCATCTCACAAAAATACAAAAGCAAAAACTATTAGATACTATTGACAAGTATAGTGATGATAAACAAAATGAAGCCTTTATAAGGAAAAGTATTAGTAACCTTATGGCGCAAGCGGAAGAAATTAGAAATAGCAATCTTATACTCTCGCTTACTACTTCTTTTAAAAAAGACAGCATGTGGGCATATTACTGCCATAATAAAGGCATCTGTATTGAATATGATTTCTCAAAAATAACATCATATGATTTAAAAAAATTATTTATAAATACGGAAAGAGTTCAATATGGTCATAAAAGAAAATTCCGTTATACTGATATCATAAAAGCAAGCCTTGATAATGATGCTAATTCTTTGATTAAAGCTGATAAAATGATTATGGACCAACTATTAACAAAAGACAAGTCTTGGTCAACAGAAGAAGAATGGCGCGTTATACTACATGATAGAGGGAATTTTGTTGGCAGAAAGATTTCCGTTGACATAATTAGTGCAATCTATATTGATTATTCCATTCTGAAAAAAAAGAAAACAAAGCAGATAATAAGAATTGCAAAAAATAATGGATGGGCAATATATGTGCGATTCTTTGATGGTTTAGAAGTTGAGTACAGATATGAAACCATAAAAGAAACTAATCGGCTTTTGAAAGAGATTGATCAATTTAGAACAGCAACAGCTAACTGAAGTCAACAATTGGCAGAGGGACTGTCCGCATCAAAACGAGGGAGCATTTTGGAACATAGCAAATTATCCGAGCAAATAGTAAAAAGAAAAAAGGCATAATTCACACTTGTGCGTTTGTTTATATATTAAGTCGGAGTTCGCGGCGCCTGCCGACGCGACACTTCGCCCCTGTACAAACAGACGCTTTTAAGTAAGAAAGTGAATGAAAGAAGGCTTTTCTAAGAAATAATACATGCCAAAATCGGGTTTCCCGATTGTTCGCCGCGGGGAAGCGCGTGGCATTAAAATCTACATCCTACGACCCTCTTTATAGATTTTGATACGTGGCAAAATCAACCTTTGCACGAATACCCCTACATTTGCACGATTAGGGCTACTTTTGCACGATTACCCTTTTTGAGCAAACCGGCAGCCGGGGAAAGTAGGCAAAATTTTTAACTGAAAAAGGAAAAATCAGCAAAAATTGGGTCAAAAATGGGCATTTTAGCCCTAAAAACGCAAAAAAGAACGCCGAAACCGCACACGAATCAGCGTTCAGAGCGGCATTATCCGCTTGATCACGCGACTGCGTGCATATCATCAGCTCGCAGAGCTGTATATCATCAATACAAAGTATTGCATATCATCAAACCGAATGCGGAATTAGCTTTTATACACGGCAAGCCGTGATGATATACAAGCGCAAGCGCTTGATGATATACCAAACCGCGCTTCTCTTCGGTTTGGATACAAAAAATCTCGGAAAAATCCGAGATTTTTTGGCGCGCCCGATTGGATTTGAACCAACGACACCCGGCGTCGGAGGCCGGTGCTCTATCCAGCTGAGCTACGAGCGCATATGATGATTGTATTGTATAAGTTTATGCCCCTCTCGTCAAGTTTATCCGCAAAAACCGTTGCAGCAAGAGGCGTTTTTCGCTTGGGCAAGCGGGCGCGGAGTCCCTTGAGAGTCCCTACAGAGCCTCAGACGCACTCCGCAAGGACAAAATCCAAAGCCTTTACTTCGATCGTATCGCCGAAGCGAATGCTCTCCCCCGTTAAGACGTTCCGCGCGGCGCGCGTTTTGCGGAAGGACGCCAGTCTGTTTTCAAACGTGGGGTTGACCACCGCGTAGAGGCTTTTGCCATTATGGAAGCGGTGGAGGATAAGCAGTTCCCCCTGTTCCTTTACCTCCATACCGCCGAGGAGCACGTCCTTGAACCTTTTGCGAACTTCGCCGAGGAAGCGATAGTGCGCAAGGATGTCCCCGTCCTCCTTCCCCCACGGGAATGGCGCGCGGTTCATCGGGTCCTCATAGCCCTGCAAGCCCACCTCGTCGCCGTAATAGACGGATGGGACGCCGGGCAGCAAAAACTGCAACAGCGACGCGATCTTAAGCCGTTTTTTTGCAAGATCGTACGCTTCGCCCGTGAGGCGGAGGTCCAGCCGCTGCTCTTTGCTTGTAGAACGGACGTCCACGCCGGAGAGCGCGTTTAACGCGCGCACGGTGTCGTGCGTGCCGATCAACGTCATGGAAGAATTGAGCGCGTCGATCGGGTAGTTTTCAAAGATGCGCATGACCTTGGTGCCAAACGCCCTTGCCCCGCCGTACAGGCAGAACGAGAGGATCGCCTCCTTAAACGGATAGTTCATCACGCCGTCCAGCTCCCCTTTGGTCAGGTAGGGGCGAAGCGTGCCGTAACTGACCTTAACGCTTGCGTCTTCCCACACTTCCCCGATCACGGCAACCTTGTCGTTTGCGCGCTTGATCGCCGCGCGCAGCTCGTCCACAAAGTCGGTGGGCAACTCATCCACAACGTCCAACCGCCAGCCGTCGATGCCAAAGTGCGTCCATTTGTCGATGACGCCGCCCTCGCCAAACACCAGTTTGCGGTAGCCCGCCGCGCTTTTGTTTAAGGTGGGGACGACCTTGCAGCCCCACCAACTGTGATACTCTTCGGGAAAGTTCTCAAAATAATACCAGTCGTGATAGGGAGAATCCCAGCTTTGATAGGCGCCCACGCTGTCGTAATGCCCCAACTGGTTGAAATACACGCTGTCCGCGCCGGAGTGGTTGAACACGCCGTCCAATATGAGCCCGATGCCGCGCTTGCGCGCCTCCGCGATCAGGGTTTTGAAGTCCTCCTCCGTGCCAAGCAACGGGTCGAGCTTTAAGTAATCGCCCGTGTCGTAACGGTGGTTGGAGCTTGCCTCAAAGATCGGCGAAAGATAGATCTCCGTCACGCCGAGCGACGCGATGTAGTCCAGCTTTTCCGTGATGCCCTTGAAGTTGCCGCCGTAAAAATCGTTGGCGCGATAGCTGCCGTCCGGCTCTTTGATCGTAACCTTTTCATCCCATTGTTTAAGGTAGCCGTAGCGCGGCTGTACCGTCTCGCCCGCGCGAGCAAAGCGATCGGCAAAAATGTGATAGATCACCCCGCCGCAAAGAGTCTTTGGCACGACGTAATCCTTGGCAAACACGGTAAGCTGCCATTCCGGAAGGTCATCCCCGATCATGGAGTCGCCGTTTTCGCCCGCGCCGATCCTGTCCAAGCCGCCACCCACCGCCGTGACTTCAAAGCGGTAGTAATACACGCCCCACTCTTCAATCGCGAATTCCACGCTAAAGTAGGTGATGCTGCCGTCGTCGCCGCAAAAAGAGAGGGGGAGTTCCCTAACTTCCTCTCCCTTTCTTAAAAACATTTTGACGCTCTCCACCCAAACGGAGTGCGTGACGGGAAAGACGATTTTGATCTTCTCCCCCGCTCTGACCGCCCCAAACGGCGTCTTGTGTACGCGAGAATTATACTTGTACAAAGTTTTCCTGCCTTATTTGACCGGCCTCAAATGCCAGATCCTGTCGCCGTATTCCTTAACCGCCCTATCCGCAGCGAAGAAGCCGGACTGCGCGATGTTGACAAGGCTCTTTTTGTTCCAATCCATCGGATCGTTGTAGGACTTTTCCAAGCGCTTATGCGCGTCGGAGTAGCTGTCAAAGTCCGCAAGGACCATATACGGGTCCGCCATGCCGCCGCGACCGATGGTGAGCAGGTCGGCAAGCTCCTTAAAGCTGACGCCGCCGATGCCGTTTCGCAGCATGTCGATCACGCGCCTGATGCGGTAGTTGTTGCGATAGTACTGCGTGGGCTCGTAGCCGCCCTGATACAAGCTGTACACCTCATCGCTGGACAAACCGAAGATAAAGATGTTGTCCTTGCCGACGTGCTCAAAGATCTCCACGTTGGCGCCGTCCATCGTGCCGAGGGTGACCGCGCCGTTGATCATAAACTTCATGTTGCCGGTGCCCGACGCCTCCTTACCCGCAACGCTGATCTGCTCGCTGACTTCGGATGCGGGCATGATGAGCTCCGCCAAGGAAACGCGGTAGTTCTCAAGGAACACCACCTTGATCCTGCCGCGAACGTCGGGATCGTTGTTGATCACGTTGCCCATCGTGTAGATCAGGCGAATAATGAGCTTTGCCACGTAGTAACTGGACGCCGCCTTTGCGCTGAAGATAAAGGTGCGCGGCGTGAACTCCATGTTGGGGTTCTCTTTGAGATCGCAATAGAGGTCCAAGATGTGCAGCGCGTTCAAAAGCTGACGCTTGTACTCGTGCAATCTCTTGACCTGTACGTCGAAAATGCTGTTGGTGTCCACGCTGACGCCGTTGTTGTCATAGATGTACTTTGCCAAGCGCTCCTTGTTTTTGTGCTTGATCTCGGCAAGCTTTTTCATGACCGTTTGATCATCCGTAAACTGCATCAGGGCGGAAAGGTCCGCATCCTTGATGAAGCTGTCGCCGATGAGCTCCTTGATGTAAGCGGTGAGCAGCGGGTTTGCCTCGGCAAGCCAGCGGCGATGCGTGATGCCGTTGGTCACGTTGGTAAAGCGCGCCGGCGTCAGTTTGTACACGTCGTTGAAGACGTCCTTTTTAAGAATGTCGCTGTGCAACGCCGAAACGCCGTTGATCGTATGCGAAGCATACAGGCACAGGTTTGCCATACGGATCTCGCCGTACGCCATGATGGCGGCTTTGCTGACCTTATCCCAATCGTTGGGGAAAGCCTCCCACAGATCGATGCAGTAGCGCCTGTTCATCTCCACGATGATCTGATAAATACGCGGCAGCTGCTGCTCCACAAGCCCTTGCGGCCACTTTTCAAGCGCCTCCGCCATAACCGTGTGGTTGGTGTAGGAGATCGTGTTTTTGATGATAGACCACGCCTCTTCCCAGCCGTAGCCGTGTTCGTCGATCAAAAGACGCATCAGCTCGGGGATCACAAGGGTCGGGTGCGTGTCGTTGATGTGAATGGCAACGAGGTCCGCAAGGTTATCAAGGGAGGGGTTGTAGCGCAGGTGATTGCGCAAGATGGACTGCACGGACGCCGAAACGAAGAAGTACTGCTGCTTTAAGCGAAGCATCTTGCCCTCCACGTTGTTATCCGCAGGATAAAGCACCTTGGAGATGGACTCCGCAAGCGCCTGATTCTCCATCGCTTTCAAATATTCGCCCTGATTGAACAGATGCATATCGAAATCCATCGGGGACTTTGCGCTCCACAGACGGATGCGGTTGACCGCGTCGGTGTCGTAGCCCGAGATGTGCATATCGTAGGCAAGCGCGAGGATCGGCGTGTAGTTCTTAAGTTCAACCTTAAGCTTGCCGTCCTCCCAGTGCTCTTCCACCCTGCCGCCGAAATGCACCTCAAAGGTCTCTTCGGGACGGGGCGCGAGCCACACGTCGCCCTTTTCCAACCAACGGTCGGGCATTTCCACCTGCCAACCGTCCACGATCTTTTGCTGGAAGATGCCGTATTCGTATTTGATGGAGAAGCCGCAAGCGGGATAGCTTTCCGACGTGAGCGCATCCATATACGCCGAGGCAAGCCTGCCGAGACCGCCGTTGCCGAGGCCGGCGTCCGGCTCGATCTCCTCGATCTCCTCAAGGTCGTATCCCAGTTGCTTTAGCGCGGTTGCCATCTTGTCGGTCAACCCGATGTTGAAAAGGTGGTTCTTTAGGGACCTGCCGGGCAAAAACTCCATCGACATATAGAAGACCTGCTTGTATTTGCCCTCGTGGATCCTGTGTTTAAACTCAACCCGCTGACTGGTAAGGATGTTTCTCACCACCATGCAGACCGCTTCGTACATTTGGGTTTTGGTGGCGTCCTTGGCAAGAATGCCCTGTTGTCTTGCCACCTGTTCTTCAAGTAAATTTTTAAGTTCCGGTACTGTGAATGATTTCATTTTTCGTGTAAGCTCTCCCGCAATGTTATTTGAGTGATTTATAAAGTTCCGCATAATTCTTTGCCGATGCGGACCAGCTGAAGTCACGGGTCATGCCGTTTTTGACAACGACAGCCCAGTCGTCCTTGCGATTGTAGTAGGTGTCCACCGCACGCCAAATGGCGCCGAGCATATCCTGCGCGTTAAAGGTCTTAAAGGTGTAGCCCACGCCCTCTTTGGTCTCGGGGTTAAAGGCGGGGACGGTGTCCTTCAAGCCGCCCGTTTCCCTGACGACGGGCACGGAGCCGTAGCGCATGGCGATCATCTGCGACAAGCCGCAGGGCTCAAACTTACTGGGCATCAGGAAGATGTCCGATGCGGCGTAAAGTTTGCCGGCAAGATCCCTGCTGAAGTTGATGATCACGCGAAGCTTGCTGCCGTAGCGATGCTCCAAGTCCTTAAAGCGGGTCTCGTACTTCCAGTCGCCCATGCCGAGCACCACCAGTTGCACGTCCGCCGCAAGCAGCTCTTCCGCCACGTCCAAAACGAGGTCAAGCCCCTTTTGCGAGGTAAGGCGGGTGATCATGGCGATCATCGGACGGGTGGGGACGTACTGCAACGAGATCATGCGAAGCACGCTCTCCTTGTTGACGGATTTGCCGCTCATATCCTTGACGCCGTAGTTGGCAAACAGCGTTTTGTCCGTCATCGGATCGTACTCCACGGTGTCGATGCCGTTCAAAATGCCGCTGATCTTGTAGCTGCGCTTGCGAAGGATGTCCTCCAAGCCGTAGGCGTAGTAGCTGTCCATGATCTCACCGGCATAGGTGGGGCTGACCGTGGTCACGCGGTCGGCGCACTCGATGCCGCCCTTCATATAGTTGCAGCAACCGGCGTATTCCAACAGTTGACGGCGGGAATCGGGAATGCCCAAAACGTCGCCGATCAAGGAGCTGTCGTACTGACCTTGGAATTCAATGTTGTGAATGCTGTACACCGTTTTGATGCCGGCGTAGATCGAATTGCCGCGATAGAAGCAATCCAAAAATACGGGGACAAGCGCGGTCTGCCAATCGTTGCAATGGATGACGGAAGGATGGAAGTCGATCAGCATCAGCATCTCCAAAACCGCTTTGGAGAAGAAGGCAAAGCGCTCGCCGTCGTCGTAGTGACCGTACAAGCCGCCTCTTTTAAAGTAATACTCGTTGTCGATGAAGTAATACTTGACGCCGTTTGCCTCACCCTCGTAAATGCCGCAATATTGGTTTCTCCAAGAAAGGGGAACGTAGGTGTAGGTGATGAAACTGAGCGTTTGACGAAGCTTGTCGGGAATGTCGGCATAGAGGGGGATCACCACCCTGACGTCCACGCCCGCCTTGACAAGAGCCTTGGGAAGAGCGCCCGCCACGTCGCCAAGCCCGCCCGTCCTGATAAACGGAGCCGCCTCGGCTGCCACGAACAGCACGCTTTGTTTCTGCCGCGGCTGGCGCGGCTTACCTTTGGTCTTTGCGTTTCTTTTCTTTGTTTTCGTGTTCATATGCGCTCCTTTAAACGGTCTTGTCCTTGACGATGACGACGGGATAGCTTTCGTAGCCGCTGATCGTCCTGCCGGAAGTGACCGTAACGTTTTTGTCGGTGATGGCGTAGCACACCGAGCTGTTTTCCATAACTTTGCCGTCCTCCATGATGATGGAGTTGCGCACTTCCGCGCCCTTTTCCACCTTGACGCCACGGAACAAAATGCTGTTTTCCACAAGTCCGTCGATCTCGCAACCGTCGGCGATCAAGCTGTTTTTGACGCAGGCGTTTTGCTTATAATGGGTGGGCACGCTGTCCTTGACTTTTGTGTATATTATGCTGTCGCCGTAGAAAAGTTCTTCGCGAACGGCGGGGTCAAGCACTTTCATGCTCTCGTTGTAATAGGTGCGCACGTCGTCCACGATGGCGGCGTGGCTCTTGACGGAATAGGCGTTGATCTTGATGGAGCCGAGCTGCTTCATCAAAATATCCTTTTCAAAGTCCACGTGTCCGCGGGCGTACTCATGCTCCACCAAGGAGAGGAGCAGGTCCTTTTTGATCAAGTATACGTTGAGTCCGAGGTTCTTATCCTCCGGCGCCGGCGTGACGGAGAAGTAAAGGTCCTTGACCTCCCCGTTTTCATCCGACTCCACGACCAAACGACGGCTTGTGGTGGTCTTTGCCTTGTGCACGAGCATCGTGACGTCCGCATTTGCGGCAAGGTGCGCCGCCATGACTTCGTCAAAATCGATGTTCATTGCGATGTTGCTGTTGGACAAAAGCACGTATTCCTCCGGGGAGCGACGGATAAAGCCCTGGATCGAGTAGATCGCCTCGATCTTTCCCTTGTACATTTCTCTCGAGGAGTTTAACACGAAGGGAGGGAACACCGAAAGCCCGCCGTTTTTACGGTTAAGGTCCCAGTCACGACCCATGCGAATGTGGTCCATCAAGGAGCTGTAGTTGCTTCTTGTCACGATGCCGATCTGCGTGATGCCGCTGTTGACGAAGTTGGAGAGGGTAAAGTCGATCAGCCTGTACCTGCCGCAGAAAGGAAGGGACGCCGTGGTCCTGTGTATCGTGAGTTCGTTGAGTTTGTTCTCGTTATCACTTGCGAAAATTACGCCCATTACGCCGTTCATATTACTTGCCCTCCTTGACCATCTCGGCAGGTGCGACCTTTACGGACGGCGCGATCTTCGCGCCCGGTCCGACCACCGCGATCTGCCACTCGCCCTTGACGGGTGCTTTTTGTTTTTCTCCGATCTTGGCGCCCTCGCCGACGACGGCGCCCTCCGCCACGATGGCGTGATGCACCACGGCGCCCGCCTTGACGGTTGCCCCGGGCAGGATCACGCTGTCCTCCACCGAAGCGCCCAGTCCGATGTAAGCGCTGTGCGAAATGATGCTTCTCTTAACGCTGCCAAGCACCATCGCGCCCTCGGAAACGATGCTGTTTTGAATGTCTGCGGAGCCCGCGGCAAAGTGCGGGGGCTCGGCGCTGTTACGCGCGTAGATCTTCCAAGAGGGATCGTTGAGGTTGAGCCCGCTTTCGGGGTTCAGGAGGTCCATATTTGCCTCCCACAAGCTGGAGATCGTCCCCACGTCCTTCCAATAGCCTTTAAAGCGATAGGCATAGAGCTTTTTGCCATCCGCAAGCATCTTGGGGATCACGTTTTTGCCGAAGTCGTTTTGCGAGGAGGGGTCCGCCTCGTCGTCGATCAGGTACTGACGAAGCACACTCCAGGTAAAGACGTAGATTCCCATCGAAGCGTTGGTGCTCTTGGGCTGCTTGGGCTTCTCTTCAAACTCAAAGATCCTGTCGTCGCCGTCGGTGTTCATGATGCCGAAGCGGCTGGCTTCCTCGATCGTGACGTTGATGACCGCGATCGTGCAATCCGCGCCCTTTTGTTTGTGCGCGGCAAGCATCTTGTCGTAATCCATCTTGTAGATGTGGTCGCCCGAAAGCACCACGACGTACTCGGGATTAAAGCGATCGACGAAATTGATGTTTTGATAGATCGCGTTTGCGGTGCCCTTGTACCACTCGCCCTCTTTGCCCTTTACGTACGGAGGCAACACGTAGGCGCCGCCCGACAGCCTGTCAAGGTCCCACGGTTGACCGTTGCCGATGTACTGGTTGAGCTCAAACGGCTGATACTGCGTCAACACACCGATCGTGTCGATGTTGGAGTTGATGCAGTTTGACAGCGGGAAGTCGATGATGCGATACTTTCCGCCAAACGGCACGGCAGGCTTTGCAACGTCGTGCGTAAGTACGCCGAGTCGCGTTCCCTGTCCGCCGGCGAGCAGCATCGCCACGCACTCCTTTTTGTTTCTTGACTTCATACTTTCCCCTCCTTGTTCGGTGAAGTTTTTTTGAAATAGACCGCGCTGTACGCGGGAATATCCAAGGTCAAATGATATTGCTCTCCGTGGCTTTCGCCCTTTTGCGCGCTTACGCGGAAAGCGCCGCGGTTGCCGCCGTACTTTTTGCTTTCGCTGTCAAAGACGGCTTTGTACGAGCCTTTCTCCGGCACGCCGATCATATAACCGTTTCTGGCGACGGGCGACATGTTAAAGACGCAAAGCACCCGCTCGCCCTCTTTGGAGATGCGGGTAAAGGCAAAGATGTTTTGCGTGTTGTCGTCCACCACCGCCCAACGGAAGCTTTCGGGCGAAACGTCGTTGTCGAAAAAGGCGCCCTCCTCCTTGTAAAAGCGGTTGAGATCGCGCACGTAAGTCTGCATGTTTCGGTGCGCGGGATAGTCCAACAGGAGCCAATCCAACCCCTGCTTGTAGTTCCACTCGATAAACTGCGCGAACTCGCCCCCCATAAAGAGCAGCTTTTTGCCGGGGTGCGCCATCATATAGCCGAAATAGGTCTTTAGGCTCTTAAACTTTTCCTCGTAATCGCCCGCCATCTTGTTGATCAGCGAGCATTTGCCGTGCACCGTCTCATCGTGCGACAGCGGGAGGATATAATTCTCGCTAAACGCATACATCAACGAAAACGTCATGCAACCGTGCATATCCTTGCGGAAAAAGGGATTGGCGCTGACGTACTTTAACGTATCGTTCATCCAGCCCATGTTCCACTTGAAATTGAAGCCCAAACCGCCGTCGTACGGGGGCTTGGTGACCATCGGAAACGCCGTGGACTCCTCCGCGATCATCATCACGCCTTTGTACTTGGAAAGCACGGCTTGATTGAGCTCCTTGATAAAGTCGATAGCTTCCAAATTGTAGTTGCCGCCAAAGGCGTTGGGCGTCCACTCGCCCGCCTTGCGCGCATAGTCGAGGTACAGCATACTTGCCACCGCGTCCATGCGAATGCCGTCCACGTGATACACGTCAAACCAAAACATTGCGGAGGAGATCAAAAAGCTTTTGACCTCCGGCTTGGCGTAATCAAACACCACGGTGCCCCATTCCTTGTGCTCACGCTTCTTTTCATCCGCGTATTCGTACTGATAGGTGCCGTCAAAGCGATATAAACCGAATTCATCCTTGGGGAAGTGCGCGCTGACCCAGTCGATGATCACGCCGATGCCCGCCTTGTGGAAAGCGTCCACAAGCGCCATAAAATCATCCGGCGTGCCGTAACGCGAGGTGGGCGCAAACATCCCGGACACCTGATAGCCCCAACTGCCCTCAAAGGGATACTCCGTCACGGGCATAAACTCCACGTGCGTGTAGCCCATCTGTTTGACGTAGGGGACAAGGGTCTCGGCAAGGTCCTTGTAGCTGTAAACGTTGCCGTCGTCGTGCCGTTTCCACGAGCCGAGGTGCACTTCGTAAATGTTGACGGGAGAGGTGTACGGCGAAAACTTCTCGCGCTTTGCCATGTACGCCGCGTCCTGCCACTTGTGGCGAAGCTTGTAGATTTTGGAAGCGTTGCCCGGCGCGGTCTCGGTGTGCAAGGCAAAGGGATCCGCCTTTAACACCGTCTTGCCATCCGCCTGAACGATGGCAAACTTGTATTTGTCATAGATCTTGGGAGAGGTCAAAAACGCCTCGAAAAAGCCGCCCTTCCCCCTTGTCATCGGGTTTGCGTTTTGGTCCCAGTCGTTAAAATCCCCCACGACGGAAGCCGCTTGCGCCGCGGGTGCCCACACGCGAAAAAGAAAGCCCTTCTCCTTGCCGCGAACGGTGGGAGTGGGGCAAAACAGCTTGTAACACTCGTGATTGGTGCCTTCGTGGAACAAAAATGCGGGATAATCGATGTCTGACATATTCCTCCTACGCGCTATGTCGGCAAAGCCGACAAAAAAACAAGCGATCATTGTCATTATAGCACAACGATCGCCCGTTTTCAATACAAAAAAGTAAGATTTTTAGGGCGTTTTGATAAAAACCGCGTTTTTTGCGCGCAATCAGCCGAAAATGCGCTCCAAACGCTGCTTTCCGACCTGCAAAAATTCGGAAATATCCGCATATTCCGCAGATTGGAACGCCTCAAGCACAAAATCCCCTTTGTAGCCGCCGTCCTTTAGTCTTTTGGCAAGGGTGACAAAGTCGAAAACGCCGTCTCCCACCATAAAATGGCAGTCCTTTTTGCCGTCGCCGTCCGAAAGGTGCGTGGTGACGAGCCTGTCCATATATCTTTCCGCCATTTTGCCGTCCGTGTCGCCAAACATCAAGGCGTGGCAGGTGTCGTAGCAAAAGGAGATGTTTTTAACTTCGTTAAAAAGCTCGTCAAACGGGGCTTCTCCCGTCAGATTTTCCACCGCGAGCGTGACGCCGACGTCCTCTGCAAACGCCGCGATCTCCGTAACGTTGTCAATGACGGTTTTGGTGACTTCCGGCAGGTGCATGACGACGATGTCCACGCCCTGCTCCTTGGCGCCTTTCAGATACACCTTGTGTGTTTTGACGGCGTCTTTTGCGCCGTAGTACTTGTTCATCAGATAGGGCGCAAACTTGGTGGGCGCGTGGGCGTAGGAGACCTTTAACCCCTGCTCGCGCACGTACTTAAACTGCTCGTACTCCGAAATGCCGCTGTGCGTGTTGTAATCGGTGTGGCACCAAACGGCAACCTTTTCAAAACCGGCTTCCTTTATCTTTTGAAAGCGCTCTTCGGCGGGGACGTCGAAGCCGCAATACGCATACGCGCTGATCCTATCCATAGACACCTCGTTTGGTTTGATGCTACCATTTTAACACACTTTTTGTGCTTTATCAACAATCAAGGCGCCCCCGTTTGTCTTTTCCGAATAACTTTCCCCCGCCCTGCACACAATAGCTTCGAGCAAGGCTCAAAGGAGAAAAATATGATCACGTTAATAGCACTTATCATCACGATCGTGGGAGCGCTCAACTGGCTCCTCATTGGCATCTCGGGCTTCAACCTCGTAAGTTGGCTCACGATGGGCAGCGACGTCGCGCAGCGCATCATCTATATCTTAGTGGGTGTGGCGGGCGCCTGGCTCGTTTACTTTATCATCAGAAGGCGCGGGCGCGTGGACGAGCACTTTCCCGCCGAACGGAGCGAGGTGGACGACTGATGGGCTTTTTCAAAAAGTTAAAACAGCGCATAACGCGCACCGTCCGCCAAATGAAAAGCACGTTTGACGAGGGCGGCTCGTACACTGGCACCCCCGCCAAGCAAAACGACAAGCGTCCCGAGCAGGACGCCGACGACCTGTAAAATAAAAGGATCGCGCTTCATCAGGGCGCGATCCTTTGTTTGACCTGTTGGTCAAGGAAAAGGGAAGAAATTATTTGCTGTTCATAACGGCGACAAAGGTCTTGCTTGCCTTAAAGGTGGGCACGCATCTGCCGTCGATCTTGATGCGCTTGCCCGTCTTGGGGTGCAACCCCTCTTTGGGTGCGCGCTGTTTTGCCTTAAAATGTCCAAAGCCGGCAAAGGTAACGGTGTCGCCCGACTTGAGCGCCTCCGCAATGGTCTCGATAAACGCTTCGGAAACGCGGCGGCAATCCGCTTCGGTGATGTTGGTCTTATCCGAAATTGCCTTGATCACGTCACTCTTATTCATAACTTAAAAACCTCCGTTGGGGTGCTGTCTACGTATATGATACAATAGGAACCCCGCTTTGTCAATACCCTATTTTTAGGGGTTTTTTAAAATAATGAGAGTAAATTTGACCCCTTGCCGAAATAAAGAACATCTGTGCCTAAAATGGGCGGAAGCAGTGAAGTTTGCCTGTCGGCAAGTGAAGTTGCCTTTGGCAGTGAAGTTGTGCGCCGACAGCGCACAGTGAAGTTTCTCGCACTGCGAGAAGTTAAGGATGAGAGAATGAATTGCGCCTAAGGCTCATGAATTGACCTGCGGTCATGAATTGACGGCATTGCCGTCGGACGGATTTAATTTTTATATTCCTTAACGATTCGCCTTTGGCGAATTCGTTCACGCCGCAACACCCCCAATAACCTTTTTGGGTTATTCGGGGACCCCAACGCGGCTTTCACGCCGCAACACCATTTGTCATCCTGAGCGAAAGTCGAAGGATCGCCGATTATAACCGCGAAATCCGCAATGAATTGATCCTATGGGATCATGAATTGACCTGCGGTCATGAATTGAGCCTGTGGCTCATGAATTGCAATCAGAGATTGCATTGTGGATGGTTTTAATATTATCCATAACGATTTGCGAAGCAGATTCCTTCACGGGCGCGTAGCGCCTCCTTCACGCTTGCACAGCAAGTCCTTCACGCTGCAATACTCCCAATAACCTTTTTGGGTTATTTGGGGACCCCTGTGCAGCTTTCACGCTGCAATACCCCAAAGAATTATTTGAATTCTTCGGGGACCCCTGTGCAGCTTTCACGGCTACCTTGGGCAGCTCCTTCACGCCACAACAAAACCCCGAGAAATTCTGAAACTTCTCGGGGTTTTGTTACTCGCCGCGTTGGGGGGGCTCTAATACTCCCGCAAATGGTTTAGGGGTGTTGCGAAGCGCCGCGTTGGGGTCCCCGAGAAATCCTATAGATTTCTTGGGGTGCTGCGGCGCTTATTTTGTGATCGTAACCTTCTTCAAATTGCGCGGTGCGTCGGGGTTCCTGCCCTTTTGTTTTGCAAGCTCAATTGCGTAAAGGTGCATTGCCACCGAGTAGGCGATCGTGCAGGAAAGGTTGTCCATCGACGGCATCTTTACGCCGTAGGTGGCAAGGTTCAGTATCTCCTGATTGTCGCTGAAGGTCAGGACGTTTGCGTTTAAAAGCTGCAGGCGCGTGGCGATGTCGCGGAAGTTCTCGCTGCATTCGCCGTCCGGCGCAAGGATGATCACGTTAACGCCCTCTTCCACCAAAGCGTAGGGGCCGTGCATAAAGTCGTTGGTGCCGTAAAATTGCGCAAAGGTATAGGCGCATTCGTTCAGCTTGAGCATCAGCTCCTTGCCGACGCCTTGCATCACGCCGCGGGAAAGGATGATGAAATTGTTGAGGTCTTTGGTTTGCTCCGCCGCTTCTTGAATGGCGGGCAACAGTTCGATCGCCTCCTCCACGCGTTGCGGGAAGGTATAGACGGTGGACATCAGAGGTTTGCCCGAGAGAGCGATGGCAAGCATATACAGCACGGTAAGCTCCGCAATGTAGCTTTTGGCGCTTGCAATGCTCCTCTCTTCCCCTGCGCTGAGGTCAAGGTGAAACTTGCCTGCCTTGGCAAGGGGCGAGGACGCGTCGTTGGTGACCGCCACGGTCA
>DFFS01000030.1 GCA_002371075.1 Christensenella sp. UBA3770
AGAGTTAGGGATTCGAACCCCAGGTAGCTTTCACTACAACGGTTTTCAAGACCGCCGCTTTCGACCGCTCAGCCAACTCTCCGTATATGGTAAAGGACGGACGTTCCACCCTTTGAAAGTACTATTATTTTATTCGCTTTCGGACAGTTTGTCAATGGGAATATTTTTGGATTTTTACAAACGGATAACTGACCTAATCCCCGCAAGAAAGGATCTCAAGGGCAAGGAGGTCGTCGAAGGGAATTTTTTGCTCCCCGACGGAAAAGAGGCGTTTGACCGCGTCAAAGGCGGTGACGATGCCGCTGCGCGTAAGATAGCGCCCCTCGCGGAAAAAGGTTACGTTTACCCTGTCCCCGCGCGAAAGACGGCAAAGAGCGTCGGACAAAAGCGCCGCGTCCTCCTCCCCAAGGTCGATGCGCTCCCGCCGCTCGGAAAGAGCCTCCTGCCGCCGCAGCGCCTCGTATAGCCCTTTCATTGCGTCGAAAGGTAAAAATTGTTTTGCCCTATCTTCTCTCTTCATACTCCAAACGCTTGGCGCGATGAATTGAGCCTGACGTCAAGCACGCATCAAGCTCTGTGTCCCCCGATCATCCCATTCCGCTCCACGGTGGTGGCGCCGTCCTCCAGATCCATCGCCCGCAAAATGGCGTTTTTGCCCATCTTCCGCGCGATCTCCAGCGCCGCCCTTTCCGCCCGTTTTTCCTTTTCGTTTTTTTCAAAGTCGGCAAAAAAATCGTACCCCTCGCAGCCTTCGTCCACCACGCCGTCAAAGGCGATTCCCAACCTGCGAATGGGAACGGACGAAACCGCAACCTCCTCAAACAACTTGGATACGTGCGCCCGCACCCGCGAGAAAAGCGCCGTTGCCGCGTCCATCTTTACCCGCCCGCCCGTGGGAGGGATCGTGCCGTAGGAATACCCCACAAAGATGGAAACCCCGCCGGCGATCAGCTTTTGCTTCATCAGGCGCCGGCAGCCCTCCAAAGTCATTTCCATCATCACGATGCGCGCCTGCTCATAGGTGTAGTCCTTGGGGAGGATCTGTGAGGAGGATACGGAGCGCGACTTGCCCTTATACGCCTTGATATCGGCGATGGTGCAGCTCTCCCGCCCCCAAGCGTGATCGATCAGCAGCTCCGCATTGATGCCAAAGGTCTTGTACAAAAGCGCCTCCGGCGCGTGCGCCACGCTCTCCATATCGTACAGCCCGTAGTGTCCAAGCCGCCGCGCCGTGCCCACCGAGATCTGCCAAAAATCCGTGATGGGACGGTGACGCCACAGTTCCGCCCGATAGCGCTCCTCATCCAAAACGCCGATATGCCGCGGGCTGTGCTTTGCGGTGATATCAAGGGCAATTTTGGCAAGATAGAGATTGGTTCCCACCCCCGCCGTCGCCGGAATGTGAAAGCTCTCCGCGATCTCGTCGATCAGAAATTTGGCGTATTCCTCCGCGGTCTTCCGATAGATCTTTAGATAATCGGTCACGTCCAAAAATGCCTCGTCAATGGAATAAACGTGGATGTCCGACTTGTCCATATAGCGAAGATAGAGTCCGTAAATGCGCGCCGCATAGTCCACGTAAAGCGACATGCGCGGCACGGCGACAAGATACGAGACGTTTTGCGGGATCTCGCTCAGGCGGCAACGGTTGGCTACGCCAAGCGACTTCAGTTTGGGGGAGATCGCCAGACAAAGGGCGTTTTTGCCCCGCGTTTTGTCCGCCACGACAAGAGGCGTCTCAAAGGGGTTGAGCCCCCGCTCCGCACATTCCACCGAAGCGTAAAAACACTTCATATCAATGCAAAAATACGTCCGTTTCTTTTCCATACGTTCCGTCCCGATCGCCGCATTTGCCAAAATGCGAACAAATGTTCGTATTGATTATATCTTACTTTCTTTTCGCTGTCAAGCCCCCGACGAGCTTTTTCGGACGGAAAATTTTTCCAAAACCGCAACGCTTAAAAAACGCAACGGCGGAAAGCCCCACGGCAAACAACGTGGCGACAAGTCCCAAGTAAGAAACGATCGGATAAGATACCCTTACGATGGCGGCAAACCCAAAGGAAGCGGTCACCGAGCCGAGAAGCGTCACAAGCGGCGCGGCAAGGGCGTCGTCCCCCGTAAAGGCGGCAAGACCTTTTGTTGCAAGATGCGCGCAACTTGCCATCGTCGTAACAATGGCAAGCAGCAAGACAAGGTTGGCTACCGTCCCCAGGTTTTCCCTAAAAGCAGCGGTCAAAAAGGGCATATCCCCCGTGCTCCCCGCCACGGCGCGCCGCATAAAGTACAGCATGACAAAAACCGCCGTGCCCAAAAGGAGGCTTGCGAGAATGCGCTCCGAAAGGGAGCTTTCCTCCCCCTCTTTTGCCATCAACGCCCCCGAAAAGAGCAGGTTCATTCCGCCGTACGCCAAGGCGGTCAAAAGCCGAAACTCCCCCTCCACCCGACCGCTTGAACGGGCACCCACCACGGCGATCACAACGATCATCAGCGGGACGGCGATCAAATTAAACAGCGAAAGGGACGCCGTCCTTTTGCCAAACGCCATCATCACCACCGCAAGGAGGATCGACAGCCCCGCCTGTCCCGTCATACCAAGGAGCACTTCCTCCGCTGCGGCGATCATGGCGGCATAGACCGCAAAGGAACAGACGGAAACGAGCGCGTCCGTCACCGCGCCTGCCCGCGTGGGTAAAAGCCGCCTTGCCCCGATCTCCATAAAGCAAAAGGCGCAAACGGACATAAAAAGAGAGGCGACAAAGAGGCTTGTCACCCCGTCTCCTCCGAAAAACAACTGTACTTCCTGCCCCGTCGCAAACCCCGCGCCCACGACGGAACCGACAAAGAGCGCCGCCACGCGAAGCGCCCTGAAAAAACTTCTCATATCAAAGGATATGCATCGGGATCGAAAAAAATCGCAGAATATCAGTCACGCAAAGATGCGGAAAGCGCGCGGATCCGCCGCACGTTGACCCCGCGTTTATAACCGAAAATAAAGTCCAACAGAAACCGGCACGCGTCCTCTGCCGAATTTTCCTCCGCGCCAA
>DFFS01000020.1 GCA_002371075.1 Christensenella sp. UBA3770
CAATCGCTCAGCGATGAGCTTTTCAAAAACCCTACGTCGGAGTATCGCGGCACACCGTTTTGGGCGTGGAACGACGAACTTTCGGAGGAGGAATGCGTTTGGCAGGCGCACGTTTTCAAACAGATGGGCTTCGGCGGCTATCACATGCACCCGCGCGCGGGGCTTGCCACACCGTACCTCGGCGAGAAGTTTATGTCCTGCGTCAAGGCTTGTGTGGAGGACGCCAAAGAGAACAAAATGCTTGCCTGGCTGTACGATGAGGACCGTTACCCCTCCGGCTTTGCGGGTGGGTTCGTCACCAAGGACGGCAGGTTTCGTAGGAGAGGTTTGTTGTTCACAACAAAGAAAAGGGCGGAAGACGCCACGTTTTCAGACGGAAGACAGACGAGTGGCACCCGCCTCCTTGCCACCTACGCCGTACGTCTTTGCTTTGGCAAGTGCTTGGGCTACAAGCGCTTAAACAAGGGAGAACGGGGCTGCGGCAAGCGCTATTACGCCTATCTCGTCGTAGACGAGCCTACGGACACCTTTAACCAATGCGGCTACGTGGACGCCCTTTGCAAAGAGGCGCTCGACAGTTTTGCCGACATCACGTACGGCGCCTATCAAAAAGTTGTCGGAGAGGAGTTTGGCAAGACGATCCCCGCCATTTTCACCGATGAGCCGCAAACCAAATTCGTGGCGCCGTTCAAATGTTCTCTGTGGGCAAAGTCGGCGGTGATCCCCTGGACGGATGACTTTGCGGAAAGCTACCAAAAGCAGTTCGGCACGGATCTTTTGGACGTTTTGCCGGAGCTGTTTTTCGACGTAAACACAAAAACCCTTTACCGCACCAGATTTACCTATCACACCCATCGCGTGGAGCGCTTTGCGCAAGCGTATGCCGATAACCTCGGCAAACGAGCGGAGGCGCTGGGCATTCACCTGACGGGGCACCTGATGGAGGAACCCACCCTTGGCACGCAAAGCAGGGCGGTGGGCGAAACCATGCGCCACTACAAAAACTTCGGGCTTCCGGGCATCGATATGCTGTGCGGCAGGCACGAGTACACGACGGCGTTGCAAACGCGTTCCGTCGTCAGACAAGAGGGCAAAGAGGGGATGCTGTGCGAGCTGTACGGCGTATCCCGCTGGGCGGTGGAATTCGGAAAGTTCAAAGAGGAGGGGGACTGGCTTGCCTGTTTGGGCGTGACCGTACGCGTACCGCACCTTTCCTTTTACAGCATGCGTGGCGAAGCCAAGCGTGATTACCCGCCGTCCATCTTTTATCAGGCGCCTTGGTTTGAAAAATACAAGACCATCGAGGATCATTTTGCTCGCTTGAACACTGCTTTGACGCGCGGAAAGGCGATCAACGACGTTGCGGTCATTCACCCGATCGAAAGCTATTTCTTGCACTTCGGCACGGAAAGCACCAACAAAAAAGTTTGCAGCTCTTTGGACAAAAACTTCCTTGATCTTACAGATTGGCTGCTGTTTAACGGCTACGATTTCGACTTTATCTCAGAGTCGCTTTTGCCGTCGCAACGTGGGGCTGACCCCCTTGCGGTGGGCAAGTGTCATTACAAGACCATTCTCGTTCCGTCGCTTGAAACGATGCGTTCTTCCACGTTGGACTATTTGCGCGCGTTCCGCGCCGCGGGAGGCAACGTGATCTTCCTCGGAAAGGTTCCCGCGTACGTGGAGGGGCTCCCCTCCGATGAAGCTGTCGCTTTTGCCGCCGAATGCAAGTTGCTCCCCTTTGAAAAAGAGCATGTACTTTCCGTTTTGGATCAAGGGGCGGTTACGATCCGTTCCGACAAAAAGGCAGGAGCTTACCTCCTCACTTTCCGTGAGGACGCGGACGGCAGGTGGCTGTTTGTGACCTCGCCGCGCCAAGGTTTTCCGTATCCTCGGTCCGTCACCGTCACCAACGACAAAAACGTGGTGGAAGACCGGGTCGACATCGGCGTCAAAGGCACGTGGCGCGTGACGGAGTACGATACGATGACGGGTGAGACCCGCGTCTTGCCGTCCGTGGTCGAGGATGGCGTGACCTACGTTTCCAAAACCCTTTACAACAACGACAGCTTGCTTTTGCGTTACGACGCAGCGGACGGCATAGCTGCCGCCCCTACCGCGGCGAAAAAAACAGCTCTTCGCACCTTTGCGCTTGGCGACCCTATGCGTTATGAGCTTGCCGAACCCAACGCGCTCCTTTTGGATAAGGCAAAGTGGTCGCTCGGCGGCGTTTTCCACGCAAGGTGCGACCTTGACTACGTGACGTCAAAGGCAAGGAAAGCCCTTGGCTTACCCCCATTCCGTCCGAATCTGCAACCTTGGGTCAGAGGGGAGGAGGGCGAAAAGTATCCGCTCACCATGCGCTTTGAAGTGCAAAGTGAGGTTGCCCTCCCCGCGCATCTCGCGTGTGAGTACAAGGAGTTTACTCTTACCGTAAACGGCACTTTGGTCACGGCGCCGTCCGACGGCTACTACGTGGACAAGGTGATCCGCACCTACCCGATCGATCTCAAAGGTGGCAAAAACGTCATTGACATCACCATTCCGATGGGCAAGTACGATTGTTGTGAAAACTGTTATCTGCTTGGCGCGTTCGGCGTACTATTAAAGGGGACAAAAGCAAAGCTTTTGCCTTTGCCGAAAAAACTGCGTTTCGGGGATGTCACAGAGCAGTTGATGCCCTTCTACAGCGGCAAGATCACCTATTTTACGACCTTTGTTTCGGACGGGGAAGAGGCGTTGATCTCCGCCGATTTCGCCTCGGCACTTTTGACCATTAAGGTCAACGACAGCGAAAAGGACGTTCTTTTTGCGCCGTACAGCGCGCTCTTGCCCACCCGAAAAGGGGAAAACGACGTTGCGATCACGGCGTACGTTTCACGTCAGAATGCGTTTGGTCCGGTGCACATTCGCACCAAATACAAGCGCTCGGACAGCCCCAGTTGGTTCCACAGAAAAACCTTGCCGTGGCGGGTCAGGCGCTACGTCTTGGACGTGGGTGGCGTCCTCTCCGCGCCCAAGGTGACTTTGGTTAAATAAAAAAATCGGCTTTCGAGCCGATTTTTTTGTTTCGTTTTTAAGGGTTTCAGCCAAGGATGGTTTTCAGCAGCATCATCGCGGTCATATCGTGCATTTGCCTTGTCGGGTGATTCAGATAATTTGCCAATAGGTCGGTGACCTTTACGCCCGCGGCGATCATCTTTTTCCACTCGGCATATACGTCGCACACCACCGCGCCGTTTTGCGTGGCAACCTCACGCGCCGCCTCGGCATACACGTCCAAGATGCCGTCGTTCTGCAGTTTGGCAAAGTTTTTGGCAAGTTTCAAAAGCGGCTTTTCGGTGAGGTGAGGGCTGATTTCCGTGCACATTGCGTTGGGGGTCAGCACAATGCTTTCCGCGCCCGTTTCCGCAATGCGGCGAAGGATCTCGTTCATCGTGGTTTTATAGTCATCCACGCCGTTTTGTCCCATAAGCGCCGCGTCGTTTAGTGCAAAGCCCACCACGACAAGGTCGGGGTGGAAGGAAAGGACGTCCCGCTCCAGCCTTTTGAGCCCGCCTTTTGCGCTGTCACCGCTGATGCCGGCGTTGATCAGGTTAAACTGCACCGTGGGATACAGCCCGTTCAGCAGCCTTTTGAGCTTGCTTCCGTACGAACTCTCGGTGTCAAACACCGTGTCCACGTTGCCGTCTTCCTTGACAAAGCACTCAAAGCACCCCTGCGTGACGCTGTCGCCCAAAAGCGCGACGGTGACGGCGGGGTTCAAGGAAAGGTTTTGTTGCTTTTTTTGTATTTTCTCAAGTATTTTCATAGCTACATCATACAAACGTCGGCGAAAAAAGTCAACCCAAAATCATACGCCGACGATCTCGCAAAAACGTTCAAAGATAAACTTTGCCGTTTGGCGGGCGCCCTCCGGCGAGAAGTGGCAGCCGTCCGTCTCGCTCAAAAGCCAATCCCCTTGCCCAAAGCGGGGCAGCGTTTTGTCATAGTGGTCAAGCCACAATTTGTGCGTGTCGACAAAGGGAATGTCGTGCCGTGCCGCCACCCGTTTTGTCGCCTCCGCATAGTCGTCCAACGGATAGTTTACGCCGTTGTAGGTGGGGGAGAGCACAAAAAGGAGCGCCTTCTCCTGTTTCAAAACGGAAAGCAACTCCTCATAGTCCTGTTCAAAGCGGTCGGGCGTGACAAACTTGCTTTTGTCCGAGTAAAGCGCGTCGTTGATCCCAAACATCAAAAAGATCGCGTCGGCGCTTTCGCCGTTTGCCGCCTTTCTCGTAAAATCCGCCTGCCTGTTGATGGCGCGTCGCACCGTGTTGCCCCCAACGCCGTTTCGTATGACGACGGCTTGCGGGAGATCTCCCTCGCCGCTGACGGCAATGGGTCCGTCAAACCGCTCTATCGGCAGCGCTTCCGTTTTGACGATCCCGTCGTAGCGCACCACCGAGAAGTCCGTAAACCTCTTTGCAAACAGTCGCGCAAACTCTGCAACAAAAGTTTCCTCGGGAGAGCAATGGTTCAACCCCCAAGTGATGCTGTCCCCCACAAAGTCAAGCGTGACGGGGCGGCGGGAAAGGATGTTCTTTTTTAAAGACAAAAGAGAATCGTTCATAATGTTTTACGTGTACCGTGCGGTGCATCGGGTCTGATCATATTATAATACATTTTACGTATATAAAACTGTTTTTCCTTAAGAAAACAAAAAAGTTTTTTGCAATCGAATGATAAAACAAACGATCCGATAGTGCGACGCCTTGACTATTTTTTGTCGTTGTGGCATAATAAAGGCGCAGAACAACTACATACTACGATGAGAGGGGTGCTTTTCTCGGCAAAAGCGCCTCCCATCTCTCGTCGTAGAGTTGTTCTGCAAAACAAGGGGGGCGTTTTTCGGTGCGTTCCCTAATAAGGAGCGCACTTTTTTTGATCATCACCTTTTGCGGGCATTCTCAAATAGCGCAAGACGACTGCTTGTTTGAAAGGACTCTGTCGGCAATAATGCAAAGCGTAAAGGAAGAGGTCGTTTGTTTTTATCTCGGCGGCTACGGCGATTTTGATAATATCGCATTGCGTGCTTGCAAAAAGTACAAGGAATCGCATCCGACCGTTCGTATTGTGTTTGTCACGCCCTATTTGTCGCAAAGATATTTAAAAAACAGAGAAGTCGTTTTAAAAAGATACGACGAAGTCGTCTTTCCGGAAATCGAAAACGTATTGCCGCGTTTTGCCATTCTTAAACGAAACGAATGGATGGTGAAAAAGGCGGATTTTGTGATCGCATACGTCAACTACGGGTGGGGCGGCGCCGCCAATACGTTGGCATACGCCTTCAAACAAAAGAAACCCTTTTTAAATCTCGGACAAAAAGTTTTTTAAGGGTGAAAAAAGGATTTGCCAAAACAGAAAAAGAAAAAGCCGCGTTTTGTTCACGCGGCTTTGATCTATAGATCAGACGTCGTTATTTATTCGTAATAGACGTCCGTCGTGATGTAATCCGCGCCGTACAAGGTCGCTTTTTCAAGGGTGGCGCCGTCGTTTACCGTCCAAACGTTCACCTTGAGCCCCGCGTCGTGAAAGGTCTTTACCAATTCCTGCGTCAAAAGGGTATATTTGACGTCGATGTTCACGCGGTCGGTCAGGCAGCGTTCAAAAACGTTGTCGTTTTCCGTTTGTGAAAGGTATTGCAACTCGATCGTGGGGTCCGCCTTTTTCACAAGGGAAAGCGGGGGATAATAGAAGGAGATGAACGTAACCTTCTTTCTGTCGTATTCGGTGTCGATGATGCTAAGGATCAAGTCGATGTCGTCCTCGTCAAAATAGTCCTTAAACTCAATGACCGCCACCTTGTTTCCCGCCTTGCAGATTTGAAGATAGGTTTCAAACGTGCAAAGGTAGGCTTCCTTGTTGTTCGTGTCGTTTTTGAGTGGTTTGGAAAGCAGGGTGCTCTTTTTGGTTGACGAAATGGTCTTTTCCGTCCCGTCCGCATAAAGCACGGTGGCGTCATGGTTGCACACAAAGTAGCCGTCCTTTGTCTTTCGGATGTCCGTTTCAATGCCGTAAAAGCCGAGTTCCGCCGCCGCGGTAAACGCCGCTTCGGTGTTTCCGAGATAACGTTTGCTGTATCCTCTGTGCGCCACAAATTTCATACCCGTTTCCTCATTCTCGATCGTCGCCGGGTCGGAAGAGCGCGTGCAAGCGGGGATTAGCCCCAGCAGCATCACGGCAAGGATCAAAACGGCGATGATCAACGATTTTTTACTTCCGAAAGCCATTTTTCAGCCCTCCTAACTTGATATATATCATATATCGCGGGAGATGTCAACCTTGCTTTTCGGCGCGCTGCTTCTTAAATCGTTTTTGCAAAAGGCGCCACCCCTTTGCGATCCAATAAGTGAGGACGATCAAAGCCGCTCCGAACACGTATTCCGCCCAGTAGGGGATGACAAACCCCAAAAGATAACAAAAAACGGAATCCACAAAGCCGATCACGCACCACTGCGCCACGTAGATGGGCGTAAGATTTTTGCTCATCTCTATCAGGAAGGGGATCTTGTTTGCCGGCACCTTTTTCTGCAAAAAGTAAAACGCCGAGAGCAGGACCATATCAATGCTCAAAAGTCCGATGGATTCCGCCAAACTTGCTGCGTAGTACCAGCCGTTTTTGCTCAAAAACATCGTGCCGAAAACCGAAGTCAAAGCGATATATGCCGCCATGATCGGCGCGGAAATGAAAAGCACGATGCGATAGAGTTTGTCCATGTCTTTGCATTGTTGCAATATTCTCCCAAACAAGAGGCCGAACCCGACAAAGAAATACCAATTGCAAAAGGCAAAAGTGGAGTCATTCTCCGTCGTCACGACAAGATGCCCGAGGAGGTAGTTTGCCGCAGGGTGCCCATGCGGGTATATCATCAAGCGACAGCTTGTATATCATCAATTCGTCAGAATTGTATATCATCAAACCGAAGTGGATCATGTTATACACGGCAAAGCCGTGATGATATGCAAAGGCGAAGTCGCCTTTGATGATATGCCAAACGCGCTTCGCTGCGGTTTGGATAAAAAACAGTCTAAAGCGGGTTCGCATTAGACTGTTTTGGTGGAGATGAGGGGGTCTCCTCTCGTATGGCTCAAAGCAAATCGTTTATGTTTGTTATATGCTTTTCGCCATACTTCGGTCATCGCGGAAAACGCCGCACTGTGGCGTTTTCTATCCGCTCTCGGTTCGACTCCCCCTGTTAAGTAAAGAAAAAGGTCTAAAGCAGGTTCGCTTTAGACCTATCTTGTCTAGAAACATAACATTTAATACAATTTCGTACTCCTTCATACCCTAGCCTATTTTTCGTACCCTTTCGTACCCTTAAGGAAACAAAAGAAAAGCCATCCACAATAATCGGATGGTCAATTTCTACAGGACTGCCCGCCTGCAAGCGTACGGCTATCTATTACGGCCCATAGGTACTTGAATGCCGAGCATCACCATGACTTAGTGCTATCTAGGGAGAGTTCTAGAACCCCTCACTTATATATTACTCATTTTCAAGCAATTTTTACTAAAATATTTTAATTTCTTTTCCATTCCTGAATTGGAAGGTTATGCTTTTATCCCTGTTGACAATGGCTTTATCAATAAGATAACTCCAGACATCTTCATCATATGATTCTAGAATAGCCTTATAAAATGAAAAAAGG
>DFFS01000096.1 GCA_002371075.1 Christensenella sp. UBA3770
AGCTTGAAGTGCTGGTGCACCATGCCGATCTTAAGGTCAAAAGCGTCCTTGGGGCTTTTGATCGTAACCTCTTCGCCGTTGACGAAGATCTGCCCCTCATCGGGATAATAAATGCCCGCGAGCATATTCATAAGGGTGGTCTTGCCGCAGCCGTTCTCACCGAGGACGGACAGGATCTCCCCTTTGCGAATATCAAGGTTCACCTTGTTATTCGCCACCACCGAGCCAAAGGTCTTGGTGATGTTTTTCATTTCTATTGCGTTTACGTATTCCACAATATTTTCTCCGTTTTAGGATAAATCACCTCTCGCGGAAAAATCCGCGAGAGGCTCGTCTTTTGTGCGATTCGGGCGAGAGGAAGAACCCCTCGCCCTGTTTTTGCTTAAGTAAATCAGTCGCCGAAGGCAACGTTCAAACGGGTGATACCTTGGATCTCCAAATCAAAGTAAGGAGCGGAACGGAACGCGGATTCTGCAAAGTAGGTGACAGTGCCTTCCGTCTTGATGACCTGGGTATCGGGAGTGAACGCAGCGTCGGTGTTGACGTCAGCCATGTAGGTCGTCACGTCGTTGCCGTCCTTGTCCTTGAAGGTAGCGGTGTCAAACACCTTAAGGGTGCCCGCAACGAGCTTTGCCTTGACTTCGTCGATCTTGGCTTGCGTGCCGGCAGCAGCAGCCGTGGTGTTGACATCGGTCAAAACGACGGAGCCGTCAGCGATCGTGCCGGTGTAATCGGTCGGGATCGCGGTGCCTTCCTTAGCAGCGGTCATGATGAGCTTGAAGTAGGGGACCCAGTTGATCCTGGAAGCGACGATGAAGGTGTTGGGGCAAGCGGTAACGGTGCTGCCGTTGTAAGAAATATTGGGAACACCCGCCTTTTCGCAAGCAGAAGGAGCACCCATGGAGTCAGCGTGCTGGCTGATCAAAGCGCAACCGCCGGCCATAAGAGCCTCGGCAGCTTCTTTCTCAGCGGTAACGTCGTACCAGGAACCGGTGAACTTAACGTCCATCGTAACCTCGGGGCAAACGCTCTTTGCGCCAAGATAGAAAGAGGTGTAACCGGAGATAACTTCCGCATAAGTGAAAGCACCGACGTAACCCATCTTGTAGTTCTTGACGTCTTTGTTTGCATTCATCTCGACAAGCTTCATACCTGCGGCAACACCGGCGAGGTAACGGCCTTCGTAGATAGCAGCGAAAGCGTTGTGGAAGTTTGCGACGTTCTCGGTGTGAGCCATCGTGCCGGTGGCATGGCAGAACTGAACGTTCGGATATTCCTTAGCCGCCTTGAGCATAAAGGACTCGTGACCAAAGCTATCCGCAAAGATCATTTTGCAGCCCATCTCGGCAAGTTCCTTTGCGGTCTCGTAGCAGTCGTTGGACTCGTCGATGCCGGTCTTGATGATGACCTGGCTGCTCTTGAGGCCAAGCTCTTTAGCCGCTTCCTTCGCCGCATTGATGAAGTTTGCGTCGTAGGTCGAGGACTCGTCGTGCAAGCAGATGATACCCACTTTGAAGTTGTCCTTCTTGGAGCAGCCCACAAAGACGGATACCATGGTTGCGATGATCGCAAGCACTAAGATAACGGTGATGATTTTTTTCATTTTTTCCTCCCTTTGCCTTTCGGCTTTTTAATTGAATTTTATTTCACCCGCACGAAGCTCTTTGATCCGCGCGAGAGAATATACTTTTACGCCCTTTTGCTCGATAAGCGCCCTGCCGCCCTGCTCCTCTTTTTCAATGGCGGCGACAAAACCCACCGTCGTCGCACCCGCCTGCTCCACAAGGGACAAAAGGCCGAGCGCCGCGTTGCCGCTTGCAAGAAAATCATCCACGATGAGAACTTTGTCCCCCGCGGAGAGGTACTCCTTGCTGACGACCACGGTGTTTTGGGTTTTGTGAGTAAAAGAAAAGACGGGAGCTGTGTAGACCCCGTCCGAAATGTTGAGCGACTTGTGCTTTTTGGCAACAAGCACAGGGAGGCGCAGTTTCTCCCCTGCGGCAAAGGCTATGGAAATGCCGGATGACTCCACGGTCATAATGAGGGTAGCGCCGCAACCGACGAACTCACGCGCAATGTCCGCGCCGAGCTCCCCGATCAGGGCAACGTCCAAGCGGTGGTTCAAAAAGCCGTCCACCTTGAGGATGCCGCCATCGAGCACCTTGCCTTCATTCAAGATCTTGTCTTCCAGTAGTTTCATGCTTCCTCTGCTTCCCACAAAAGAAACGAAAAAGCAAGTTAAAACCTTTAACTTGCCTGCCAATAACTACCATAAGTCGCGACGATGTCACGACTTTCCCAATAGTCGCACTTGTGGCTGTGCGGTAGAAACTCAAGGGCCATTTATCCTTGATTATATTGGCAATATTCTTTTGTTGTTTTTATTGTATCGCATCCGCTTTTTAAAGTCAAACAAACGACGACGGAATATTAAAAATTTTTTTGCAAAAAACAGTGAATTGATCCTTGCGGATCGAAGGCGGCTCCTCGTTATATTTGCCTGAGGCAAGTTATATGCCGTTCTTTCGAACGCGTTGATGAATTGACCTTTGGTCATGAATTGGCGTTGCCATGAATTGACCTTCGGTCATGAATTGCAATCACGGATTGCATTATGGATAAAACAAATATGGATTT
>DFFS01000013.1 GCA_002371075.1 Christensenella sp. UBA3770
CCGTAGCTTCTGCCGATCCAGTTTTCCTGCTCGGTCTTAACGCGGGGCAAAAAGTCCAGATCGGGCAGACCGTCCAAGAGTTTATCCGCATAGTCGCGGATCTTTAAAAACCAAACGTCCTTTTGCTTTTGAATGACGGGCGAACCGCAACGGTCGCACACGCCCCCCTGCGACTCCTCGTTGGAAAGCACGACTTTGCAGTTTTCGCAGAAGTTGACGTACGTGTTGCTGCGATAGGCGAGCCCGCGTTTGAACAGCTGCAGGAAGATCCACTGCGTCCACTTGTAATAGGAGGGATCGGTGGTATCCACCGTCCTATCCCAATCAAAGGAATACCCCACGCGCTTGAGCTGGCTGACAAAGGTTTTTATGTTTTGATCCGTCACCTTACGCGGATGCTGATTTGTCTTCATCGCGTAGTTTTCGGTGGGAAGACCAAATGCGTCCCATCCGATGGGGAACAGAACGTTGTACCCCTGCAACCTGCGCATACGGGAGACCACTTCCATCGAGGTGAAAGCGCGGATATGACCTACGTGCAAACCGGCGCCTGACGGATACGGAAACTCTATCAAGCCGTAAAATTTGGGCCTCTTGTCAAAATCCTTGGCTTTGAACAGCCCCTTTTCTTCCCACACGCGTTGCCACTTTGCTTCGATCTCTTTCGGTGAATACTCTTTCATAACCGGTCCTTTCCCCGCTTTTACTTTTCGCGGGCGAATAATACTATAATAACTAATGTTACAATAGCCGCAGGAAAAAGTCAAAAGTTTTTGCGAGATTGCGTTTTTCACCCCCGTATAAAAGCCGAAACGTCTGTCGAAAATCCTTTCGGAGGTATAAAAATGAACCCTTTTGAACTCAAACCCATTCCCCTTGAAAACTGTTTTGTCGAGCGAAAAGAACTTTACGGATACAGCTACGACAAGTACAACGCCGATCCCTACACAAAGCTGCGCATCATCTTGATGAACGGCACGGAATTTGAAGAGGTCGGGTTCGGACACAACGTGATGAGAAACGAAAAGCGCGCGGATCTCCGTCGCGATCTTGCAATGCTTCGGCGAAGCGAACAAATGCAGCAAAAGCGCATCGCGTGCTTAAAACCGATCTCCGAGAGCGTTTTGGAAAACACGATCGCTTACGAGCAGCTTGCCGTTGACCTGACGGCAACGATGGCGGCAAGAGAGCCCAACCCCTACGTTAAGCACTGCATGGATTTTGCTCTCTTGGAAGACTTTGACCACCTGTACCGCTACGCCGACCTGCTCAACATGGAAACGGGAGAAAAGGCGGAGGACCTTGTGGGCAAATACGCCGAGATCATGCCCGGGCGCCCCACCGTCAGCGAACACCGCCATCCGTACGACGACGTCAAGCGCCCGATCGACGCCCAAAAGGACAGCCTGCTGACCAAACTTCAGGTAAACATCATCACCGCGGCGGAACAGCAGACGATGAACTACTATATGAACCAATGCGGATTTTACAAATCCGACCTCGGGCGGCGACTGTATCAGGAGATCGCAATGATCGAAGAGCAGCACGTCAGCCAATACGGCAGTTTGATCGACCCCGTGTGCTCGCCGCTTGAAAAGCTGTTGATGCACGAATACACCGAGGCGTATTTGTACTACAGCTGTTATCAAAGCGAGAGCGATCCCAAGGTCAAAAAGGTTTGGGAGGAGTTTTTCGAGCAAGAGGTGGCGCACCTCCATTACGCGGCGGAACTGTTGCGTAAGTACGACGACAAGGATTATCGACAAGTGATCCCCAAGGCGGCTTTCCCCGAGCTTTTGACCATCGCGCCGCAAAAAGAGTACGTCAGGGAGGTTTTGAAAGGGACGGTGACGGAAACGGGGATGCGCGAGGACTTTGCCAAGGTGGACGCCTTGTCTGACGGATTTGACTTTTTCGAGTATCAAAAAAGGGTGAACGGAAGCGTCACGGGCGTGGCAAGTCACGAGGTGATAGAAAAGCACATCAAAGAGCTTGGCGAGGACTACCGCTATCAGGAAAAGGATCACCCCGTCGTCGCCCTCAGAAAACGCGACGAGGACAACTACGTCTTAGGGAGAGTCAAGGGAAAAGTCGGCATCTGACTTTGCCTTAAAAAGAACAAAAAAATCTCGCCTTCAAAACATTTGAAAGCGAGATTTTTTTATTGCAGTAAAAACCGTTTACGCTACGGGAAGGCTGTTTACAATGTAAGACGAAACGCTGTTGTAGTCGTAGCAATAAGCGCCGTAATCAAAGGTGCAGTCCGCGTGAACGGTGATGATGGAATACCCCTTTTTCAAGCGCTTCGGATCGTCGCTCATATTCTTTTTGTAAACGTTGTAAGTTGCGTATCCGCCGCAGATGCCGTACGCAAGATAAACTGGCGTAGACCCTGCCGGAGCATCCTCATAGACGATGGTATCCGCCGTATGATCGTGACCGCAGAACAGCGCGTTGACACCCTTACTCATGGACTTCATCAAATCGTACATGCCGTTGTTGTAATCGGACGAGCAAACACCCTCGAAAGTTGCGGTACCGGCGATATTGTTCCATCCGTCTTTGATCGCGTCCTTACCGACGATTACGCCGTCATGATTCTTGGCAACGGCTCCCTCAATATAGCTCCAGCCCTCACCTGCCGTTTCCGCCGTCCATCCTTCGGGAAGATCGGAAAGATTGACGTAAGAGACCGCCTTTTGCTCCACCAAAGGAATGTGAATGAAAAGCATGGTCTTCACGCCGTTGGTAAGGTTGTTTGTGACTTTGTTCACCTGCTCGGCATACCAAGTTTTTTGGCTCTCCTTGAGATAGTCGTAGCTATCCTTTTCCACGCCGTACTTTTTGGCGTCCTCGTCACTGATGGCGTCGCCGGAATCCATAAAGATCAAGGATTGGACCACCTTGTTATCGGCGCCGAGAAGATTGACGACAAAGTTGCCGATGCCCCACACTTCCGTGCCGTCCGCCGTCTTTTTGACGCTGCCCTCCGAAAGACAATGCGGATACTTTTCAATGATGTTCATCAAGGTCTTGCGCGGCAACTTGTAGAACGCGTCGCCCTCGTGGTTGCCGAGGCAATAGCCCCAATAAACGCCCATCTTTTCCATGATCTCGCAAAGCTGCGTGGCACGCGCCCTGCCGCGAAAACTTGTGATGATATCGCCGGTCAACGCAACAAAGTCGGGACGCTCGCGCTCGATCGCTTTGATATACTCGTCAATGGTCCTGTCGTTGCCCA
>DFFS01000032.1 GCA_002371075.1 Christensenella sp. UBA3770
ATGCGCCGCGAGGGCTATGAGTTTGCCGTATCCATGCCCAAGGTGCTTTATCAATATGAAAACGGCAAAAAGCTGGAGCCGGTGGAGCAGGTGATCGTGGACGTGCCCGAAACCGCCGTCGGCGCCGTGATGGAAAAGCTGGGCAGCCGCCGCGGCGAGCTGATCACGATGCACCCGACGGGCGACCGCATTCGTTTGGAGTTTAAGATGCCGGCACGCGGAATGATCGGCTACAAAAACGAGTTTTTGACAGATACCAAGGGTGAGGGCGTTTTGAACACGATCTTCCTTGGGTATGAGGAATACAAGGGCGACATCCAAATGCGCAACTTCGGCTCTCTTGTCGCGTACGAAACGGGTGAGGCGGTCACCTACGGCTTGTTTAACGCGCAGGACAGAGGTCCCCTCTTTGTGGGACCCGGCACACAGGTGTACGAGGGTATGGTCGTGGGCTATACGCCCAAATCGGACGACATCGTCGTCAACGTTTGCAAAAAGAAGCACATCACCAACATGCGCGCGGCGGGCAGCGACGAGGCGCTTCGCCTGACCCCCATCAAACGCATGAGTTTGGAAGAATACATTGAGTTCCTCGGGGACGACGAGCTTTTGGAAGTCACCCCCAAGTCCCTCCGCGTTCGTAAGGTCATTATGAGCAATATGTACCGCGCCAAGGACAACTTTAAAAAGAAGAACGCGACGGAGTGATGAAGCGGGTGTTCGTTTCCATCGGCGGGGGAGAGATCAGAAACAAAACCACCGCCCCCATAGACGAGTGCATTGTTTCCCTTGCAAAAAGTCGCATCACGGACGGTCACCGCGCCTACGCGCTGTTTTTCCCCACCGCCAGTCACGACAGCAATCCGTATTTTAACAGTTTCCGCAAAACCTACACCTCTCTTTTTGACGTCAAAAGCGACGTTGCCATCTTGACAAAGGGCTTGATGACCGTTGAGCACGTGGCGGAAAAGATCCAAAAAGCCGACATCATTTACGTGGGCGGCGGCGACACCCTCTATCTTATGCAGGTTTGGCGCGAAACGGGCGTTGACAAACTGGTTTGGGAGGCATACAAACGCGGGGCGATCCTTGCGGGGCTCTCCGCCGGCGCGATCCTTTGGTTTGAAGATATCTACACCGATTCCTTGGTGGAGGGGGAGTTTGCTCCTTACAAAGGTCTTGGATTGATAAAAGGCGCGGCTACGCCGCACTACAACACTCGCGTGGAGTTTGACGACGTGGCGGCACGGCAGGGCTACCCCCTTTCCTACGCCATCGAAGACAACGCCGCTGTGGTTTTTGAAGACGAAGCCCCCGTCGGCGCTCTCTCCGCAGGAGGCAAGGCGTATCGGCTGATACGCGAAGACAACGGCATTCGGAAAGAAGAGTTGGAAATGCTGGATGCGCGGAATGAATAATTAGAAATTATTTTTTTATCGGTTTTTAGGTTTGAAATCCTTTCCTGTTATTAAAAAATCAATTGAAGTGTCAAAATATTCGGATAGTTGAACGAGAAGATTGACGTCGGGACTGCGTTTCCCCGTTTCATAATGCGATAACGCTTCGCGACTGATAGAAAGATCCATAGCCACCTTTAATTGGCTGATGTTTCTTTTCTTTCTTATTAAACGCAAACCGATCATTTTCATGTGTCGTTACTGCCGCTCCTTGACAAAAGAGTAACATTTTGTTACACTTCAAAAGGTTACAATATGTAACATATTGCTTTTTTGATTATAAAAAATGATGGTTTTTTTAAAAAACGCAGAAATGACGGGTTGTAAGGTCGGACAATGTTTTTGAAAACAGAGATAGGATTATTATGAGAAAAACGGTTGCTTTTATTGGGCATCGAGTGGTTTTCAATAAAGAAGAAGTCAAAAAGAGACTCCGTTCCGTCGTGGAAGAAAAAATCTCTGACGGCTTTGATCATTTTATTATGGGCACGCACGGAGATTTTGATCAAATTGTCTTGGAGGTTTGCCGTTTTGAACGAAAACTCTTTGAAAATATAGAAATAGAAGTTGTGTTAACATATTATCGCGCTTATGCTAAGAATGCAAAAGCCTTAGAAGAACCCAAAGGCGAAAAAACGGTTTTGTTTGACATAGAAGAAGTCTTTTTTAAAAAAAGGATCGCGGAAAGCAACCGTCAAATGATAGATCAATCGGATGTTTTGATTTGTTATGTCGATAAAAATAAAAAGAAAAGCGGCGCAAAGCAAGCGATGAATTATGCAATAAAAAAAGGAAAAACAACGATAAATATCTTTAGCAATCAAGATGATCCGACGTTCGGAATGACAAAAGAAGAGCGATCGTTATTTTATAAAAGCAAGATGAACGAGATAAAAAAGCTTGCTACGAAACAATAAAATGCGTAATTGTTGTGCATAGCGCAATTTTTGATCCGCAAGGATCAATTCATTGCTCGCAGAGCATTGCAATTCATCGTTGTTTAGCCCAATTTTTCAAACTTTTTCCGTCCGACGTTTTTCAGCCAATAAATCATAATAAGGGAGGCAATGCCGTAAAGCACGGTCAGCAGGGCGATGTAGACGCCGTCCGAGCAGAAGGGCACCAACACAAAGTACGGCCCCATCAACAGCACGTTTGTGATCATGATGCCAAACACCGCGATCAAGACGCCCACGCCCGATTTTACCGCCGTCATCTCATCCGTCCAATCAAGCACGGGGAAGTCAATGTTTAAGCAAAGTCCCACGAGGGCGGTAAACAGCGCGTTTGCAAAGGGCAGCAGCAACATAAATATCCAACTCAGCGCGTCCGCGCGCAGGATGGCGGCAAGCGTGACGTTCAAAAACAGCGTCGGCGGCACCGTCACCACAAGGTGCACCGCCACTTTCGCCGCAAAAACGTCATAGGTGGAAATGGGCAGGGAGCGGAGCACGTACAGGCGCTTTCCTTCCATCGAAACGGAGGGCGCCGTCACGCAGCACATTCCCCCCGTAAAGACAGAGAGCATCGCCGCGATGCCCACGCCGCTTGCGTGCGGGAACACCTCGGCAAGCGAGTGCGCAAGCTCACGGAGCGTATCCGCTTTGACCAGGGCAAAAATCGGTATGGCGATCAAAAAGATCACTCCAAAGGCGCTGTTCATAACGTAAGCCGGAGAGGAAGCAAACATCTTCCATTCCCTCTTAAAGAGGGAAAGTCGCAAGCTCGCCGTCTTGACCACGCCCTTTTTGCCCTTGACGTCGGGGGTCTTTTTGGAAGTGGTGAACTTGACGAAATTGTTGGAAAGCAAAAACAATGCCAGCAAAAAGGCAAGGACGCCCGTCGCAACGACGACAAGCATCGAAAGGGCGCTTCCCTGCGAGGCGCGACCCATTGCGTAATAGAAGAACAGGGCGTATTTGAGGGCGGAGGGGATCTCGCCCATGGCTGCCAGTTTCGTCACGGCGTTTTGCGCGCGGAAATACAGCAAATAAAACACCAGCGTGATGGCAAGTGAAAGGACCAAGATGACCGCCTTTTTGTTTTTCACCTTTCGGGCGATCGCCGCCACGATGAACGCAATGCCGAGGGTGACCGCCTCCACCAAAAGCACAAGTGGGATAAAGAGAAGCAGCGCGTTGACGTAGCCGAGCACGGTGGTCTTTGCGTAAAACAAAAACGCGACCGCGGAGGGCAAAAGCGCCGCGCCTGCGTATAGGAGCGTCATAACGGAGAGGGAAACGACCCTAACCAGCACGATGCGCCGTGGCGGAATGGGGAGGGAAAGCAGCATTTCGTTGTCTTTTGCGTCAAAAATCGTGCTGTAAGCGTTAAAAACGCTTCCGAGCAGCCCGATCGCCGTCGCAATGAGACCAACCAACATATAAAACAGCGGGAAGGTGTTTTCGTTTAGCCCGCCGAGCAGCTCTTTGGCAAGCGTGAAAAAGGAGAAACCGAGCGAAACGTACAAAATGCCAAAGATCAAGATAAACACCACAAGCCCTCTTTTGGGGGTGTTTTGCGCGCCGCTTTTCTTTTTGGAAAACTGACTGATCAGTTCGGCAAATTGTTTGCGGAAAAGCGCCTTAATCATCGTTTTCCTCCAAGTCAAGGAAGACGTCTTCCAACGAGGAGTTGCCCTTGACCTCTTCCATGCTGCCAAACGTCACGAGTTTGCCGCCCTTTATGATGGCGACTTTGTCGCAAAGTTTCTCCGCCACTTCCAAGATGTGCGTCGAGAAAAGGATCGCGCCGCCCGCCGCGCAAAAGTCCCTCATGATCTCCTTGAGAACGTGGCTGGCTTTGGGGTCCAAGCCCACAAACGGTTCGTCCAACAAAATCAGCTTGGGCTCGTGCAAAAACGCCGAGATCAAGGCGAGCTTTTGTTTCATTCCGTGTGAATAGGAGGAGATGGGCGCCCCGATCTCCTCTTCCGTGAGGGAAAGGGCGGTGCTGTATTTTTGAATGCGCTCCTTTCTGTCGGTTTCCGCCACGCCAAAGACGTCCCCGATAAAGTTCAAGTACTGCATTCCGGTCATAAAGTCGTAAAGATCGGGGTTGTCGGGGATGTAGGCGATGCGACGCTTGACCTCCAAGGGGTCGTCCTCGATGGACACGCCGTCCACCAAAACGTGTCCCTTGTCAAAACCCAAGATACCCACCACGCACTTTAAGGTAGTGGTCTTGCCCGCGCCGTTGTGCCCGATAAAAGCGCACAATTCGCCCGCTTTTACCGTAAAGGATAAGTCCTCCACGGCGGTTTTGTCGCCGTAACGCTTTGTCAAATCGTAGATCTCAAGCATGGGTTCCTCCCCTTGCCCGCGAGGGCGTCTTGTCGTCCTTTATTATACCGCCGCGTCGCGCGTGCTGTCAACGCGGGGGAGCGCTTGACTTTTCGTTGCCGTGCGAGTATCATATAGGTATTGTTTTTTAAAAGGAGATTGCCCATGGATTGGAGTAAAATTTGGGGGACGATCACAGGCTATTTCGCTGCGAACGTTTGGAACATAGTTGCCTTTTTCGCGGCGCTGATCATCGGCATCATCGTGATCAAGGTCGTGGTCTCGCTTGTAAAAAAGATCCTTGTTCGCGCCAAGATGGAAGAGGTGGCGCGGAACTTTGTTTTGGCGATCATCAAGTTCGTTTTGTGGCTGATCCTCATCTTGGTGCTGCTCTCCGTCATCGGCGTTAAGATCACCGGCGTGATCACCGCGCTCAGCGCCGCCATCCTTGCCGTAGGCATGGCTTTGCAAAGCAACATCTCCAACATCGCCAACGGCATCGTGATCGTGGTGACCAAGATGTTTAAAAAGGGCGACTACATCATCGTGGGCGACAAGGAGGGCTCCATCATTGAGATCAACTTCCTTTTCACCACCCTTTACACCAAGGACAACAAAAAAGTCACCATTCCCAACAGCACCATCGTGGGCAGTGCTGTCGTCAACGCGGGGGCAAACCCCAAGCGCCGCGTGGATTTCACGTTCCCCGTCGCTTACGAGTCGGACGTGGAGGAGGTCAAAACCATCGTTTTGGACGTCATGCGCTCCAACGGCAAGATCTATCTTGACCCCGCGCCCTTTTGCAAACTGAAGGAATTCAGCGCAAGCAGTATCGATTTCTTTGCCAACTGTTGGTGCGACTCCGCCGATTACTGGGACGTTTACTACTACGTGGTGGAAAACGTCTTTAACGAGTTTAAGCGCCGCGGCGTGTCCATCCCGTTTGCACAGGTGGAGGTCAGACAGCGCACGGACGACGTCAAAATGCCCTTCCGCGCGGAGCCCCTTCCCGAGCGGGTGGAAAAGGAGCGTCCGCAGGAGAAGGAGCCCGTGATCAAGCGCATTTACGAAGAGGCAAAAAAGACCTTGCAGGACAAGATCAAAAACAAACAAACGATCAAAGAAACTTCCGATACATCCGAGGAAACCGAGGATGAGGATTCGGAAAAATAAAGGAGAAAAAATGAAAAAAGCAATCATCGTCATCTTGGCAATTTTGTTGTTGTGTGCGTCCTTTTCCCTTCTTACCGCTTGCACCGTCGCACGCGAGTATAAGTTTGAATCGGTGTCCGTCAAATCGGGCGCAGTGAGCGTGGAGTACAAGGCGGGCGACCCCATCTTGGGCGTGGTCGCTTACAACGAGGACGCTGCGGTTTTAAACCTCAACAAGGACGGCACGTACGTGTTTACCTGCTCGATCCCCGGCGCTGCCGTTTCCGAGACGGGCACTTGGACCAAAAAGGGCAAAACCATCACGTTTGACGACTCCTATTCCGGCACGATCAGCGGCAAAACCATCACGATCGAGTACGGCGACGGCTCGGACAAATTCACTTTCGTCATGAAGCGAGCGTAACCGACTTTACGGCGCGACATAGGTTAAAAACAGCGGCAAAGGTTTTCCTTTGCCGTTTTTTTACGTAAAATAATTCTTTTCCCGCTTGTGCTCGCGCACACAATTGTGCTAAAATAACATATAACTTGATTAGAGCTTGACCAAATCCTAAATTTTTTTGGGGGAACAGTATGAAAAAACTTTTGATCATCATACCCATCGTGGTCGTCGTTGTCGCGGCAACCGTACTCGGTCTTTATGCTGCCGGTGTGTTTGGCAAAAACACGCAGGAGCCCGTTGCGTACGCCGTGGAAGCCTCTGCGTCGGAGCCCGGCGTTTTCAAAGGGTTTACGACGGATGCTTTCTTTGACATTCGCGCCGATCGCGATCCGTCCACTTCTCTGGACAACTTTGTGATCATTCGCGACAACAAGGGCAACAAAGTCCCGTTAAAGAGCACCAGGCAGGGTGACGGCGTTTACCGCATCACCGCGCGTGACGGCTTTAAGGAGCGCGCTTCTTATCAGATCTGGGCAACGGGCGCCACGTTCGCCGATGAAAAGTACAAGGGTCTCGACACCTTTATCTTTATGACCAAAGGTGAGGAGAAGGAGGTCGTAACCGTCAACCCCGCCATCAAACAGACGGCGCTTGCGGGCACCACGGTGGAAACGGTTGCCGTCGGCGGCGACACCTTCTACAACGTCGTTCTTGCCTCCGCGGCGGACGCGCGTTACCAAGAGGGCGACGTGATCCTTGCCAAAAAACCCACGGAGGGTCTTTTCTCCGATGATCTCAAGGCGCTTTACTCCGGCGATATCGCGGGCTATCAATACAACGACATGGCGGCTTATTACGTGCTCCGCACGTCCGAGGTGGTGGATGGCAAGGAGGAGGTGTACTGCCGTCTTGCTTCCGTCAACGAAGTGGTTACCGAGCTTGACATCAACAAGACCCTGACCATTGACGAAAACAACTTCTCCGTCAACGAGGAGCTCCTGCAAGAAGCCCTTGAAAAGAGCGATTTCACCGCCGCTGTGTACGAGGCGGCGCTTGAGACGTTTGACATGTTCAGCGGTCAGTTTGAAAAGACCGTCAAGGACAGCCCCAAGATGGTTGCCAAGTTCACCTACGACGTCACCACCGACAAGATCCAACTCAACTTCTACTTTACGATCACGCTCGCAAAGGGCATGGATCTGGTCTTTGCGGTCAAAAACACCATTTACATCACCCCCAACATCAACTTCGATTATGAGATCAACGGCACCGACCTTGACCTGCAGCTTGACCTTGGCGTAAACCTCAAGACCAAGACGGTCTGCTCCATTGAGATGGAGACGCCCGACGCCAAACTTCAAGCCAAGGATATGGACGATTTCAAAAACAAGTTTAAGGAGCTCGTCTCCGGCAAAACGGCGGAGAAGGGCATCGTCGGGGCGGAGCTTCCGATCTATTCCTACAAGTACCCGATCTACTGCTTCGTGCTCGGCATCGAGTTCGGCGTGGACATCAACCTCGGCATCAAGGCGCAACTCTCCTTTGAGTACGACTACAACACCGACATCACCGTGGGCGTCACCTACGTCAACGGCGAGCTGAGCTCTTACAAGAGCATCGACACCTCTTCCGAGGCAAAGGACCTTGTCCTCCTTGGCAAACTCAAGGCGGAGGCGGGCGTGTACGTCAAACTCACCGCCAGCTTGCTGGAGGTCGCGGGCGTCGGCTTTAAGGTCGGCACCGGCGTTTATGCGGAACTGGGCGGTCAGGTCCGTTTGGATATGAAAGCCGCCGTTGAGGATAAGACCCTGCATATCATCAAGGGCTATTACGTGACGGGCGGTTTGTATTTGGACCTCAGCTTTGAGCTCAAGGCAGGCGTCACCCTCCCCGTGATCGGCTGGAAGGGCTATGAAAAGAACTTTGATCTGTTCCGTTGGGAGTACCCGCTGTTTGAGTTTGGCTCCAAGTACCTTGTGCAGTCTCTCGTCAACGAGGAAATGGCGGTTGAGATCCGGGGCAAAAACCAAAAGTTTGACACCGTCAAAGTCAACGCGTTCGATCTTGACAAGGTCGCCGACGCCAAGGATATCACGGTCGGCATCGACGCCTTTGACGTGGAGTACGTTGACGACGCGGCGTCCTACATCACCTTTAAGGACGGGCTTGTGACGGTCAACCCCACCGTGGGGTATGAGTTTGAGGCAAAACTCAAAATCACCGCCAAGTCGGATAACTACGTGACCGGCATCGTCACCTTCCACAAGGCGGCGGTCATGCCCACTTGCGCCGTTACCGCGCTCTCCTTTGACAAGATCAATCCCGCGGACGTCACCTTTGACGTAAAGGTCAACCAGTCCGCGTTCGTGGAGCTCCTTTGCGACGGCACTTTGGTCACGGACAATCATTACGATCGCACCTTTGACGGCGCGATCACGCTGTCCAAGACGTATCTTTCCGATCTCACGGTGGGCGAGCACGGCTTCACCTACGTCACCGACAAGGGTCGCGTGTATCTGACCTTAAACGTCATCGATTCCACGCCCATCACCGCAAACAAGACCACCGGCACCTTCTTAAAGAGCAGCAAGGCAAACGTCACGTTCAACTTGGTGCTCTCCGGCAGCAAGGTCACCGAGGTGGAGGGGCTCCAAAAGGGCGAGTACAGCGTGGATAGCGCGGGCACCTTTGTGATCTATGCGATCGCGCTTATGCAAAAGGATGCGGGCGTTTATCCGTACACCGTCAAGGCGTCCAACGGCAGCTCTCTTGGGCTTTCCGTCACCGTCAACGACGATCGTCTGCCCGAGCTGCTCGGCACAAGCTACACCTTTGGTAAAAACAGCGGCGTCACGATGGATGTGACCGTTCCGTACGTCGCGTACGGCTACACCGTCACCGGCGTCAGCGGCAACGGCATCGCAAAATCCGGCTACGACATCACCAAAGCGGGCGTCGTGACCATCAAAAAGGCGTTCCTTGCCGGCTTGAGCCAAGGCAGCTACAACTTTAACATCGCGTTCTCCAACGGGGAAGACAGCTGGTCTCCCGCCATCAGCGTCAAGGTGCTTGACACCGCCACCATCATCGCGGCGGTTTCGACGGCAACCTTTGACCGCAACGCTCCCGCAGACGTGGAGTTTAAGGTGGTCACCACCGCCGACAACCTGACCGTTTCCGGCGCGGGCTTGACCTCCGCAGGGTACACCTTCTCTCGCAGCGACGCCTCGTTGAAACTCCTTGCAAGCTATATGAAGAAGCTTGCCGTAGGCACCTATGAGTTTACCGCTTCGGCGTCCTCCGCAAACGTCACCTTGACCCTTACGGTCATTGACACCGCCGTGCCGGAGATCGAGTCCGCCGAGGGCGGCGTGGTCACCATCGATTACGACAAGGCAAAGGCGGGCGACCGTTTCTTTGAGATGCTTCTTGCCGGCGCTTCCTTTGACAAGGTGGACGGCCGCGGCATCACGGCGGAGGATTACACCACCGCCATCGACGCGCAAAAGGGCACCACAAAGGTCACCATCAAGGCGGAGTATCTTGGCGCTCTCCGCGTCGGCAGCTATGAGTACATCGTTTTGACCGACGTCAACGTCTCCACCCTTGTGATCAACGTGACCGACTCGCGCAAGCCGGAGACCGACACCGAAACCAGCCTCTCCTATACGCTTGGTTCGCAGGAGTCCAGGCAGGTCACCTTTGCAAACTACGAGCACGGCATCAAGAGCATCTCCGTCAAGGGCGGGGAGGACGTGTCGCTTTACTCCGGTGATTGCGACTTTGACGCGGCAACCGGCGCGTTTACGCTCAACGCCTCCTATCTTGAGACGCTGGAGGCAAACACCTACGTGACGCTGTTCCTGACCTTTGACGATGAGCTGTCGACGGTTTTGACCATTACGGTCGCCGTCACCAAATAAGGCGAGCGAATATAGCACTGCATTTGCTTTGTTACTAACTGCAAGGCGGCGAAATCACGTACAAGGAGTACGCTCATTCGCCGCCTTTTGTTGTGCCTCGCAACTGTAGCACTCTCTTCGCTCGCGAAAGCTGTAACACCTTGACACCCTTTCTGAAGGCAAAGCCCGAAGGAAAAAAGGGCGCGACGCGTTGTCGGGAGAGGGGGACATAGGGGGACTTCTTGGACCGCCCCTCGCCGTGCACCCTTTCCGGGGTCCCTGCAAAACGCTTGCGTTTCGTGGGGTGGGTTTAAAGGGGGATCGTCTGCCGCAAAGCGGGAGAGGGGGATTTTCAAACCGCAACCCTGCTTGCAAACATGATTTCCGACGAAAAATGCTTTCGCATAAAAACCCTCATCGCGCAAAGATAAATCTTCGCGCAATCACGCCGCAAAGCCCCAAAGAATTATCTGAATTCTTCGGGGACCCCGATGTGGCTTTCACGCCACAATACCCCAAATAATCTTTAGGATTATTCGGGGACCCCGATATGGCTATTCGCGCTGCCTTTACAAAAGGGCGACAAGGGGTGAAAATTCAACATTCCTTCCGACGGCGACGCCGTCAATTCATGAAGCATAGCTTCAATTCATGGCGGCAGCCAATTCATGGCAAAGCCAATTCATGACCGAAGGTCAATTCATGATCCGCAAGGATCAATTCATCCGCGCGCGCATATATTTAAAGGATGCGCGGGGCTGCGCGAAAAAGGTGGAAGAAGCGGCATTAGGGCGCGGGGACACGGTGTAAACAGTTTATCTTAAAAATTGTCAAATATCTGTTTATCTTGTAAAAACGCGGTAAAATAGGGGGATTTTGGCGGTTTTGTGTCAAATACGGGCGTCGGCATCGGTCAGGAATAGGTAAAAATTGTCATAAAAAAGGCTTGAAAAATTAAGATTTCATATGGTACAATTATTTTGTGCAAGTAGGCACGCTATTTTTGCGTGCAAATGTAGCAATGCTTGCACATAGCATTTTATTTCATAGAAATAAGGCGGGGCAATCCCGTCGGGAGGTAACAAATTTATGAGTATTGCAAAGAAGTCAATCAAATGGCTCGTTGCAACCATCGTTATCTTTGCGCTTATTTTGACTGTATCTCTTGCAGTCGGTAGCGTGACGAGAGCGAGTGCAACGACACCGCAAGACACGGATCATGATGTAGACGTCCATGTCTTTGTGGCGGATTCGGCAGAACTTGGGACATACCCCAATCTGATCAAATCCACTTCGGCAAGGGTTGTCACGGTTTATTATTGCTATGACATCTCCATGGATGCCACTTCAACCCTGTCCGAGTTTTCCGCGGCTCCGGTGCTGAAGTATGGCAACACCACGGTGCGCCCGACCCAAATCGATTTGAACAACAATTTCACTTCGAAAGTAGAGATCAGCAACCACACCAATGCCGACGAAGGGTATCTCGCATCGACCGGTGCGGCAAAGGCTTTCAACATCTCGTTGAAGGCAGGCGCCAAGGCTGCGGACCTGAACTCCTACATCTCCGGTGCGTTTGACCAAACCAAGTATCTGTTCTCTGCCGATTACGCCATCGCCGCAAACGCGGTTGGCGCTTACGAGCTGGATTTCGGCACGCCCACGATGTTCTCCTTGAGTTCATCCAACGACGTCTATTATCCCGCTATTGAGAACGGGGATTTCAACATCCGCGCCATCATCCCCATCCCCACCGCTGTTGAGGGGCTTGTCTACACCGGTGCGGAGCAGACCGGTGTGACCGTGGATTACACCTTGGGTTACGAGCTTGAAGAAGGCGGCTCCATTGCCGAAACCAACAAGGGCAACTACAGCGCGACCTTTGCTCTTTTGGATATTGACACCACTTGCTGGGAGGGCAACACCATCACCGATAAGACCGTGCCTTGGTCCATCGCCAAGATGCAGATCGCAATCCCCGAGGTTGGCAGCGGCACCTACACCTACACCGGTGAGGAGCAGACCTACGCTTTTGCGGCGGCAATTAACAGCACGTATATCGAGATCACCGATGGCACCAAAATCAACGCCGGCACCTACACCGTGACGGCAAGTCTTAAGGACGCCGCCAACACCAGATGGGCAGGTGGGGGCGACGACGTTGCCGACAAGGTCTACACCGACGCTTTTGTGATCAATCCGTTCACCGTAGCCATTCCGGAAGCAAAGTCCGGCAAGACCTACATCTATGACGGCACCACCCAAACCTTCTTGTATGAGGATGAGCTGCTTACCGACTACTACACCTATGAGCCGGTGACCGGCAAAGATGCCGACACGTATGTAGTTACCTTTGAGTTAAAGGACAAGGCAAACACGGTTTGGACGGGTAATACCACCGCCAATCAGTCGGTGCAGTTTACCATCGCGCCCAAAGCGGTTACCCTTGCCTTTAGTTCCGACAACTACAACGCAACATACAACGAGGAGATCACCGCTCACGTGCCGACCACTGAGGACGTTGTTGAAGGTGACAATCTTCAAATCGGCGTCAGCGGCACCCCCGAGCAGGGTGATCCCGTGGGCGTTTATAACTTGACCGCAACTTGGGACACCACCAACACCAACTACACCGTGACGGGCGCAGCTGCGACGTACACCATCAACACGAGATACATCCCCATCCCCGTCAAGGATACCACCGTTACTTACACCTATACCGGTGAAGAGTTGACCTTTGCGTTCACCGAGGATGTCGATGAGGAGTATGTTGTTCTTGCAAACAACGTCAAGACCTTGCCGGGCACTTACAACGTAACCGCAAACCTCAACACCGCTGTCCATGGCAACAACATCGCTTGGGCGGATAACGGCGAGGGAGAATACGAGTATGAGTTTGTGATCGATCCCGCCATGGTTTCCGTGAGCTTTGTCGGCGTTTTCAACGACGTTGAAAAAACCCTTGCGGAAGACGTTGAGCTTGCAGTTCTTGCCAATCTTCCCACTTACGACGTGCGTTGGTTTAAGCCGGTTGGTTACACCTTTAACAATGCGGCGGCAACCACCGTTACCTTTGAGATGAACGAAGGCGTCGTTTACATTGCATACTCCTACGCTGTCGGCGCGGGCGATGCGGACGGCGACGGCGTCATCACCGCGGGCGACGTCATCCAAATGAAGAGATACTTCGTCGGCTTGGATGAGGCACAGTTGATTGCGGATGCGGATGCCGCTTGGGCTAACAGCAGCAACTCCGCTTACAATGCGGTTGCGGTTTTGAACACCGCGCTTGACGTCAACGGCACATTGACCTTCCGCACCAACGATATCGTTGCGGTGCGTGAGGCGCTTGCCACCGGTTATGACTACAAAGTCGTCATCGAGGAGGGCATTCAACTTGTTAAAAAGGTAAACCGCATCACCGTCACCACCTATGAGGCGCTTGACGATGCGGGCTGGAGCTTGTTGAAGGCTCTCAAGGCGGGTTATCCCGTTACCTTGGGCGCGCCCATCGCCGCTGCCAACAAGGACTTTGTCCTTGACAGTGACATCCCCGTGGACATCAACCTCGGCAGCTACAGGCTCACGGTGAAGGGCTTCACGCTCAACACCAACACCACCGGCGCCACCCTTAAGATCACCAACGGTACGCTTTACACCGTCAACGGCATCACCGTCACGGCGCCGAGCGGCAACGTCATCGTTGCAGACGTCAACGGTTACTCCTACGACGGCACCAGCGTCAACCTCGCTGCGTACTCCGAGTCCTTGCACATTGAAAACAACGTTGCTTTCTACATCTATCACCAAAAGGTAGACAACCAGCCCGTTGCTTTGGCGGAGTTTGTGGAAACGGTTACTTCTGCGGATGCTCTTACCGCTCTTGCGGATACCCGTATCCATGATACCACGGAGAGGATGCAAGAGATCGCCGCGATCAAGGCGGATACCACCTTGGACGATGAGGCAAAAGCTACGGCGATCAACGCCAAGGAAGTTAAGAAGGCAATCATCGAAGTGCCTGTTGACACCCACGTGGTCGTGGAAGAGAACGCAAACCTCTCCGTTGACAAACTTGTCGTCAAGGCGCAATCTGATGAGAACGCTTCTGCCGTTAACACCTTTGCCATTGAGGTCAAGAACGCAGCGGCAGCGGAAGTTGCGGTTGACATCACTGAGGTCAAAGACAACAAATATATTGTTAGCCAAGTTGACATCGCGGGTGTTTCCTCCAAGGTTGAGGTCATCAAGGGTGAAAACACCGCTACAGTTAAAAAGTACGTTGCTCAAATTGGCTCTGCCAATTATGAGACGTTGCAGGCTGCCATCAACGCTGCTGCAAACGGCGACGTGATCAAGCTCCTTGACAACGTCCCCAACGGCACCGGCATCGAAGTGCCCGACGGTCAGGTAAAGAACATCACGATCGACTTCAACGGCAAGACCTATACGATGGTCACCGGCTCCGTCGGTTCCACCGGCACCGAGACCCAGGCGATGCACTGGAGCAATAATTCCACCGTCACCTTGAAGAACGGTACCTTCGTGGTATCCGCACAGGCGGCTACCGTCGCGGGCTCCAACGGCAAGATCGTTATGATGGCGATGCAGAACTACTCCGCACTCACCGTCAAGAACATGACGATGGACTTCTCTAATATCTCCGTTCAGAACTACGGCGACTACACCGGCACGATCTATGAAGCGTACACTGGTCTTGAGATCTCACTCTTCAACACAAACGCGGGCTCCATCAACATTGAAGGTTCCACGATCACCATGCCCGCAAACAGCACCAAGGGCATCTGTATCAATATCGCGGGTGCAATCATCACGAACAGCACGATCAACGGCGCCGTGAGTTTGAACTCCGATGATGCGGATCCGAGCGTTACGGTGACCAACTCCACCATCACCAAGGGCGTGGTCAGTTACTTCGCAGGAGACTATGTGATCCACGAAGGCAACATCTATAGGATCGCCGGCGAGGCTGATTACGTTGCTAAGATCGGCGCAAAGGGATATCTCTCCTTCGATGCTGCTCTTGCGGATGCACAGGACAATGACGTCATCGAAGTTCAGAAGAACGTCTCCTCCGTCGACGGATACCTTATCAATAAGGACCTCGAGATCGACTTGAACGGTAACACCATCACCGTCGAGACGGGCGCGTCCACCAACAACCGCGTCTTTAAGATCGCTCAGGATAAGAGCCTTACGATCTATGACGGTACCATCGACGCTTTGGGCGGCGGCACGACCAGTTCCAACGGCTACGGCTGCTTCGGCTCCTTCCGTGCAGAGGTCGGCTCCACCCTCGTGGCACACGACTTGGTTCTCAAGAACTATCGGCCTTATGGCTTGAACGTCAAGGTTCTCGGCGCAAGCGCTACCTTGACGAACGTTGAGATCATCTCCGCTTACGGCGGCGGCATTGAGGTCACTGACGATGACGGTGCGGCAGGCACCGTGCAAGGCTACGCTGCAATGTACAATTGCACCGTGACCCAGTCCGGCTACTTCGATCATTGCTCGTCTGCGGTCAGCGTTTCCGGCGCTTCTACCCTTGACGTGTACAGCACCAGCTACACCGCGGAGTATGGCGTGTACGTCTTCTCTTCCGGCGGCACCATCAACGTTCACGGTGGCTCTTTCACCGCGCTCAGCAAGAACGTCTTGCAGACCAGCTACGACGCCAATTACGGCAACGCCGCTATCATCAACGTCTATGACGGTGAGTTCTATGGCACCTTCGGCATCGTTGCCAACGGCACCACGCTGAACGTCTACGGCGGCTCCTTTGACCATGACCCCACCAACTACTTGGCAAACGGTTGCATGGTCACCGTAGAGGGCGGTATGTATTTGGTGAAAGCTTGCTACAGAGATCCCGCTGAGATCTTTGCCGAGGCAAGAACCAAGACGGTTTCCGTTATCAATGATCACTACAACAAGCACACCAAGTCCGAAGGCACCGCGAACGGCGAATTCCAGCTGAGCGACCTTGATATGGGCGAAGGCTATGACGACCTTGACCTCACGATCGACGACTTCTTCGTCCTCGTGGGCAATGTTGGCGAAGACGTGGACACCGTCACAATCGGTGGCTTCGTCTGCGACAAGAACGCGACCTACGTCTCCATCGGTCAGAGCTGTTACATCAACTTCCCGACGCTTTACGTGGACGATGAGAACAACGTTTACGTTCCTGCCTTTGTGCTCGTGGCTGCCATCAACGACGAGAGCACCATCGCTTTCGGTGACGGCGAAGAGATGAGCTTTTCCGCTGACATCAACATCGGTGCGCTGACCCTCGGTACCGCTGCTCCGCAGAACAACAAGGCAAGTGTTGCGCAGGATGGTAATAACATTCTGTTTGTCAAGCATACCTCCGGCAAGTGGGATTCGTATCTTGAGATGCCCTTCGCGGAGATGGAACCTACCGACTACTATGTCACCGTGAAGCAGGATGTCGGTCGTCCGATCGGCTTTGGTATCAGCCCCGCTGATGCCCTTAGCGGTGGCGTGTACGGCGTTTGGTATTATCCGTTGGTCGGTCGTACGACCGCTTACAAGGTAATTGCCTTCAATTCTGAATTCGCTTATAAGGCGATCTCCGATACTATTATGATCACCGGTGTCAGCGCGACCAAGATGATCACCACCTTTGCGGAGCTGTCCACGGCGATCGGTCAGGTCAACGCGGGCACCCTTGTGAACCCGACGCTCTACATTGCTAACGACATCGCGTTTGAAGCGGAGCTCACCATCAGCAAGTCCGTCACCATCCAGGGTAACGGTTCGGTCAAGTTTATCGGTTACGACGCCAGCACCAAGTACGACGAAGCGTTCTATATCAACGTTGCGGATGAGGATCAGGAGATCACCATCGACGGCATCATCTTTGATCACTTCTCCTACTACAGCAACGTGGCGAATAAGACCAAGGCGACCTCTGCCGCTGTGAAGAATGCCGTGGCGTACATCACCTACGGCGGCAACTGCCCGGCTTCCACTTCCCTCACCATCACGGGTTGCCAGTTCCTCGGTACTGCACGTCAAATGATCAATGTAGCGAGCACGATCGGTTGTAAGGGATACATCGTCATCGAGGACAGCCTCTTCGACGCGACTGATCGCCTTATGAGCACTCTCAATATCTTGGAGTTCTACGGCAACGAGGATGCGGAGCTTTCCGTCCTTATCAGCGGCTGCACCTTCAAAGAGGCGACCGAGCAGAATGCGACTTGGGCTACCAGCGCGATAGCGTCCTTCGGTAATGCGGACATTACGGTCACCGGTTGCGAGTTCATCGCATGCCAGGTCGCCATTGGTATCGACAATACCTTCGACAGACTGTTTGATGCTGTGACTTATCCCGTGTATTACAACACCACCGTGACCCTCGTCGAGAATACCTACACAAACTGCTACTACGGTTACTACGAGGAGAGCGTTGTTGCCTCTACGGATGATATCCCCGAGGGCTTCGAGCTTGACACCGACTCGCCCTACACGATCGGTAATTACGCCGCTACGCAGTTCACCGCTTACGAGTATGATTACGTTGAGCCTGGCACGCAGGGCGTAGATGCGAAGTATCTGACCGTCATCAGCTACTACGTTAAGGCGTAGACCGGTACGGTAATCGGAGCCAGCGGGCCGGAATCCGAGGATGAATTTTAATATCCTGATCGGATTTTGCCGGTCACAAGGGTCTACTTATTACTCCGGTATAAAGGGAGACCAAGTGACAAATGAACAAACAAAAGAGAGACGCTTCGGCGTCTCTTTTTTGTTGCCATTTACCACACTTTTTTGTGGCGCATCCAATTCATAACCACAGGTCAATTCATCGCGCGTAGAGTCTTGTCGCCCTTTCTCTCCTCGAACGGAAAACGTTCTCGGAAGGGGTGTCAATGAGTTGCGAAGAGCTGCATTGGGGCCCCCGAGAAATCCGATAGATTTCTTGGGGTATCGCAGCGTAGAGCCGCTTTGGGGTCCCTAAATAACCCAAAAAGGTTATTTGGGGTGTTGCGTAAAGCCGCGTTGGGGTCCCCAAATAACCTAAAAAGGTTATTTGGGGTGTTGCGGCTCTAGGGACTTTTAGGGAGAAATATGGGGCGTGAGGGGAAGGGAATGAATTGACCTATGGTCATGAATTGGCTTCGCCATGAATTGACCTTCAGTCATGAATTGCAATCACGGATTGCATTATGGATAAAACAAATATGGATTTTGGTACATAATTAATTGTCGCCCTTTTGTAAAGGGAGCGTGAAAAGCCACATCGGGGTCCCCGAAGAATTCAAATAATTCTTTGGGGTATTGCGGCGTGATTGCGCGAAGATTTATCTTTGCGCGATGAGGGTTTTTGTCTTGTCGTTTTTTTTGCAGAGATCATATTTGTGAGTAGGTTTGCGGTTTGAAAACCCCCATTCCTCGCTTCGCTCGCAATCAAGCCCCCTTTCTCTCCTCGAACGGAGAACGTTCTCGGAAAGGGTGTCAATGTACTGCGGCGTGAAAGCCGCTTTGGGGTCCCCGAGAAATCCGATAGATTTCTTGGGGTACTGCGGCGTGAAGGAGCACGCAAGCGTGCCGTTGCGGATAATATAAAAACCATCCGACGGCAACGCCGTCAATTCATGAGCCATAAGCTCAATTCATGAAGTATGCTTCAATTCATGATCCGCAAGGATCAATTCATCCTTTACTTCTCGCTTAGCGAGAAACTTCACCGTGAACGAAGTGAGCAACTTCACTGTGCACGTACTGCGCACAACTTCACTTCGGCTTTTGCCGAAACTTCACCGCGCAGCGCGTTGCAATTCATGATCCGCAAGGATCAATTCATTGCTCTCAGGGGCTTTTCCTGCCTTTTCCAAGGAAATTTGCAAAAATTTTCCCTATAATATGTGTTCAAACACTTAAGTAACGTGCTATAATGTAATATATATAGGTGCGCCTATATGTGTTTTTGCGTGTTCGCGCGCGTGTGCGGCGGCGCGCCGTACGTGCGTGACGTACCGGAGGTTAAGTATGACTGTAAGAAAAAACAAATGGGTTTCGTTTGCATTGGTTGCGTGCCTTGCGCTTGCGCTCCTTTTTGCGGTGCTTGCGGCGCCAACCCGTGTGGCAAGTGCGGAGGGGGAGCGAATGGTGCTGGAGCAGGTGGTTTCCACCACTTCGGTTGAGAGCGCCGTTGCCGGCGTATATCCCGCCGTCCACGAGGGGGACGAGGTTACCATTACTTACAAACTTGTGGTCAACGACGGCATGAAGCATGGCGGCTTTACCCCCGCTTTTGACGAGAGTGCTTTTCGTCTTGTCTCCTTTGCCGTTGACACAAACTACTATTCTTTGATGAATGACTATTCCCACCCGGGGGTGGACCCGGTGACGGGCGACCCCACCGAGCTTCACCTTACCGCTGCGGAGTTTATTGCGGAGCACAACGCCGCCATTGCCGCGGGGCAGGCGCCCTATACCTCCCGCCTGACCTTTTACGTCACCTACGTTGGTGAAAAGGGGGCGGAGAATGTCACTTCCGATCACTTTATCACGGTCAAGTACGTTGCCGCCAAGGATCTGATCGCGCCCCTCGGCGCAGGCGAGAATGCCGTCTTCGATTTTGGCTTTAATATGGCAAACAACGGTCAGTTCACCAACGCCGCCGCATCCGGCGACCTGGAGCTGCCCATTTATATGCGGGAGGGGGAGGAAGTTTTGCCCCTTTCGGACGATCACTTTACGATGGTGGTCAAGGCTGCGGTCAACGCGTCCGTTCCCCAAGATCAAACCATTCACTTTGTTCGCTCCGGCAGTGACCTCGTTTTAAATACCGCTGCTATCGAGGTGGATTACGTTTATCCCGCGTTTGAGCCCACCGAAGAGAACCCCTATCTTGCCGATGGCGGCGAGGTGACCTTCCTGTTTTACGAAAAGGTGGGGGATGAGTTCGTTTTGATCAAGGACCAATACGACAACCCCGCGTATCCCGACGCGGTGAATATGACGTACGTTTACGTCAGGGCTGTGTTTGCGGGCACCGATCATTATCTCAGCTACGAGACGGAGGAGCCGGTGCACATCTCCATCGCGCCCATGTACGTGGACGTGCCCGACCTGCGCCTCTATGCCTCCGATCGCGAGGAGGCGGGCGTTTACGACGCTGACGAGATGACGGTCGCGCTTGCGGACGTGGTTTACGGCTCCGACCTCACGCTGAAAGAGCTTGTGGAAGAGGAGGAAGTTAACTTTGCGCTTCCCGAGGCTCCCGCAACCGTTGCGGGCAACTTTGCCTTTGCTTATTACGTAAAGAACCAAGGCGACTACGTTTTGGTGGACTACGATCCGCTGACGACGGAACTGTTGCCGGTGGGCGAATATATGGTGGTCATCACCCCCGTGGACCCCGTCAGGATGAGTTTCCTTGACGCGCCGCAGGATCAGATCGCGGTGCTGTTTAACGTGGTTCCCGCGACGCTTACCGTTCGCACTTTGATCGGCGGACAGGCTCTATATAACGTGACGTACGGTGACGCAGCGCCGCTAGCATCCGCGTTTAGCTACGTGGTGGAGGGCGTTGCCGCCGCAGACGACGCCACCGCCGTTACCGACGCGCTTGACCTTTCCATCCAGTCGGAAAATGCATACGTGCAATACGCGCCCGCGGGCTCGTACGTGTATCAAACTGCCGTAAACGGCGACGTTCCCGCAAACTACGTGCTGGGTGACGTCCTTACGGCAACCATCGCGGTGGGCGCAAAGGCGCTTGTGCCGGAGGTGGAGTACATTCACGGCGTCGCCACGTTCTCCTTTACTGGCACTTTCAACGAGGATGAGGTCTCGGTGCGTTACGCCGTGGACGGCGCGGAGCTTCCCGGCAGCACCTATACCGCCTCTTCGGAGGATTACGACAAAAACCTTGCGGAGACTGCCGTGGTCGTGACCGTCACGCCGATCGACAACGCCAATTACACTGTGGGCGAGGCGGAGCTTTTGTACGTCAAAAAGGTTTCCTTCCGTTCCGTCGGTGATTATGTAAACGCCACCAGCGTGCCGAGGGAGCAGTACGTTTATGCGGGTTGCACCGCCGTGCTGCCGGATGAGGTACCGCGCTTTGCGCTGTTTGCCTTTATGTACTGGTTTGTGGACGACGATGCCGTCGCGTACGATTTTGACACCGCCGTCACCGCGGACGTCCTTTTGACCGCAAAGTGGGAAAAGTCTGAGTTTACCTTTGTTTTCCGCGCGCTTAACGAAAGCGCCGATTATCTTACCGGCACCTATCGCAATTTGGCGTGGGACGACGTCCACGGCAAGTTTGTACTTGCGGAGGAGTCCACGTCCTTCCTGTTTACCAAAAACACCGTGATCCCGCGCGACGTGGAGATCAACGGTTTCCGCGTTGCCACTTGGGTAAAGGCGGTCAAGGTGCAGGGCGAATACGTCTACACCCCCGTCGATCGCTTTGAGGCGCTTGTCAGCGTGGAGAGCGACGAGGACGCGTTTTATATCGCAAAAATGGCGCTCAACGTGGGCAAAGGCGACCTCAACGGCGACGGCGTTGTGACTGCGGACGACGTCATTATGATGAAAAAGTATTTGGTGGGCGTCTCCTTTGACACCATCGAGACCGAGGCTTCCGCTTGGACGGCGGCTGTCGCGGATCCGCTTGCCGATCCGTTCTATTTCCCCGTTTGGGATACCAACGGCGACGGCAGCGCGGACACGCGCGACGTGCTCGTTGTGTGCCGCGCGCTTGCAACCGGCTACGACTACGAGATCAAACAAAACGTGACGGTCGTGGACGGCGTTTACGTCTCCGGGGAGCAGATCGTCCCCGTGGCGGGCACGGTCTACGTCGGTGAGGTCACCCCCGTTGCGGATGAGGAGGCTTTGGGCGCCGTTCTTGCGGGCGGCAGAAAAGCCGCTTTGACGGCGGACGTGGATCTTTCGGACTTTGACGAGTTTGTTTCGGACGGCGACGTCTATATCGACCTTGGCGGCAAAACCCTTACGGTCGGCGCGTTTGACGTCATCGCGGGGGGCGCCGTGACCCTTAAAAACGGCGTGCTCAAAGTGGACGAATCCTTTACGGTAACCGCCTCGTCGGGCATGTTCTTTGTGAGCGTGACGGATGAAAACGGCGCGCCGAGAGCCGCCTCGGGTGAGACCCAAATCATTCTTTCGGAGTAAGGAGGGCGCCAGATGAAAAAACTTGTTGTCTTTACACTTCTCATTTGTTTGACGCTCGTTTGCTTTGCGGGCGTTACGGCAACGGCGTTTGCCGAAGCAAACGACGTGGAAGCCGCGCTTGACCTTCGCGTCGAGGGGGAGGAGATCCTCGCCACCGTTTCGCTTGTCAAAAACGACGGCATCGTGGACCTGTACCTGCGCGTGGAGTACGACACAGACGCGCTGGAACTTTTGAGCAGAGACTTTGGCAAGACGCTTGCCTCGCTTGACCCCGTTGACAACTTTGAAGAGGGCAAGTACGAGTATCCTTACCGCGTGATCTACGCCGGCAGCGGCTCCAACAACAAAGAAACCGGCGCGCTGTTCTTCCTGCGGTTTAAGATCAAGGACGGGGCTGCCGGCAACCACAACGTAAAACTCGTCGTGCGCCAAGTGGGCTATTTGACGTCCGGCTCGGGTGCGGAACCCGTTTACAACACCAAGTACGGCGAGCCCATTGACCTGATGAACGCCTCCTCCGCCAAAACCGGCGGCGTGACCGTCAGCGACAAGACCGTTGCCATCGGGATAAGCGGCGAAGTCAAAGTGGTGGAGACCCCCGCCCCCGAAAAAGAGGGCAAAAACGAGCTGATGATCGGGCTGATCGTCGGCGGCGTGATGATTGTGGTGGGCGCGGTCATCATCGCGTATATCGCCTACCGCAAAAAACAAAACGACACAAACGATCCCAAGCAAAATGACTGATATGGAGAACGGAAATGGAAAAGACTGTTAACAAAACGAACAAATGGCTGATCAAACTCGTGGCGATCCTCGCTGCGTGCGTGCTGCTTCTTGTGGGGCTATCGCTCCTAAGAACAAGCCAAAACGCAACCGCGGCGGAGTACGCCGAGCAGACGCTGACCCTTTCAAGCGCCAGCGTGCATTGCGGGCAGGAGTTTGACGTGGACCTTGCCATCCAAAACAATGGGCAGGGCATTCAGGCGGTGCGTTTGGAGATCACCTACGACACCTCCGTGATGACCTTGGTCGGCGTGGAGGCAAAGGACCCCGCAAACGGCAGCGCTTGGTCCGCCAACTTCAATGCGGCGGGTGAGGACCCCGCGGGCGGGTACGCATCGTACGGCACTGCGGAGAGGCCCTTCGTCCTTTTGTGGATCGGCTCTTCCAAACTGTACGGCGAGGGCACGATCGCAACCCTGTCCTTTACTTCCAACATCATGGCGGACGAGGGCAAGTACGACATCAACGTGCACGTGGATACCAACAGCACGCTCCTTGCCCGGGGTCAAAAGCGTGATCTGCACGTTTACGGCGACACCGAAACCCTTACCTTGCTTCCCCCCGTTTATAGCGTGAGGCTTTTAAACTACGACGGCACCACGTACGCCTATCAGCCAAGCACCGAGCAGATCGTCACCATCGCGCAGGCAATGGAACTCCAAGAAGAACCTCCCGTGAGACCCGACGACGAAAATCAATACTCCTACACTTTCCGCGGCTGGCGTTTGATGACAACGCACCCGGAATGCGACGAGAACCATCTTGTCTACGAACCCACCTTTACCGCGGTTGCCTTAAAGCATCTCATCACCTTTAAGAAAGGTATCAAGGAGGAAAACGCAAGTGTGGTTCGCTTTGAAGGCGACAACACCTACGAAACCGTCCTCGAAATTCCGTACGCTTCCATCATCGATTTTGACAGCCAGGTCCCGGCAAAGATCGACGAGTACACCTTCGACGGGTGGTATTCCGACGAGGATTGCACGGTGCCCGTTACCTTTGTGACCATGCAGGATCACAACACGACGGTTTACGGCTGCTACCGCTACAACGCGGATGATCCCGCCGTCACCACCACGACCCTTTCGGTGGAGACCGCCGTGCAGGACGGCTACGTGGTGGCAACCATCTCCGTAACCAAAAACACCGGCTTCAATTCCATGCGTTTTGCACCCGCGTTTGACCAAAGCAAACTGACCTTCGTGGGCTTCCTGTATGAGTCGGACAGCCCGTTCTACGGTGCCTTTAGGCTTACCGCGCCGGAGATCAACGACACCGTCAAGGCGGGCGGCGACATCCAAGACGAGTGGCAAACCCTTGCGGATGGGGAAAGCATCGACGGAAAGAGCTTCCTTTTTATCAACGCCAACCGCAACGTGTTTATCACCGGCAAACTGTTGAAACTGAAGTTTGCCGTCAAAGCGGATGCCGAGACGGGCAGCGCCTCCATCGGCGTGAACTTCGGTGAAAAGAACGTGACCCGCTTCGTTGCGGACGGCACCCCCTGGTACGCCAATGCGGCGGTGCAAAGTGCTTCCGCTGCCGTGAAGAGGGTGGTAAAACCCACGGCGTATCTTCCCGAAGACAACAAGACTTACACGTACGCGGGCGGGCAGACCGTCACCTACGAGTTTAAGACGGAGGGCGGCAAAAACGACTACACCCTCACGGGCAACACGCGCACGACGGCGGGTTCCTCCACCGTCATCGCAACCTTAAAGAGCGTTGCCAACACGCTTGTCACCTGGGCGGACGGCACCACCGATCCGTTGGAGTTCGGTTTTGAAGTGTTGCCTTTTGCGGTCACCAAGCCGGTGGCTGCGGGCGGCGACTACGTCTACGACGGCAACGACAAGATCTTTGCCTTTACGGCGGAGTCACTGGTACATAAAAACGTCTATTACACGATTTCCGGCGACACAAAAAAGCTCGTCGGCGTTTATGAAGTCAAAGCAGTGCTGGCGGACAAAGCAAACACCGTTTGGGCGGGCAGCACCACGGCGGATCTTACGTTTGGGTTTACGATCCAAAGGAAAAAGGTCACAAAGCCCACGGCGTATCTGCCCGAAGATAACAAAACCTACACCTATGCGGACGGTGCCACTCTCACCTATGAGTTTAAGACGGAGGGCGGCAAGACGGACTTTACCGTCACAAACAACACGCGCACGACGGCGGGCACGTCCACCGTTAACGTCGCGCTTAACGACAAAGCCAACACCGAGTGGGCGGATGACGATCAGACGGTGGACGTCGACGACTTGAGCTTTACCTTTACGGTGGGCAAGAAGTCGGTGACTAAGCCCACGGCGTATCTGCCTGCGGATAACAAGACCTACACGTACGCGAACGGCGCCACCCTCACCTACGAGTTTAAGACGGAGGGCGACAAAACCTATTATTCCGTGGATGGCAACGTGCAGACGGACGCCGACAGCTACGTCGTAACGGTTTCCTTAACCGACGTCGACAACACGATGTGGGAGGGCGGCTCAACGGAGGATTTGGAGTTTGCCTTTGTGATCGGCAGGCGTTTCTTGCCCACGCCCGTCTTGGCAGAGAAGGCGTACACCGGCTTTGCGCAAAAGGCGGACGTCTCTTTCCTGACGGGAGAGGAGCCCTATGAAGTGAAACAAAACGACGAGCACACCGAAAAGGGCGTGTACGATGTCGTCTTTACCTTTAAGGAGGGCGCGTTTGACAACTACGGTTGGGAGGATAGCCTGACGGAGGACGTGGTGGCGGAGTTCCGCATTACAACCGTCGTCAACAAATGGACGGTCACGCCGATGGTGGTCGGCAAAACCTACGACGGCACCCCCGCTTGGGTTTCCGCCGCAGCTGCGGAACAGGGCGAGGTCGTGGTGACCTATCGCTTGCAAACCTCCACTGAGGCGTACAGCGCCGTCGCGCCCGTTGATTCCGGCGACTATTACGTAAAGTTCTACGTGGAGGGCACCGAAAGCTACGGCAGCTTGACCGAGATCCTTTCGTTTACGATCACCAAAGTGCGTTTGACCGCACCCACCGAAACCACAAAGTCCTACGTCTATAACGGCAGTGAACAGACGTATGAGTTTGGCGTTGCCGGCGATACCGAAAAGTACAGCGTGACAAACGGCAAGCGCACCAAGGCGGGGCAACAAAACGTGGTCGTTTCCATTTTGGACAAAAACAACTACGTTTGGAAGGGCGCTACGCCGGAGGAGGACAACGTCCTTGACATCACCTTCCCGTTCTCCATCGCAAAGGTGGCGATTGCCTGCCCCACGCCGGAGGAAAAGACCTACGTTTACACCGGCAGGGAGCAAACGTTTGAGTTCTCTTCCGCCGTGGATACCGATCGCTACACGATCACGGGGCGCACCCGCACCGGCGCAGGAGAGCAAACGGTGACCGTCTCCTTGATCGACAAAGACGACTATTGCTGGACGGGCGGCAGCTCGGAAGACAGGACCTTTGACTTTGTCATCGACAGGGCAAAGCTCACCGTACCCGTCGCAAGCGACAGAAAATACGTTTACAACGGCAGCGAACACACCTTTGAGTTTGACGTAGCGGGCGATACCGATCAATACGTTGTGACCGGCAACAAGCGCACCGACGTCGGCACGCAAACGGTGACCGCGTCCATCCTTTACAAGGACAACTATGAATGGGCGGATCAGACGATCCTTGACAAAACCTACACCTTCTCCGTCTCTTACGCGTCGGTTACCGCAATCACGGAGGGGGCTGACGCCTACCGTGTGACCATTGCTTCGCAAAACGGCTTTGACGCGGCAAGCGCGTTTATTCTGGCAAAGGCTTCTCCCGATGCGGATGAGCTCCTTGCCGCCATTGCCGCTGCCGAAAAGAGGGCGGCGCTCGGTCAACTGACCGACGAGGACGCGCAGGCGCTCGTACGCAACAAGTGCTTGGTGGCTTCCCTCGTGTTGAACTTGTCGCCCATCGTCGGCGTCGGCACGTACGACTACGAAGTCACGCTCCCCGCTTTCCGCGCGGGCGTCGTGGTGATCCGCTTTGTGGGTGACGACGTGGAGGTCTTTGACACGACCGCCGTCGGGGAGGACAAAGTTACCTTCCGTTCCGATAAGGTGGGCAACTTTGTGATCCTTGCCGATCACGCCTTTGTTTTGGAGATCGCAGACGAGGCGTACTTGAAGAGCGCCGCCACCTGCGAGAATGCGGCGGTTTACTACAAGAGTTGCGCTTGCGGCGAGTGCGGCGAGGAAACCTTCGTTTACGGCGAACCCCTCGGACACGACTATGATTTTGAAAACATCCTTTGGGTTTGGAGCGACGATCACGTGAGCGCGACGGCTGTCGTGGCTTGTAAGCGCGACGCTTTGCACAGCACGGTTTTCCGTACGACGGTCTCCGTCATCGAGCGCGTGGCGCCCGGCGCGGACACCTCGGGTTACGTCGTTCGCGAGGCAAGTTTCGTTCATCAAAACGTGACCTATCGCAACACCGATCGTGAGGTGCTTCCCGCAAACGGGCACGTGTTTACCGCCATGCCCACCTGGGTGTGGAAAACGGTAAACGGCGTTTATTCCGTAAAGGCGCTCTTTACCTGCGATTGCGGCGAAAAGACCATTACGCTGGACGCCACCGTTACGGCGGATGCTTCCGCAAGCAAGATCCTTTACACCGCCGAAGTGGTGTTCCAAGGCGCCCTGTATCGCGATCAAAGGGAGATCGATCGCCCCGTGGTGATCTTTGACTTCAACGACCGCGTGACGGATCAGATCAGCATGTTTGTCCTCCCGGGCGACAGCGTCGCGTTCGTCAACGCCCCCGCGCGTGCGAACTACGTCTTCGCCGGTTGGCGTGACGAAAACGGCACCTTGATCGTCAAGGATCAAAACGGCGACTTTTTGGAATACAAAGTCGGCTTTGACCGCGTGGTCTTCACTGCGGAGTGGAAGAGCTATGCTTCGCTTGAAGTTCGCGTCACCGACACTTCGGGTGCGGCGATCGACGGCGCCAACGTTTATCTGTACGACGGCGAGATCGTCAAGTACAGCGGCGCTACGGACGCCACCGGCGACATCAACTTTGAAAAGGTGTTGTTCGGCAACTACAAGCTTGTGGTCACCTATCCCTACGTGGACGATGCTTTGATCACAAGAAGCGACGACCTTGACGTGGATGAAGCCATCGTGCGCGCCGCCATCAGTTTGCCGAGAAACAAGTTTAACACCATCGTGGAGGGCGTCGGTTCCGCCGAGGGCTTGGACGGCGCGATCTCCGACGAGGAGAAAAACGGCATCTCCGATGCGGAAGTGGGCGGCACCGTCAACGAGATCGTGATCACGCAAAAGCGTGTGACCACCGTTGCGGAAGAGATCAAGCAGGAAATGACCTCCAAGCTTCGCCGCGACGACAGCTCCGGTCTCGGCACGTTTATCGATTTCTACGACGTGACCATCATCAAGACGACCACCATCAGAAACGCCGCAGGCGCGCAATACGTCAAGCAGGAAAACATCAAGGTGGCGGAGAAATTCCAAACCAACATCTTCCCGCTTACCACCGAACTCAGGCGTGCGCTTGCCACGTTTGGCGGCAATGCGGATAACGTCTTCGTTTACAAGAGACACATGTACGACACCGGCGTGGTTGTGATCTACAACCTGCCCAAACTCTCGGAGGAGGAGGGCGAAAAGGCGGATATCGAGTGCTTCTTTATCAAGCACGTTGCGGGCGAGGAGTACATTGCTATCCGTCAAAAGGAATACAGCGTTTTGGCGCTTGGCGTTTCGCCCGAGCCCATCTTGCTTGCCAACGAGTTCTTGTCTCTTTCCGTTGCAGATACAACGTTTGGCGACGCGCCGTCCCTGCCCTCCGCTGAGGCAAGATACGGCTCCGCAACCGTTGTTTACACCTATTCTACGGAAGAAAACGGCGATTATACCGAGACCGTTCCGACGGCAGCGGGCACTTACTACGTAAAGGCGTTTATCCCGGCGACCAACGTTTACGCCGCTGCGGAAAAGGTGGTTTCCTTTACGATCAAAAAGAAGGTCGTCGCTCGTCCCACTGCCGACGGCACAAAGTACGTCTATAACGGCGCGGCGCAGACCTACGTGATCGCGGCAAACGACGGATACGTGGTTAGCGGCAACGTCAAGACGGATGCAGGAAAGTACGTTGTGACCGTGTCTCTTGCCGATCCCGCAAACACCGTTTGGGACAGCGGTCTCGGCGATGCGCTGACCTTTGACTTTGTGATCGAAAAGAAAAAGCTTGCCGACGTGGAAGGCATCAAGTTTGAAAACAAAAAGTTCTGGTTTAACGGCAAGAAGCATTGCATCGCGGTCAGCGGCGAGTTGCCCGAAGGGGTTGAGGTGGTCTATCAAGGCAACGGCGAATCCGACCTCGGAAAGTTCCTTGTGACGGCAACCTTTGTTTCCACAAATCCCAACTACGACGTGTCCGAGCCGTTGACGGCGGTTATGCAGATCCGCCTCAATTGGATCCCCATCGTGATCTTGACTGTCATCGTTCTTGCGATCCTGATCATCGTGATCGTGGTGGTGGAAAAACTGTTAAAGAAGCTGAAGAGCGGCGGGGGAGGCCCCTCCGACAAACAAGAGAAAGCAGAGGAGGGCTCCGACAATGACTGAGTTTAACCTTTCAATGAATTTGATGGCAGCGGGGATCGGTGTGCTGGTCGCGGCATACGTGATCCTTGGCGTGATGCTTGTTCTCGGCGTGTTCGCGCTGATGCGTTTGGCGGTTTTGGCAAAGAGGACGAGAGCCTTGGAAAACAAGCCGCAAAAGGACTGCGCGTCCTGTGACGAACTCAAAAAGAAAGATCAAGAGATCGCCGCTTTGCAACAAAAGATCAAGGAGTTGGAAGCAAAGCCCCAGCCGCAGGTCGTCGTGCCTGTGGAAACGCGCACCCTGTCCGAAAGTTTGGCGGCGGCAAGCGCCGAGGGTGCAAAGGGCGTGATCTCCAAAAAGTCCATCATCGCTTATCTCTCCGACAAATACGGCTCTGAAGTGGAGCTCAACGGCAGGGCAAACCGCACGCCCAACGGCAAGCTGCTCCTTTCGGACAACCACTTTGCCTTTGCGCCTGACGGCAAGAGGGTGTGCTTTACCTACGTTTACGAAACGGACGAAGGACAGGTCGTTTCCCTCATCAAGTTGGATGAACCCTACGTGGAAGCCATGCTTGCGGATCATCCCGAGGTCAGACGCAGCGCCTTCCCCAAGAACAAGGCGAAGGATTGGTACAGCGTAATCGCGGACGCCACCTTTACCGAGCAAAGCTACTATGCCGTTTTGGATCACGCGATCGAATTGATCCGCGGTACGGCGGCGGAGACCCTCCCCGCGGAGGAAGTTTCACTCAGTGAATCCTTGGCTGCGGCAAAGGAAACGGGCGCAGTGGGCGTCGTAACAAAGGGGTCCATCATCGCGCACCTTGCTGCGACCTTCGGCGACAAGGTGGAACTCAACGGCAGGGCAAACCGCACTTCCAACGGCAAACTCCTGATGTCGGACAATCACTTTGCGTTTGCGCCGGATGGCAAGCGGGTCTGCTTTACGTACGTTTATCAGGATGACGACGGCAAAGTCATCATCTTGCTGCGCACCAAGGCAGAGCACGCCAAAGACATCCACGCCGCGCACGCCGCAACCGGCGTCAAGAGCGCCTTCCCCAAAAACAAAGAGAAGGATTGGTACAGCGTTGTCGTGGACGGCACGTTTACCGAGGCGGGCGTGTATGCGGAGCTTGACCGCGCAGCTCTCTACATCATCGGCGAACAACAAGAAGTGGTTGCCACCGTTGTGGAAGAACCCGTTGCGGAAGCCATAGAAGAGCCCGCCGAGGTCTCTCTCAGTGAGTCGCTTGCTGCGGCAAAGGAAACGGGCGCAGTGGGCGTCGTAACAAAGGGGTCCATCATTGCGCACCTTGCGGCGACCTTCGGCG
>DFFS01000088.1 GCA_002371075.1 Christensenella sp. UBA3770
CGGAGACCGCCCTTGTACGGACCGATGGCGCTGTTGTACTGCACCCTGTAACCCTTGTTGACTCTGACAACGCCGTTGTCGTCTACCCAAGGCACTCTGAATAAGATCACGCGCTCGGGCTCAACGAGCATGTCCAAAAGTCCACGTGCTTCGTACTCGGGATGCTTGTCGAAAACGACAGACAAACTGTCCAGAACTTCCGTCACAGCCTGATGGAACTCAGGTTGATTGGGATTCTTAGCTTTGAGTTCTTCCAATACTTTGTTTACGTAACTGTTCATATTCCGCTCCTTTTATTATTTGCTTGAGAATCACAGCGCTTGTTTAAGCGCATCCGCGATCTTTTGCAAGAATTCCGTTGTTGTGAGGGCATGAGGCTCGACGCCCTCCTTTTTGAAAATGGATTTGAGATCCCCCGTCATATAGCCGCTTTCCACCGTTTGGATCGTTGCTTTCTCCAAAAGATCCGCATAACGAACGAGATCGGGCGTGCCGTCCAGTTCGCCGCGCTTTTTCAAGCCGCCCGTCCAAGCAAAGATGGTCGCGATGGGGTTGGTGCCGGTGGACTCCCCTTTCAAATGCCTGTAATAATGTCTTGTGACTGTGCCGTGCGCCGCCTCAAACTCGTATTTCCCCGTCGGAGAAACAAGCACGGAGGTCATCATTGCAAGTGAACCGAACGCCGTTGCAAGCATATCGCTCATTACGTCGCCGTCATAGTTCTTGCAAGCCCAAATAAAGCCGCCCTTGCTGCGCATAACACGCGCTACGGCATCGTCGATCAACGTATAGAAATACGTGATGCCTGCCTCTTCAAAGGCGGATTTATAGTTGGTGTCAAATTCCTCTTGGAAAATGTCTTTGAAACGATGGTCGTACGTTGCACTGATCGTATCTTTGGAGCTAAACCAAAGGTCAAGCTTTTTGTTCAGCGCGTAGTTGAAACAACTTTTTGCAAAACTGCGAATGCTGTCGTCCAAATTGTGCATGCCGAGCACAACGCCGCCGCACTTGTTGTAGTCGCAGATCAAAACGCGGCTTTCCTTGCCGTCTGCGGTGATCACAAGCTCCGCCTTGCTGCCTTTGGGGCAAACCGCTTCGACATCCTTATAAACGTCGCCATAGGCGTGACGCGCGATGACGATGGGGCTTGTCCAACCGGAAACAAGGGGAGAGATGCCGTCCACCATAATGGGCTCACGGAAAACCGTCCCGTCAAGAGCGGCGCGAATGGTGCCGTTGGGACTCTTCCACATCTTGGTCAAGGAGTACTCCGTCATGCGCTGCGCATTGGGGGTGATCGTCGCGCACTTTACGCCAACGCCCAAGCGGTCGATCGCCGCTGCGGCATCCTTGGTGACTTGGTCGGAGGTTGCCTCGCGGTTGACAAGAGAAAGATCGTAGTACTCTGATTTGAGGTCCACGAACGGATAGATCAGGATGTCTTTGATCCATTGCCAAACGACGCGAGTCATTTCATCGCCGTCGATCTCAACAATGGGGGTAATCATTTTGATCTTGTCCATAGCCTTCTCCTAAAAACTGAATTATATCAGTATTTTATCACTCGTAATGCCATTTTTGCAACCACATAGACCTCATTTTTGGGATAAAGCGGATAGATTATCTAAAACACGGCTATTAAATGAGATTATATCTTTTTGATCTGCGATGTTGATCGCATGCCTTACAACGCGTAACAAAAGGTCCGAAAAGTCGATGCCGACTTCCTCAAAGAGATAATATGCAAGCGACCCGGGTTGCGAATTGATCTCATTGACGTACAAGACGTCATCCCGTTCGCTGTAGAGGTAATCGACGCGCGCAATGCCATCAAGTTCAAACGCGCGATAGACCCGTTCGGTGGTTTTTTGAATGCGATCGGCAATCTCGCCATCCACGATCCGATTACTACCGCTCTTGTACTTTCCCCCTTCGTATTTTTCCTGAAACGTCAAAAACTCGTGCCAAGAACAAGGGTTTTCCACGGCGCCGACGACAACCTCATCCCCCTCGCGAAAGGCGGCACAATTGTATTCGACGGCATTCGTGATGATCTCCTCGATCACGATGTCTTTGTCAAACGAAAAAGCCAAGCCGATCGCCCCGATCAGTTCCGTTTCGTCGTGCGCGACTTGTATGCCGATGCTCGATCCCAATCTCGCAGGTTTGACGATCATGGGATACTTTAAAACCTTTGTTTTTTCCAAGACGTCTTCGTCGTGGTGTCCAAACACGCCTTTAGCTGTGGCGAAGCCGTGCCGAGCGCAAAGCACTTTTGTCAATCGTTTATCCATCGTCAGTGCGGATGGGAGCAATCCGGATGCCGTGTGCGGTATGTCAAAGCACTCCAGCAATGCGGAATAATGCCCGTCCTCCCCCTCTCCTCCGTGGCAACAGCAAATCACGCAGTCGAGCGCAACGGTTTTGCAGCCAAAGGTCAACACGCCGCGACCTTTCTTTCTACCAAACGACAGTTTTTTCCTTTTGACGCGCCCTTTCGCAAAGTCTTCTATCTTCAATTCTTTCTTTATAAGAAAGAACTCTCCGTCTTTCGCATAGATCGGATACAGCTCCGCTTTGTCCTTCAGCACCGCCGCCACCTGCGCCGCCGTGATGATGGAAATATCGTGCTCGTAACTTCTGCCGCCGAATAAAATGCCCAATTTCAAAAGATATCCTCCTATAACAAATAATCGCGCGGGAGGTCGCTCATAATTAAAAGGACATCCCCCTTTTTCAACAGTTCGCCAAACAGTGTCGAGGCTTCATCGGTGTTTTTTACACGAATAACCTCCGTTTTTCCATTTTCCAGTCCTTGAACGACGGCGTCTCCGTAACGCCCCTCTGCAACCAAGACGATCGAAGCAACTTCTGCGATCTTTCGTCCAAGCGACCGATTGATCTCCTTTTCCTGTTTCCCGCCTTCAACGATGCCCGACGTATAGACGATCTTTCTTTCTCCCGCAAACATAGCAAGGGACTCCAAGGCAACTTCGGCGCCAACGGGATTGACGTTGTAGCTGTCATCAATAACCGTAATATCGCCGCTTCTGACCACCTCAAATCGATGCGCGGGAGCATAAAGAGAGTATGCCGCGGCAACACAACATTCCCACGGCACGCCAAGTTCAACGGCGACCGCAACGGCAAGCGACACATTGACAACACTCGCCAACCCTACGCATGGCAGCGAAAAGCGGTGCAACTCCTCTCCTTTTGAAAGTGTAAATGCGGAGCCGCTTTTACCAAAGACAGTATCGCTGATAACGTAATCGGCATTTTCGTATCCGACGCCGATCTTTTTCCCTTTTCTGCTTTGATACATCTTACGAACGTGCGGATCGGTCAAGTTGTAAAAAACACACTTATCCGCCGCGACGCTTTCCCCCAAGCGTCCTTTTTCCGATATGACGTTTTCCAAAGAGCCGAACGTTTCAAGGTGTTGCGGCGCAATGCCCGTTATAATGCCGAGATCGGGCTTTACCATATCGCACAATTCTCGGATGTCCCCTTGTCGCCTTGCCCCCATTTCCAAAATGAGGACTTGTTCCTTGTCGCTTGCCGTTTCAACGGTCTTTGCTAATCCCAGCGGCGTGTTGTAGTTTTCGGGAGAAGCAAGCGTCTTGAAGCGCAGGGACAAAATCTGTTCCAAATAGCGTTTAACGCTTGTCTTACCGTAGCTACCGGTAATGCCGATTTTAAGTGCAGGCATTAACGCAAGCCTCTTTGCCGCCCGATCGACGTATCTTTTGTTTTTGGCTTTTTCGATGGGATTCATGATCACGGAGCTTAACGCCAAAACGAATGGCGCGGTGGCGGGCGTCGTTGCCCAAAGTCCTTTAACAGTCGTAAAAAACAGCCCAACGTAAATGGCAAGGTACAAAAGAAGAAATACGATCAATGATCGTATCAATCGACGCGTAAAATGGATCTCCAAACGCATGGAACGGTGCATACAAAAAACGAACAATCCCGTGCATGCGTACATGCAGATCGTCAAAACAAAAGAACCAACGCCCTTTGCAAGCAAGCAAACCGCCGTTTCCGCCGCGGAAGACAGTGCGAAATACGCTAAACAAAAGGCAATGTGCCTCTTTGCTCGTAGCAAAGCACCCAAGTGATAGCCTCCTCCCTGAAGAAGCGAAGCAAACGGCAGCGCGAGAAAGTAAGCAAGACCTGCGGAGATCACGATAAAACTCATATCCTCTCCCGAAAGGCGCGGATCACCCGATAAACAAGTTCGGGGTGTTCCAAATAGGAAAAATGGCCCGCGTCCTCGATCTCGATGCTTTGGCTCTCGCGGATCAACTCTCTCAGACGGCGGCACATATACAGCGGCGTATCCTTATCCTTTTTGCCCCATATTAATAGGGTCGGCACATCGATCGCGCGCGCGTCGTTTTCGCTGCTTTCGTTGACCACGTTGACAAATGTCTTTTTGATCTCGCCCGACAGACGCTTGTAATCTTCGCTTCCCTGCGGCAACCTCTTGAAGCCAAGTTTCTTTGCCAGTTTATATGCAACCACCTTCAGATGATATTTTAACCGCCGCCGCGGCAGGATCCCCGCGCTGTCGATCAGCACGACACCGACGACCCTTTTATCTTTTGCGGCAATGCGCATTGCGACACGTCCGCCAAACGAATGCCCGACAAGAACAACGTCCCGAGCCTGTCTTTCAGAAAGCAGCGCGCGAACGCCGTTTGCATAGTCCTCTATCGTCAAAGGGAAAGAGGGGTGCGGCGTTGCCCCAAACCCGTAAAGGTCCATCGTTATAATTCTGAAACGTGCGGAAAGTCGGTCGGCAAGAGATTGAAAAGAGGCGATCTCACCGCCCCATCCGTGCAAAAAGACAAGGCACTTGCCTTCCCCATAATCCAAATAGTTGATAGCTGCCTCCTTATAGCTCCAACCAGTAAATGAGCGCGTTTTCCTTATCGGTGTAGTAATGCGGTCTGACGCCTGCACAGACAAAGCCGTATTTCTCGTAAAGCTTTATCGCAGCAAGGTTGCTCTCGCGCACTTCCAATGTCACGGCACGCGCGGATAATGCGTGCGCTCGCTCTATTAGGTGCGCGATCAGCGACGAACCGACGCCCCTCATGCGAAATGCAGGGTCGACCGCCACATTCAATATATGCAGCTCATCCAAAATGTGTAAAAAGCCGTAATAACCGATGATCTTTTGATCGGAAACGGCAACAAAAAACGATGACAAAGGCTCCCTCATCTCGGACAGGATCATCTCCTGCGACCAGGGAGTTGAAAAACATAGTTTTTCAATACGCGCGATCTCCGCGGCGTCTTTCTCCGCGGCATCGGATATCACAAACGCGCTCATTTGTTTTGTTCCTTCATGCGCTCTGCTTGCGATTTGCGCATATAAAGGGGTTTCAGATATGTGGTTTCCATCTGGGGAGCGCATGCGGAAAACGCCCTTTCTTCAAACGCTTTGCGCGCAACGGAAAGCGCGCCGAAAGGTAACTCATCCCCTATATTTTGCTGAAAGAGGTGATCACCGGGAAGATCGGTCATATCCAAGTTTTCAAGCACAAGCACGCCGCTTGTGAGTATAGCAGCGTAACAGCTGTCGTGTCCCGCGTCTATCGCGTAACAGCCTACGTTGGGTCGGACGGCGCGCATCACGTCAAAAGCCGTCAACGAGAAACGCGGCAAAGAAAGCGCAAACGCCATCGCGTTGGCAAACGTCACGCCGATGCGGATCCCGGTAAAGGAGCCGGGGCCGACAACGGCTGCAATGCCGTCAAGATCGTTTTGCTTCAGTTCCAAAGTGGCAAGTGCCTTTTTACAGGCGGGGATCAGCCCGGATTGTGTGGAAACAGAGGGGTCAAGATAACAAACCGCTTCCCTTTCTCCGTCAAACGCCGCAACGTATGACCTTTTTAACGTAGTGTCTATAACAAGTCCTTTCATATACTTTTCGGCTCGGAGATCTTGATCTTTCTGCCCTCTCCGCAATACTCCAAGGCAATCTCGAAAACGCGTGCGTGAAAATCCTTTGTGCAGCACCATTCAACGACGCAAACACCGTCCTCTTTGCCAAGGTATTCCTCAAGCCCAAGCTCACTGAGGTCGCCCGACAAACGGTACATATCCATATGGTACAAAGCAAGTTTTTCCCCTTTATACTCCTTAATAATGGTAAAAGTGGGAGAAGTGACGGGCTCTTTCACGCCAAGAGCACGCGCAATGCCCTTGGTAAACGTGGTCTTCCCGGCACCCAGTTCACCCGATAAAAGCACGACGTCCCCGCCCTGCAGCAAAGCGGCAAAACGCTCCCCTGCTTGAATGGTCTCTTCACTTGTCTTTGCGATGATCTCCATATCTTGATTATAGCGACATTTGTAAAAATTGGCAACGGTTTTGTTTTTTCAACAAGAGAAAACTTTTTTTCAAATACCCCCTTTTCTTCTTGACAATCCGCCGCGGCGGGGCTACAGTATAAACAGATACATTTTAGGGCGGAGTGAAAGTCTCCACCGGTGGTATAGTCCACGAGCCCCAAAAGGGTTGAGCAGGGGTGGTTCCTGCACCGACGGTATAGTCCGGATGAAGCAAAATGTTTATTTTTTGTGTTTTTGTGCCCCGATTTGTGTCGGAGCACTTTTTTTCGGAGGCGGCTATGAGCGCAAAAGATACTTTGAAAAACTTCGGCAAAAAAATCACACCGGCATATTTGACCAAGGTTGCCGTTTTGACGGCGATCTCCTTTATATTGTACATGTATGCCAAATTTCCACTGCCATTTATGTTTCCAAGCTTCCTTGACATGCAGTTTTCGGAATTGCCTGCGATCATGGCGGGATTCTCCCTTGGACCCGTGGCGGGTGTCGTGGTCATTTTGCTTAAATGTTTGCTGAAATTCCCGTTTACGGGGACGGCGTTTGTCGGCGAGATCACGGACATCGTACTTGGCATCGCCTACGTGCTCCCCGCTTCCATCATCTATTATCGCAACAAAAACAAGAAAAATGCGCTGATCGGGTTGCTTGTCGGAACGGGCGTTTCCACCCTTGTCGCCATCGTTTTGAACCGTTTTGTTTCCGTCCCCTTTTACGTACAGTACTTTTTCGGCGGCAACTTTGACGTTATCGTAAAGATGTGCTCGTCCTTGTACAAAGGACTTAACCGTGACAACTTTTATTTCTATTATCTCGTTGCGGCAGTTCTCCCCTTTAACCTGTTGCGCTTGGGGCTCGTCAGTTTCTTGACCTTCCTGACTTACAAGCGTTTGTCAAAAGCCCTACATTGGGAGATCGCAAAAAAGCCGAAAGATCAAACGGAAAGCACGCCCCAAACACCCGAGCAGCAGAAAGAAGAACCGAACTCTCCCGAAATCAAATAAAAAAATCCACCTAACGGTGGATTTCTTTTTTTGTACGTTTTACATTTTACTTATTTGAAAGATATTCGTCAATGGCTTTAGCCGCAACCTTTCCGGCGCCCATTGCGGAAATGACCGTCGCCGCGCCCGTAACTGCGTCGCCGCCGGCATAGACAGCCACACGTGAGGTCAACCCCTCTTCATTGATGATAATGCCGCCGTGTGAATTGACTTCCAATCCCGCCGTGGTGTTTTTCAAAAGCGGGTTGGGCGACGTGCCGATCGCCATGATCACAACGTCAAGATCAATGTCAAACTCCGATCCGTCAATGGGTACAGGGCGTCTTCTGCCCTTTTGATCGGGCTCGCCAAGTTGCATTTGAATGCAACGGATCCCCGTCACGGAGCCGTTTTTGGGATCACGCGGATCAGCAGCGTTGTGATAGCCGAGGATCTCCACCGGATTGGTCAAAAGCCTAAACTCAATGCCCTCTTCGATGGCGTGTTCCACTTCTTCCTTTCTAGCGGGAAGCTCTTCCATCGAACGACGATAAACGATGTACACCTTTTCCGCACCCAGACGGAGCGCCGTACGCGCCGCGTCCATCGCCACGTTTCCGCCACCTACGACGGCAACCTTTCCACCCTTCATGATCGGGGTATCGGGATCATCCTTGTAGGCTTTCATCAAATTGCTTCTTGTCAAAAACTCATTGGCGGAATAGACGCCTTTCAGCGCTTCGCCCGGAATGTTCATAAAGTTCGGAAGTCCGGCGCCCGACCCGATAAACACGGCTTCAAAACCCATGTCAAACAGCTCGTCCACGGTGAGCGTCTTTCCGATCACAACGTTGGTCATGACCTCAACGCCAAGCGCCTTTAAGGTGTCAACTTCCTTTTGAACGATGCTCTTGGGCAAACGGAACTCGGGAATGCCGTACACCAAAACGCCGCCTGCAAGGTGAAGCGCCTCGAATACGGTAACTTTATAGCCTTTTTTGGCAAGGTCACCGGCACAAGTCAACCCGGAGGGGCCGGAGCCGATGACTGCAACTTTGTGTCCGTTGGAGGCGGGAACTTCGGGAGCTTCCTTGGAGTACAAATTGTGATAATCTGCAACAAACCTTTCAAGCCTGCCGATGCCTACGCTCTCCCCTTTGATGCCGCGCACGCACTTGCTTTCACACTGCGTTTCCTGCGGGCAAACGCGACCGCACACCGCCGGCAAAGATGACGTTTGCGTGATAACCTTATATGCCCCTTCAAAATCCATCTCGCGGATCTTGGCGATAAACTCGGGGATATGTATATTGACAGGACAGCCGGTAACGCAAGGCATCGTCTTGCAATTCAAGCAGCGATTTGCTTCGTCAACGGCAACACTCTCTTCATAGCCAAGCGCAACTTCGTTAAAATTGTGTGCGCGTACTGATGCGGGCTGCGTGGGCATTTCGTTTTTCTTGGGATTCATATTAGGCATACATCACACCCCCTTAAAGAGATTGCACACTTTTTCGTGCGCCTTGCGCTCAAAATCAAAGTAGGTCCTGCCGCGAGACATCGCCTCGTCGAAATCCACTTCGTAACCGTTGAAATCCGGGCCGTCGACGCAAGCGAACTTGGTAACGCGCTTACCGTCCTGCTCAAGCGTCAAGCGGCAACCGCCGCACATTCCGGTGCCGTCGATCATGATGGGATTCATGGAAACCGTAACGGGCACGCCGTACGGTTTGGCGGTCAACGTAACAAACTTCATCATGATCAGCGGACCGATCGTGATGATCATATCAAACTGCTCTCCGGCGTCAAGCATTTCTTTCAAAGGAACGGTGACGTTGCCGTGGCGAGCATAGGAGCCATCGTCAGTCATCACCACAAGCTTGTCCGAACAAGCTTTGAACTCATCCTCAAGGATCAAAAGATCCTTGTTGCGGAAGCCGATGACGCTTGTAACTTCGGTGCCCTGTGCGTGAAGCGCTTTTGCCACGGGGAGCGCGATGGCACAACCGACGCCGCCGCCGATCACGCAAACCTTCTTCAACCCGTCGATGTGGGTGGGCATTCCGAGCGGGCCGACAAAATCTTGAATAAACTCACCCTCGTTTTTGTGGTTGAGCTTTTCCGTCGTTGCGCCGACGATTTGAAAAATGATCTCAACCCCGCCCGTCGCCTTGTTTGTACCGGCAATGGTCAAAGGGATCCTTTCGCCCTCTTCGTCCACGCGAAGAATGATAAACTGCCCTGCTTTCGCCTTGTTGGCAACAAGCGGAGCCTCAATCTCCATCATCGTTACCGTAGGGTTCAAACTTTTCTTTTTTAAGATCTTGTACATATTTCTTACCTCGATAAAACTATTATATCGGCTATTTTTTCGTGCGTCAACAAAGTGAAACGCGATGGCGTGAGAATGTCTTTCTCCATCAATACGATTTGCGGCGTTTAGCGCAAGAAACCGTTTATGATCTGTTCCTCCGCTTCCTGCTCCGTGAGTCCGAGGGTCATCAACTTGACAAGCTGCTCTCCCGCGATCTTTCCGATCGCCGCTTCGTGGAAAAGCGAAGCGTCCACGTTGTTTGCCTGCAAACCGGGAACGGCAAGGATCCTGCCGTTATCCATAATGATAGAATCACACTCAGTGTGTCCGTGGCAAGGCGCGTTGCCCACGATCTTTGCATCGAACTTTTGGAAAGACTCGTCCCTTGCGACGGAACGGGAAACGACGTCTGCGCTGGCGTCCTTTCCGTCAAGTACGACCTCATACGTGCTGACTGCGTTTTGAACGCCGTGCGTCATCAGCCTTTCACGCACAACGAGCTTGGCGTTTTCTTTCAACGTGGCGATGGTTTTGCGCACGGTGTCGTCAACGCCCTTGATCTGCACCATTTCCATCGTCATTTCGGCGCCTTCCTCAAGATACGCCTCCGTAACGGGGTTCAAGATCCGCTTGCCCGCGCCGCTGCCCGAGCCGTAGTGCTTTTCAACGTAACGCACTTTCGCGCCTTTTTTCAAAAAGAAACGATGCACGCCGTCGTGCTGAGAATCCGCGGTGCCGCAATTGTCGATGCCGCATCCGGCAACGATGAGCACGTCTGCTCCCTCGCCGACGTAAAAATCGTTGTAAACGACCTCTTTTAAGCCGCTTTGCGTTAAAACGACGGGGATATGCACACTTTCGTTTTTGGTGTTGGGCATGATCTCGATATCTATGCCGCTGACTTCCTTTTTGGGAGTAATGACGATATGTTCCGTAGAACGACGACCGATCGCCTGAGAATCGGAGCGAATGTTGTATGCGCCCTCCGGCACGCCGTGAAGATCGGCAATTTCGTCCAGCAAACGGAGCTGTATTTCATCAAATTTCATACGTTCTCCTCCTTTGCGGCACCCGTGCAGAAGTTTACAAGCGTCGACGAGCCCAATAACGTGGGCATGATCTCTTCTTTCGCGCCCTTGCGCTCCACCGTTCCGCCGTTGATCACAACGATCTCATCCGCAATGTTCAATATGCGCTCTTGGTGAGAAATGATGATGATCGAACCGTCGTTGATGTCGCGGCGCATCCCTTCAAACACCTTGATAAGGTTGTTGAAACTCCAAAGATCGATTCCTGCCTCCGGCTCGTCGAAGATGGAGAGTTTGGTCCCTCTGGACAACACCTGTGCGATCTCGATACGCTTAAGTTCCCCGCCCGACAAACTTGCGTTAAGCTCGCGATCGATGTAATCGCGTGCGCAAAGTCCAACCGAAGAAAGATAGGTGCAAGCGTCCCCAACCGAAAGATTTTTACCGCTGGCGATGCGCAAAAGATCCAGCACCTTAAGTCCCTTGAATTTTACGGGTTGCTGAAACGCAAAAGAAATGCCCTTTTTGGCACGTTCGGTCACAGAAAGGTCGGTGATGTCTTCTCCGTTATAAAAGATCTTTCCGGAAGTGGGCTTTTCGATGCCCATGATCAGCTTGGCAAGGGTGGATTTCCCCCCGCCGTTGGGTCCGGTGATCACAACAAGTTTGCCGTCGTCGATGGTCAAAGAAACGTCCTTGACGATCTCCTTTTCCTTGCTGTTTTCTTCCGAAACGCTAAATGATAGGTTCTTAAGTTCTAACATAATTCCTCTCGGTATAATTATTCTTCAATAATTATAATACTTTTTTCCGCTCCTGTCTTGCGTTTTTTCGTCATTGATGATTTTTGACGAAAAAATTTGCAAAAAAGCTCTTAACAGAAAAAAAGGCTCCCGCGGGAGCCCCTTTTCATCAGTCTTTTATCAAGCACCGATAGATCTTAAGTTTCGGTTCCGTTCCCGACGGACGCACGACCATCGTACTGCCGTCCTCAAACGCAAACTTCAAAACGTTGGATTTCGGAAGCCCGTCAATGCCGAGGGAATAGTCTTTTTTCGATACGATCTTTTTGCCTTCCACGTCGCTTGCGCTCCTGTAGTCGTCCATGATCTGCTTCATCTTCAAAAAGCCCTCTTGGCCCTCGAAGGCAAAGCTCTCCAGCGTGGAGACGTAATGACCGTAATGGTCGTATATCTCTTGCAATTTGTCAAGAAGCGAAACGCCTTTTGCGCGGTAATAGGCAAACATTTCCGCAATCATAAACACGCCGTCCACGGCGTCCTTATCACGCACGTAGGAGCCGGTCAGATAGCCGTAGCTCTCTTCAAAACCAAGGATATAATCGCTTTCTGCGCCCCTCTTTTCAAGCAGACCGATCTGTTCGCCGATGTACTTGAACCCCGTCAAAACGTTGACGGTTTTGATGCCGTAATGATCGGCGATTTTTTCGGCAAGATCGCTTGTAACGATGGTTTTTACAAAGACGGGATGTTTCGGCATCGTGCCGTTTTTGATGCGCATCGAAGCAATAAAATCAAGGAGCAAGAAGCCCACTTCATTGCCGGTCAGCAGAGAGAAATCCCCCTCTTTGTTTCTGACTGCGATGCCTACCCTATCACAATCGGGATCGGTTGCGATCAAAATATCGGCGGAATTCTTTCTTGCGTATTCCAAACCAAGCTCCAGCGCCTCTTTGATCTCGGGATTCGGATACGGACAAGTTGGGAAATGCCCGTCCGGCAACTCCTGCTCTTTGACGATCGTCACGTTTTCAAAGCCCGTTTCTTTCAATATCCTCGTTACGGGAACAAGTCCGGTGCCATTCAGCGGCGTATAGATGATGTTTGCGCTGCGATCGGCTTTTTCGTTTCCGAGAACAGATTCCTTTTTTACCCTTTCGATAAACTCGGTCAACACCTCGTTCTTGATGTACTCAATCGCGCCGCTTTGAAGCGCTTTGTCAAAATCCGTCATCTTGACGTCGGCAAAGATATCCGTGCTCTCGATCAAAGAAAGGATCTCGTTTGCCGCAGCCTCGGTAATCTGACACCCATCCGCGCCGTACACCTTGTACCCATTGTATTTTGCGGGGTTGTGCGACGCCGTCACCATCACGCCTGCCGCCGCGTTTAATTTGCGTACGGCAAAGGATAAGCAAGGCGTGGGCATCAACGTCTTATACAAATAGGATTTGATGCCGTTTGCGGCAAAGATCGCCGCCGCTCTTTTGGCAAAAACGTCGGAATTAATGCGGGAATCGTAGCTGATGGCAACCACGCGGTCTTTCCCCTCGTAGTGCTTCAAAACGTAGTCCGCAAGCCCCTGCGTTGCCTTGCCGACCGTATAGACGTTCATTCTGTTGGTGCCTGCGCCAAGCACGCCGCGCAAGCCGCCGGTGCCGAATTCAAGGTCACGATAAAATGCGTCCGAAACCTTGTCTTCGTCGTTTTCAATGGAAAAGAGCTCCTTAAGAAGCTCTTCCTCTTTTACGTTGTTTTTCCAAGTTGCAAATAAATCTTTAACGTTTCTCATAATTATTTTTTAATCAGCTCAAAGCTCTCCTTTCCGAAAACAAGTTTGAAAACGGGCATCTTATAGACGGAGAAATCCGCCGGTAAAACCGCCGTTACGTAATTATGGAACCCACTGACCGCCGCAAACACCGCAAGCTTGTCTCCGAGCTTATCCTCATCGTAGGCTTTTGCCGTCACGGCGTTATCTGCGGGCACGTATTCCACCTTATTCTTTTTGGCGTATTTTTTGTCGTAGACAAAACCGATCTTATCCGAGATGAGTTTCATCGTGTATTCGCCGTCCGACACGCCGAGATCGTCATAAACCAACGTGTTTTTGCCAACTTTGATATAGGTCTTTCCCTTTTTGTTTTTAACCAAGCAATCCGCGGTGTTGTCCGAGATTTTCTCGCGCGAATTCAAGCGAAGGCCGTCCGCACCGTGGAACGTAACGTCGGAGAACGGAACGTACAAGTCGATCTCGTCACCGGTGGTCGGGACGACGCTCTTGCCAAGCTCTTCGCGCTTTTTGTCAAAGTAGGAGGTTTTGATCCTAAACACAAAGTAACCGTCCTTTGCGTCGCTGTTGACGTAGAATGCGATGCAATCGTTGCCCTGCACGGTAAAGTCGACCTTTGCCTTAATGTGAATACAATCGGGTGCGGGCTCCAAGCGCACTTCGGTTGCCGGAATACGGATCTCGGAGAGGTCGCGAAGGGTGAAATCAAAGAACTTTTCACGAAGCGCGGCGGGAAGCGTAACACTCGTGCCGTTGAGCACCAAATCGTCCCCTTCGATCTTGCAAGGAACGCGGTTTACGTCGGGCACACCCATGATGGACTGGTTGGTATCCGCGTCAAAGAGGTGCGATTTTTCCATATCAAACGAGAGGAACAGCTCCCTGCCCTCGACGATGTCGTAATCCGTGGGGATCTTGACGATGATGTTGGAAGAAAGCCCTGCCACTTCGGCATAGATGATGGTTTCACTGCCCAGGTGCTCCACGACGTCCACTTTGGCTTTGATGCCGGAAGAGGCAAGCTTGATGTTTTCGGGGCGAATGCCGAACAGAACTTTTTGTCCGATGTACTGTTTGTCGGAGAGCTGTTTTGCCTTTGTTGCGGAGAAGATGGCGCTATGCCCATCGCCGAAGGACACGCCCAACCCGTTTTTATCTTCCAAAACCGCCTCGAAAATGTTCATTTGCGGCGATCCGAGGAAGGTTGCGACGAAGACGTTTCTCGGCTGCTCGTAAAGCGTTGCGGGAGAATCCACCTGCTGGATAAAGCCGTCTTTCATAACGACGATGCGGTCGCCCATCGTCATAGCTTCGGTCTGATCGTGCGTGACGTAAATAAAGGTGGTGGCAAGCCTCTTGTGAAGCTTGGTGATCTCCGCCCTCATCTGCACGCGGAGCTTGGCGTCAAGGTTGGAAAGAGGCTCGTCCAAAAGGAAGACGTTCGGCTCACGCACGATGGCGCGTCCGAGAGCAACCCTCTGTCTTTGACCGCCGGAAAGCGCCTTGGGCTTTCTGGCAAGGAGATCGGTAATGCCAAGGATCTCCGCCGCGTTTTTGACCCTCTTTTCGATCTCTTTCGAGTTTACCTTGCGCAGTTTCAAGCCAAAAGCCATGTTTTGGAAAACCGTCATATGCGGGTAAAGCGCGTAGTTTTGGAAAACCATCGCAATGTTTCTGTCCTTGGGCTCAACGTCGTTCATTTTGGAGCCGCCGATAAAGAGGCTACCCGACGTGATCTCCTCCAAACCTGCGATCATTCTGAGCGTGGTACTTTTGCCGCAACCGGACGGGCCGACGAAAACCACAAACTCTTTGTCTGCGATCTTGAGGTTGAAATCGGAGACCGCGCGCACGCCGCCTTCATAAACCTTGTAGATGTTTTCGAGTAATAAATCAGCCATTATCCTTTCTCCTTTTCGTTTATCGGCTCTGAAGCCGCCAAACCTTTATTTATATAGTCGGTGTAATACACCGAATTTATATACTTGTCAAACAGTTGGTGACTGAACAACGTCACCGCCAGCACCGTAAAGCCATCTCCCCACAGGGCAAACACCGCGCCCACGGCAATCAGCGACCAAGTGCTGAGCAACGTAAGCCCAAACGGCAGCCCCATCGTCACGGCGAAGTAAATGAGGGTCAACGGAAAGTGCATAAGCGCGAAGGAAAACCCGTTTTTGAGCGCCCCCGAGAACTTCAACTCATAGAAATTGTCTATGGAGAGGAAGTACTCCGCCGCACCGTACGTGATCATAAACACAAGCGTCGTCGCACCGATGCCAAGCCCCTTGATCCAGGTGTTGGCGTTGTACGCGATCACAAAGACAGATGCCGTTTGCCACACAAATACGATAACGCCCAAGACGCACCCGATCAAAAAACCGCGAAGCGCCCCCTTCTTTAACGTTCCGAAAAAGAGCTCCCCGATGTAGCCCGCCTCGTTGTGCGCCCTTTTCTTCATCACACCGAACGCCGCGTAACGCGCGATATATCTGACGCCGAAGAGAGGGATCTCGATCAGCCCGCAAAAGAAGCAGATCGAAAACACCAAGGAAGCGTCGGGCGACGTCGCGCCGCTGATCATCAGGATCTCCCCGATAAAAACGGCGGCAAGCGGGAGGGATAACAGGAACATCAGCAAGCTGAGTTCGGCAAGAAGATAAAAGTCGTCTTTAACGATGGTTTTAAAGAGCTCTTTTCTCGTCTTGGGAAGCGTTGCGTCGTCTTCCTTTACCTTCAGTCCCTTGTATTTGAACATCTTACCCCAACAGCCATTCGATCAGTTCAAACGAACGGTTTGTCGCCTGCCCCGAATTGATGGACGAAGCAACCGCGAAAACCACGTATTCTTCGTACTCAAACTCAAAGTAGGCGCTTAGTTCCTCCTTTCTTTCGGCGGATAAATACACGCCGTATTTCACGCCCTCTTGTTCAAAGGGCTTACCCGTATCGATGGTCATCTCGGCAAACGCGCGCTTGCACTCCGTTTGCGTGGCAACTTCCTCCGGTACGATCACAACGTCCGAGGCGGTAAGCGCCACAAACGAGTATTTTTGATCAAACGAGTTGCCCGTCCAAGGATACGCCGATGAAACGCTGACGGTTTTTACGCCGTCGACGGCGCCTTTCGCCGCGTCCTCAAACGCATAGTCTTTCACGACACCCGCAAAGAAAACTTCCAGTTTTTCCGACTCTTTGGGGGCGTGATACAGCCCGAATATCCAGATCCAAAGTCCTATGGAAAGCAGGATCACCACCACGTATTTGACCCAATCGGACGGCAACGAATCAAAAAACTTTTTCTTCATTTTCGTCTCCGATCTCAACAAGCACGCCGGCGTGGATCTCGATCAAGTATTTGTTTCCAACGGTCAGGTCAGCCACACCTTGCAGCAGGTGAACTTCCCTTTCTGTCCCCCCTATCTCAAAAAGCAGCGTCCGCATCTCGATCCCTTCGTAGGTGATGGTTTCCCCCTCGGAGAGGAAAACGGCAAATTCCCTTTCGGGCAATGCGGAAAACACCTTTTCAAGCAAGCGATATCTCTTTACGGCGAGGTCATATTGCACCGAAAAGAAAAACACCGAGTAGCAACCGAATGCGGCGGAAAGCACGATCGTAACCGCCATATACGGTTTATATCCGTCGGGAGAAAGAAACAGAAGCAGCAGCGCCGCCGCGACAAACACGCACGCGATGGCAACGTAAAGGGCAAAAAGCTTTTTCTTCTTTCGCTCCGCTATATCCCTTTCCTCTTCCCTGATGAGGATCATAGGTTGTCAAGCGCCTCTTTGACCCTTGCGCCGAGGATCTTGTAACCCTCGGGACCGAAGTGCAGTTTGTCGTCAAGGTAATGGGCGAAGATGTACTCCCCGTCTTTATCCTTGCAGATATCCGCCGTTTCGATATAGGTCAAATACGGCAAGACAGCCGCTTGTTTCTTTTGCCAAGCGTTGAGCTCACGAACGAAATCCTTATATTCGTCCCTTGCATAGCTGGTTTTGGTGGCGATGGTCACGATCTTGACCCCGGGGAAATCCTTTAAAAACTTTTCCCACGTGGCAAGAAACAGTTCTTTGGTCTCTTCTACGGTATAAGAGCAAACCGGCTCGTTATCGCCGTAATACCAAACGACCACTTTGGGTGCAAAGGGCTTTGCCACCCTTTCGTAGTGGAAAAGCGCCTCGTCCGACGTGGACCCGCCAAAGCCCGCATTGATGGCTTTGTACGCCTTAAACTCTTCCTCTATACTCTTCCAAATGCCAAACGTGCTGCTTCCGTAAAAAAGCACGTCGCACTCCTTTCCTTGTTTTGCAATGATCGCTTGAAGTTCCGGCTCGTAGCGATACATATCGATCTTATGCTCAACCATTGTAAATCTCCTTTTCTCTTGCGATAAACGTGTTTTTAACCACGGCGCCCCACAGTTGATAGCCGCAAATGCTCATATGCAAGCCGTCCTTTAGGAAATACGCTTCGGAATACTTGCCGCTCTTTTTCTCCAAAACGGTACCGGCGTCGATGATGTTCAAATAATCGTTTTGCTCCGCAAAGGAAACGATCTTGTTGTTTGCGTCGTCAATGTAGTCTTTGTATTGATCGTAATACCCGGGAACGTGATTGATCAAGATGAAATAGATCGCCGTTTCGGGCAAACGCTCGTGAATGTAAGTAAACAGGTTCTTTAAGCCGGTTGCCGTGCTGTCACCCGTCTTTTTGTAGTTGATGATGTCGTTGATGCCAAGGTAGAAAACGACGGCGCGCGGAGAATACGGAATGATCAACCTCTGAGCAAGTCCGTTGTTCCAGTGAGAAGAAGCGGAGCCACCGATACCAACGTTTTTGGTTGTCACAGGAAGCATATCATAGGCAGATTCGCTCCAGTTTTCCATTGAGGAAGAGCCTGCCATGATCACGTTGTAAGAGGCAAAGTCCTGCGACTCATATCTCTTTGCCTTGGTTTCAAATGTACTTTCGTCAATGCTTGTGGTGCTATCGTTGTCAACAAAGCCCAAAGACGCGGTCACGTCGTTTACCGTAACGGTAGCGATCGACTGCGCGCCGCCCGCCGTATAGGTCACTTTGACCTGCCCGCCCTCGTAAACGGCAGAATCGATCGTGGTTGCGGAAGCACGCGTATAATTCAAATACGCCTTGACGTTCGTTGCGTTTGCAGCAAGACGGTTGATGCCCGCGGTAGTAAGATCCACAGCGCCGTCACTGATCGGCTGATTGCACACGCCGTTCAGCGCAAAGGGCGTGGTTTCAACGATGGTTTCCTTAAAGGAAAGATTGGGCTCGGTATAATTCAAAGCCGCTTCCTCCGCGCCTTGAGAACGCTCCCACTTGGCGTACAGGTTCAAACTGCCCGTCACGGGTTTCGTAAAGTCGTAAAGCGCGGTTCCTTCCTTGTCAACAGCCCAACCGACAAAATCGTAGCCGATCTTGACCGGATTCTTTTCGGGCGGGGTCAAAACGTCCCCCGTCTTGACAGCTTCGGAGTGATAAACGACGTTTTCCGAGATCACTTCCCTCCCGGAAGAAAGGGTAATGACGTCCCCCTCAACGTTGGTCAGGTATCTGACAGACGCGTCAAGAGGCTCGTATTTATAACGCCCTTTACAACCCGAAAGCGCAAATACGGTTACAAGACATATCACAAGGATCAGTGCTATGGACAATTTCTTCATAGTTTCCCCTCTTTATAGATTTGATCGCAAAACTCCTCAAAAGGAGCCGTCGCCACGCAAACGAACTTGTCCGCCGCGCCGTAATAAACGTACATTAAGCCGTCCTTGACCACGATCCCCGTCGGGAATACGCAGCCGTTATAGTAGCCGTCGGTTTCAAAAGAAAACTCCGGTTCCATAATAAAGTCTTTGGTGCGGGCAAGCACTTTGGTGGGGTCCTTTTCATCAAGGATCACCGCGCCAACACGATATGCGCCGTCCTTTTTGCAAACGCCGTGATAAAGCATCATCCAGCCGTATTTGCACCTGACGGGAGGCGTGGATCCGCCGATCTTGGCGTCTTCCCACCATTCTTTACCCGCCATCAATAAGGTCGGGGTGCCCCATTCCATCAGGTCATCGGAAAAAGCGATCCAAATGGCGGGGTTTTCATTGGTAAAGCCCTCACCGCACCATTCCATCGGACGGGAAATACGCACGAACTTGCCCCCCACCTTCTCCGGGAAGATATAAACGTCGCGGTCGTCAAACCGGCTGTCCGTGATCCTGCCGAGCTTTTTCCAATCCTTGAGATCTTTGCTGATGGCAAGGCTCGTTAAGCTGTTGTTGTTTATAAGCATTGTGGGACCGAACTCCGGTTTGAACCCAAAATACTCGCAGTCCTTTCTCCAATACTGTCCCGGCGCAAACGTGCGGCACGCATAGGTTAAATAGTAGTAGTCCCCCATCTTTACAAGACGCGGGTCCTCACAGCCGCCGTCCACCCCTTTGGGATCGGGCGAAAGCACGGGTTGATCGGACACGCGCTCAAAGTGGAAGCCGTCCTTGCTGACGGCAAGACCCAGATGGATATAGTGTGTGAGATCGTTGCCCGCCGCACGGTAAAGCATTTTGAACTCCTGATCCTTTTCGTCGTAAACGACAGCGGGATTCAGCACGCAAAGCCCCTCCCAGGAGTCACCTTTTGCAGTCAAAATAGGGTTTTTGTCATATTTGTTCAGTTTCATTTTATATCCGCCTTTGTTGTTAAATTGTAGCTCTCGTATCGGTTGACAACGTGATGGTGTTATCCAAAATAACGTCGTCCAAGTAGATTTGGCTTGCATAGTAGCCCGCCGCGTCATAGTTCTTGTAGTTGATCAGGACTTCCGTGATGCATTTTGCCTGAGAATCGGACCAAGTAAAGGAGTCGTCACCCTCCGTCTTCGTAAAGGCGTTGAATCCGATGGAATACGTTGTCCAATCCGTCGAAATGCCCGTGACCTCCTTTTGGAACTTGTAGGTCTGATTGTTTGCGCTCACGTAAATGACGATAACGGCTTTTGAGTTATACGCATCTCCTTTCATCTTAAAGGTCAAGCCCTTTGCCCTGACGGAGGAATCCACCGCCATGCTAACGTAGTAAGCCGCTTCCATCTTGGTCTTATAACCCATCTTAAGCGACTTACCCTCGCCGGAAGCCGTCTCATCCGCCAAAGCCAACGAGATGTAACTTGCACCGCTGTCCGAAGTCCACTTCAAAGTATCCTCGGTGTCCGCGTCAAAGTCACTGATGATCGCGTAGTTGGAATTTGCCATCTTGATCTTGACGGAGACTTCCTTCTTGGAGTACTCGGTTGCGTTGGCAAAGCGAATGTTATCCACGCAAACGTAGTTGCCGGAATTGTACTTGGGCGTGCCGGAATAGGAGTAGCTGAACGCAAGGGAGATGCCGGTGATGTTTTCACACGCAATGTGCTGCGAACCAAACGAATTCTCCGTGATCGTAAACTTGGAGATGGGGATCGTATAACACGTCCATTCCTTGTCAAGCTTATCAACCTTGTAGGAGTACAACTCGTTGGGACCGCCGTACAAATACACCATCATCTTGGTGCCTCTGGTGCTGCTGCCGGAGAACACGTCTTTTGCGTAGATCTCGATCGCCGTGTAACCGTCAACGGAGTCAAAGTTGACCTTGTACTCCGCTTCGGGCAGATCCGTCTTGTAATAGAGCTTTGCCGCATGGTTCTTGGCGCTGATCGCCGGCTCGTTGTACAAACTGATCGCCTCATCCTTGTTTGCGGTGGAGGTC
>DFFS01000052.1 GCA_002371075.1 Christensenella sp. UBA3770
TCGTTGCGCACGGGACAAACGTCGATCTTGACGTCATACTTGCTCTCCAACTCTTTGCAAAAGTTTTCAAGAAGAGGCGCGAAGGACATCCCCGTGATCGCGCTGAACTCTCCCTTGGGACAAACGCCGTCTTCCAGCGCATATTTTGCGCAATCGAAGAAATCCGCGACCAAACCGACACCGTTTTCGATCTGCTCAAACTCCCCGTACGATTCGTAAGGCGGAAGCTCCACCTCACCGATCAAATACATTTCGTCAGAACAAAAGGCAAACGGTTCACCGTTCTTTTGGATCATTTCCGCATTAAAGCCCTCCACCATTGCAATGGTTCGACGCGCGTTTTCCTTGGAAATGGGGGATAGCTTGGGCAAGCCCTCCCTGTGCTTGGTCAGCCCGACGGGCACAACCGCCACCGTTTTGACGTAGGGATAAAGTTTTGCGAGTTCGGTAAGCGTAAGACGCAGTTCCTCCCCGTCGTTGATGCCCTCCATCATCACCACTTGCGTATGCATCGTGATATGCGCAGCGGCAAGCTCCTTTAACACGTTAAAAAGATTGGCGCTTTGCGGGTTTTTGCAGATCTTTCTTTTCAGTTCCGGCGTAAAACAATGCACCGAAATGTACAAAGGAGAGAGCGAAAGGCGCTTGATGCGCTCCAGATCCGCCTCCGTCAGATTGGACAGTGTGACGTAGCTGCCCATCGCAAAACTCATGCGATAGTCGTCATCTTTGACGTACAACGTCTTGCGCATGCCTTTGGGCAACTGGCGGACAAAGCAAAACATGCAGTCGTTTTTGCACGGAATGATGTAGTCCGATTGGCTCATTTCGATACCAAACGGCTCATCCTCGTCCTTTTCGATACACAAAGTGATCTCCTCATCCTTGCGCCCGATCACAAACGAAACTTTTGCCTCCGTCTCGTAAAAAGCAAGATCGGCGTCGTCGACAAAAGGATGTCCTTCGATAAAAAGGATCTCATCCCCCGGCAAAATGCCCGCCTTGCTTGCAACGCTGCCGCGCCGCACTTTTTTTACGATGCGCGCTTGTCTGTCCATAAGCATAAAGATAGTATAAAAAAAGTAAAAAGTCAATTAAATCGGCAAGAATCGCCCTTTTCCCTCTCCAAAGAGAGGAAAAGATCATAAAATGGCGCGGAACGCACAAGCTATTTTTATGTATTTGGGAGAGATGGCGCTTTTGATCGCGGCGGCGATCACAATGACGGGTCTTGCAAAAGGCGTTACGACGAGGTTGAAACTCAACGATTTCGCGGCAAGCTTTTTGATCTTTGTCATCGTACTGTTAAACGTTCGCGGCGGCGTACGACTGAATGAGAACTACACCTTGTCTATCGGCGGCGTTTTGTCCGTCGTGATAACCGTTTATATGCTGTTGAAGCGAAGTGAACTTGCAAGGGACGTTGTGCTTGCCCTTTTGGCGATGATCGGCAACGCCGGCATCGTTTTTGCCTATTCGCTGCACTTCCTCGAGACCGCCCCACTCCCCCCGCAGCTGTTATCCGCCCTGCTTTCGTTGCTTTGCGGATTGTGGTCCGCAGTCACCGCAAGACGGACGTTTGCATCCTGCCTTTTTTCTGCCGTAACGGGTGGCTTTCTCGGTGCGACGTCTTATTTGATTTTCTTCAGAATGCGCGGAAATATAGGAGGAAGTTACTCATTTTCAACGATGTGGCTCAGCGCGATCTTCGGCTTGACGATACAGTACCTTCTTTCCCTGATGATCCGAACTGTAAAAAGCCCGCGCTCAAACGTTTATTTTGAGGCGGGCGAGCTGATGGATGAAGAGGAAAAAAAGAAAAAGTGATTATGCCTCTTTTGCGGGCGAATCGATCATTAACACGTCGTACATCAAACGCTCGGGGTTAAACGAGCGTTCTTTCAGATAATACCCCTGCTCACGCTCGATCATTTCGTTGCGACGATCGGTGTCGATCAAAAGCTCCTCCACGGCGGCATAGGTCTCCTCGGGTGTTTTTGCCGGCGTTACGAGCGCGCCGCTGACCAAATAGCGATAAACGTCATGTTCCAAAACCGTGATGCCATCCAGTAAGACAACGGGGATCTTGTTCACAAACGCAGAGAAAATAAAGTGCGTTTCGGGCAACGTGACGATGACGTCCGCCGCCGCAAAGATCAAGGAATACTCCATTTCCTCTTTGAAAAGGACTTCCACGTCGTTTTCTTCCGCGATCTTTTTGTAATAACGCTTGATGGAGCGATTGTCGTAGGTCAAGATCAAAAGCGCGTATTTCCCGTTGACGGACAACAATTGTTTGACCTTATCTTTGATCGTGGCGGTGCAGTACTCCCCTCCGTTGACGACGATCAAGGGAAGATCCCCTGTGATGCCAAGCAACTTTCTTGCCTCCAGTCGGGAATGCGTGGGACGCTGATCCTCCGAGAAAGGCATGCCGGAGATCAAAATACGGTTGCGGTCGATGCCGTAACGCATCAAACCGTCCTTTAACATTTCATTCTCCACCAAATAAAGATCAATGTCAGAACGAACGTACTCCCCCGACAGCGCGAAATCCGAGATCACGGCGACGACCTTCGTCGTGCTCCCCGTGATCTTTTTTGCAAGCAGAGTCATTTTCAATGAATAGCGATTTGTGGCGACGACAACGACGGGACGGAAGCGGTTGAGAATGTTGACAAGGCGAGCCACGCCGGGCGTTTTGCGCGCGGTAACGGGCTTTTCTTCCTTGCCAAGCGCGTGCGCTTCCCTTTCCTCTTTGATGCGCGCCGCCTCCTTTTTATCCTTAAACTTACTGAACCAACTTACCAAAAAGCGGGCGTTCTTGGCATAAAAACGCGAGACCTTTACCCGCCAAAAACGGTGAATGGGATTGGTGTACCCGATGTCGTCCACCGTGATGATATCACATTCGGGGAAAGCGGAACCGATGGCGCGCTCCAACGCGTCACAAATCAGCGTGCCTTGCTGCTTGTCGTATAAAATAACAAGATGTTTGTTCCAACGGATGCTCACGCTTTTCTCCTTCTTAAAATATCGCCTTCTTCCGCCGTTCCGTCAAAGGGGATCTTCAAAACCTCCTGAACGCGCAACGCGTCCTCGATCCGCTCCCCATTCTCGTTGAAAATTGCGGTGACCGGAATACGAATGACTTCACGATCGGGGGACATCAATTCCAATACGTCGCCGACGCGAAAACGATTCCTTTGTTCTATTATAACACACCTATCGGAGAAATCATAGCCCAAAACTTTTGCAATAAATTCCGCGCCGCCCTCCGAGCGTGAATCTTCGTACGCGATGGTCTCCGCGCCCCCTTTTCCGCCTTTCATAAAACCGGTGGTAAACCCGCGATTGGAACAAAGAGAAAGCTCCTCTTCCCACTCGGGGCGACACTTGTATCCGTCAAGATTTGCCATAGCGGCGTCCAAAGCGCGGCGATAGGCGTCCGTAACCGACGCAACGTAATACGCCGTTTTCATGCGCCCCTCGATCTTAAAGGAAACAACACCCGCCTTGATGAGCTCGTCAAGAAACTCGATGGTCTTCAGATCGTGGCTGTTCATAATGTAAGCGCCGCGATCATCCTCTTCAATGGGGAACTCGCGCGCGTCGCGGCTCTTTTCGTGGATCACGTAATTCCAACGGCAAGCCTGCACGCATTCGCCGTTGTAGTTGTCCCTGCCCGAGAGATAATTACTCAAAAGGCACCTGCCGCTGTAGCTGATGCACATCGCGCCGTGCGCAAAGCACTCGATCTCCACGTTGGGATCCAGCGTGTCGCGAATATGCTTGATCCGATCGATGGAAAGCTCCCTTGCGAGGACGATACGCTTGACGCCCATATCCGCCCAAAAAGCGGCGGCATAGGAGTTTAAGGTGTTTGCCTGCGTGGAAAGATGCAGTTCCAAGGATGGCGCGACCCTTTTTGCAAGGGAGATCACGCCCGCGTCCGTTACGATGATGCCGTCCGCTTTGACGGAAGACAAAAAGCGCAGGTGCTCTTCCAGCGCGGCAAAATCCTCATCGTACGGAAACACGTTGACCGTAACGAATCCTTTTTTTCCGATCGAATGCAAATAAGAAAAAGCCTCCTCCATATCGGGTTCGGAAAAATTGCCGGCATAGGCGCGCAAACCGAAGCGTTTGCCCGCAAAATACACGGCGTCTGCGCCAAAGTGACAGGCAACTTTGAGTTTTTCCAAATTTCCGGCGGGAGAAAGCAGTTCCGTTTTCATTATTTTTCCACAACGATGGGAACGATCATCGGAGAAGACTGGCTGCTCGTGTAAATCATTCTTCTGACCGTGCGACGGATCGCCGACTTGATGGCGTCACGATTGTCACGGTTGATGTATTTGATATTTTTAACGGCGGCAAGCACTTGCTTTTTCATTTCCGCAAGCTCTTCTTCGCCAAACGCCGCCATGCCGCGCGTGATGATCTCGGGCGCGGAGGGAGTTCCGTCCTCCACGCTGAAGTTTAACAGCACGATAATAAAGCCCTCGGCGGAAAGTTGGCGCCTATCCTTGATGACCGGCTCCAAATCACCTACGGCGTCACCGTCCACGTACGAATTACCCGCCTGAATGTTTTCGAGCTTTTTCAAACCGTCTTTTGCCACTTCCACGCTCCAACCGAGCTCTGGAAGCAGGATGTTCTCTTTGGGAATGCCCATCGACTGCGCAATGCCGGCGTGGATCTTCAAATGACGGAATTCTCCGTGCACGGGAATGAAGAATTTGGGGTTGATCAAGGAGAGCATCATTTTGAGCTCTTCTTGGTGCGCGTGACCCGACGTATGCACGTCCTCGATGGCGGAATAAATAACCTCCGCACCAAGCCTATATAAGCTGTTGATTACGTTGTAAATGCTCTTTTCGTTGCCGGGGATCGCACTTGCGGAGATGATCACGGTATCCTTGATGCCGACGGTGATGGACGGATGCTCGCCCGTTGCCATACGCGTCAGAGCGCTGACGCGTTCCCCTTGCGAGCCGGTACAAATGATGCACAGCCTCTCGGGCGGGATCTTTTTCATCAGGTTTTCGCTGACGATGAGGTCGTCGTTATAGTGCAAAAGTTTTAAGGTTTTGCCCAGTTCCACCACGTTGATCACGCTCCTGCCACTCAAAACCACCTTGCGATTGTTTGCGGCGGAAATGTCAAGGATCTGTTGGATACGATGCAAGTTGGAGGCAAAGGTAGCCACGATGATGCGCCTGTCGGCGTGCGCGGCAAAAATGCGGGAAATGCTCTCCCCCACCTTGCGCTCGCTGATCGTGTGACCGGGACGCTCCGCGTTGGTGGAGTCGGAAAGCATCAGTTTGACGCCCTTTTTGCCAAGCTCCGCAAGAGCGGCGAAATCCATCTTTTCGTTGTCGATGGGTGTGTGATCGATCTTGAAATCCCCCGTGTGGAAGATGACGCCTTGCGGCGTGTCGATCGCAAGAGCAAGCGCGCCCGCAATAGAGTGACATACCTTGAAGAACTTGATCTTAAAGCAATCGATGCTGATCTCACTGCCCGAGGCGACGGTTTTCATCTTGGCGCCAAGACCAAACTCATCGAGTTTGCCACGGATCAAACCAAGCGTCAACGTGCTGCCGTAAACGGTGGGAGACGGCAACACCTGCAAAAGATACGGGATCGCGCCGATGTGATCCTCGTGACCGTGCGTGCAAATGATCGCCTTGACTTTTTCTTTGTTTTCAACAAGATAGGTAAAATCCGGGATAACGACGTCCACGCCGAGCATCTCTTCCGAAGGAAAGGTCAAACCTGCGTCGATGACGATCATGCTGTCGCCGTATTCAATGACGGTCATATTTTTGCCGATCTCGCCTACGCCGCCCAAAAAGCCTATTTTTAATTTTTTGCCGTTATTTCTCTTAGCTCCGACGTTGCGTTTGACGTCGGGACGTCTTTTGTTGTCTTTTTTTTCAATGTTTCTTGCCATATTGCTCCGAAAATCTATTCTGCGCCAATAAAGGCGGTATTTTTTATAATTATAAACTGCATTACTAAGTTTCGTCAAGTTATACGGGAGTCTATTCCGATCGAAATAGCGCGACAAAAAAGCGGCCGAGGCGAAACAAAACAGGAATAAACCCTAAAAAAACAGCCATACTACGGACAAAGGAGAACGTTATGAACGCTGTGATAATGGCAGGCGGAAAGGGAACTCGTCTTTCACCGTTGACGGACCATCAGCCCAAACCCATGATGCCCATACTTGACAAACCGATCTTGCGCTACATCATTGAGCTGTTGAAAAAGCACGATATTACCGATATTTCCGTGACTTTGGGATATATGGCAAACAACATCATCCAAGCATTTGGAGACGGAAGGGATCTTGGTGTTAAATTGCGTTACGTCATAGAAAAGGAGCCTCTCGGCACGGCGGGAAGCGTAAAAAACGCAGCAAACGACTTTAACGAGGACTTCCTTGTGATCTCGGGCGACGCCTACACCGACTTTAATCTGACGGAACTCATCGCTTTTCACAAAAGTCACGGGAAACTTGCAACGATTGCCGCAACAAGGGTCAAAGACCCTTCTGAATACGGCGTAATGCTGTTAAACGCTGCGGGAAAGGTGCGTACGTTCATCGAAAAACCGCAAGTACCCATCAGCGACGTCGTTTCCACAGGGATCTACGTTTTTAAGAAAGAGATCGTAAAAAAGATCCCCTCCGGTTTTCAGGATTTTGCGCGAAACGTCTTCCCTACCATTGCGGGGCAGATCTACGCAAAGATCATGAGCGGTTATTGGTCTGACATCGGCACGTTGCTTTCGTACTACAGCACCAATTACCACGTTGCGGAAAACAGGATAAAATCCGCCCAATTATAAGAGTCAACCTATCAATTTGTAAAAAACATATTCCACGTCGCAGCAAGGCTGCTCGGCGTGGTTTTTGTCGTTTTCTCCCTAAGTAGGCTCTTTTCGTGGTTGTTCTCCATAAAACACTGAACGCGCTGCCGCGTGAAAATGTAATAAAAATATAACTTTGTTTACTTGCGTTTATAAAGTGGATGAGCTAAAATATATGCGAATATAAAACTCCAAAGGAGAATGCTATGAGAGTATACAATTTTTCCGCAGGTCCTTCCATGCTTTTCGAAGACGTTTTGAAAGAGGCGCAAGCTTCCTTCCTTGACTATGAAAACAGCGGCATGAGCGTGACCGAAATGAGTCACCGTGCAAAGGTTTACGACGGCATCCACAACGAGTGTCTTGCCCTTTTCACCGAACTCATGAATGTGCCCGACGATTACCAAGTTCTTCTTCTTCAAGGCGGCGCGAGCCAACAGTTTGACGCCATCCCCTTAAACTTGATCTCCGCGACGGGCAAAGCGGATTACGTGGTTACCGGCAACTTTGCAAACCTTGCTTATAAGCAAGCCAAAAAGTACGGCGACATCGCGCTTGCCGCCTCTTCCGAGGACAAGACCTTCACCTACATTCCCAAGGTGACCGTTGACTCTTTCCGCAAGGACGCAAGCTACGTTCACATCACCAGCAACAACACGATCTTCGGCACCAGATGGAAGGAATTCCCAGAGACCCCCTGCCCCCTTGTGGCGGACGTCAGCAGCGAGATCCTGAGCCGTGACATCGACGTTTCCAAATTCGGTCTTCTCTACGCCGGCGCGCAAAAGAACATCAGCGCAGCGGGTCTTACCGTGGTCATCGTCAGAAAGGACCTCATCGGCAAGGAACTCCCCATCTGCCCCACGATGCTTGCCTACAAGACGCAAGCGGATAAAAACAGCCTTTACAACACTCCGCCGGCATTCAGCATCTATATTGCAATGCTCACGCTTCGCCACCTCAAAAAGATGGGCGGCATTTCCGCGATCAACAAGATCAACGAAGAAAAAGCGGCTATGCTGTACGACTTCATCGACAACAGCACCCTGTTCAAAAACTACGTCAACAAGGAGGATCGCTCCATTATGAACGTGCCCTTTGTGACGGGTTCGGAAGAACTTGACGCCAAGTTTGTCAAGGAAGCCGCGGCGGAAGGCCTTGTTTCCATCAAAGGTCACCGTTTGGTGGGCGGTATGCGTGCATCGATCTACAACGCCATGCCGGTGGAGGGCGTCAAAAAACTCATCAGCTTCATGAAGAAGTTTGAGCTTGAAAACAAATAGGAGCCTCTTATGTACGAAATCAAAAAACTCAACGCGATCAGCGACCTGATCTACACCAATTTGGACAAAAACGTTTATAACGTTTCGGACGATGCGACGGATCCCATCGGCATCCTTGTCAGAAGCGCGGCGATGCACGAGTATGAGATCAATCCTTCCCTCGTTGCCGTAGCGCGTGCCGGTGCGGGCGTAAACAACATTCCTCTTCCCAAAATGACCGATGCGGGCGTCGTGGTGTTTAACACCCCGGGCGCAAACGCAAACGCCGTTAAGGAACTGGTCATCTGCGCCCTGCTCCTTTCTTGCCGCGACGTTCTCGGCGGCGTGGCTTTCGCCGGTTCCCTCAAAGGTAAGGAAGACGCCGCAAAGCAAGTTGAAAGCGGCAAAAAAGCCTTTATCGGACCGGAGATCTTTGGCAAAACGCTTGGCGTTGTCGGACTTGGCGCGATCGGCGCTCTCGTAACCAAAGCGGCTCTCGCGCTTGGCATGAAAGTCATCGGATACGATCCGTTCTTTACCGAAGAAAAGGCAAAGTCCATCAGCGAAGAGCTGACCTTTACCAAGGATCTTGACGACGTATTCAAAACAGCCGATTTCATCACGTTGCACGTTCCGTTCAACGATGAGACCAAGGGTATGATCAACGCTTCCTCCATTGCTCTTATGAAAGACGGCGTGCGCATCGTAAACTGTGCGCGCGGCGAGCTTGTTGACAACACCGCGATCCTTGCGGCGCTTGAAAGCGGCAAAGTCAAAAAGTACGTGACGGACTTCCCGATGCCCGCCGTGATCGGCGTTTCGGATAAGATCATCACCATCCCGCACCTTGGCGCATCCACCCCGGAAGCGGAAGACAACTGCGCCGTGATGGCTTCTGCCGAACTCAAGGATTATATTGAAAACGGCAACATCAAAAACAGCGTCAACTGCCCCGCTCTCAGCGTGGCAAGAAAGGGCGCCGTACGCGTGACGGTGCTTACCAAGGAAGCCCTTTCCGAGGATGACGTCAAAGCAAAGCTTGGCGCGGCGGCGGAAATTGCCGTTGCAAAACGCGGCGACGTTACCTATGTGATCGCCGATCTTGACAAAGCTCCCAATGAGGACGCACTCAAAGCTCTTGCGGCAAATGCGCTCAAAGTCAGAGTGCTTTGATTAAAAAAACCAATAAAAAAAGCCTGTCGATCGCTCGGCAGGCTTTTTGTTTTATGTTTGATCAAAGGATCTCCAAATTCTTGCCGTAGGAGGCTTTAAATTCGGTTTTGCAGCTAAGTGCATCGTTGACCTCAAGGGAGCAATCGGCGTGGTTTTCCGTGATCGTCTTCATGATCACGCTGTCACCCAAGATGTCGCAAGTGATGCCCGTGATGATGCCGCTCATGCTTCTGTCAAAGCTTTCGGCGATCTTTAACACCAAACCGAGCTTCTTGACCGCATCGATATCTTCCTCCGCAAGCATACTGAGGTACTGTTGCATACCTTCGGTAACGGGCACCCCGTCCTTATGCGCGGAGGCAACGAAGGCAGCCATTACGATCTCCTTATGCGTCAAGCCGAAGATCCTGCTGTTTAAGATCACGTAAGCGGAATGCTTGTGGTGATCGTAGAACTTGATCTTGGCGCCCGCATCGTGCAGCATTGCCGCGGCACGAAGCACTTTAACGTAGGCGCGCGGGAGCTTGTGCAACACTTTCAATTGCTTGAAGATCTGCATTGAAAGATCCATGATATGGCGCACGTGGTCCTCGTTGAGCTCAAAGTGCTTGACAAGGGTGTTTAAGCTATAGCCCAAGATATCGGAAATGGGCTTTTCGGAAACGGTGGGGACGGCGTATTTGAACATGGCGCCCTCTCTCATGCCGCTGCCGCTGATAACGATGTTTTTGAAGCCGCAATGGTTGAGGATCTGGCTGATGCAGGCAAGCGCGCTGGGGAAGATATCCGCACGCGTGCTGGAAAGCCCCTTGATCTTCATCGTGCGATCGAGCGGCAACGTCTTGATGGTGTCGTAGATCGCGTTAAATTCGCTTGATTCCAAGCTGTAGCCGTGCGCAACGTTCAAAGGATACTTCTTAAGCCTGCGGCTGATCTTGCCGAGGTTGCGGAACGAGCCGCCGACGCCGATCAACTGCGTGTCGGGATCAAGCTCTTTGAGCCACTCGATCTTTTCAAGCTCCTCACGAACGGTTTCTTCGATCTTGACCGCCCTCTCCTCAGGCAAAAGCTCCTGCCCCTTGAAAAGGTCCGTCAAAGTGACCGCGCCGAAAGGAAGGGTCGTCTGTTCCAAAATGGTTTTTCGATTGTAATAAACGATCTTGGTGCTGCCGCCGCCCATATCCACGATCAAGCCCTTGGGGATGTCCATCGCGTTGATAACGCCGGTGTAGATGTATTGCCCTTCCTCCGCTGCGCTAAGTACGCGAAGTTTGATGCCGCAAGTGACGGCAACTTCTTCCAAAAAGCTCTTTTGGTTTTTGGCGCGTCTGACCGCTGCCGTCGCAAAGGCAAAGATCTTTTCCACACCGTTGGAATCGCAAAATCTCCTAAACATTTGAAGGGTTTTTTTGGTTTGTTCTATCCTTGCCGGTCGCAAGAAACCGTCCATCTCCATATCTTGACCGAGCCTGACGCTTTCCTTCAGTTCGTCAAAGACGAAGAAATACCCTCCTTCCAAAATGTCAACCAGCACAAGGCGAGCTGTATTTGATCCTAAGTCGATAATCGCTATCTTTTCCATTTCTGTCTCATAGCCTCCTGTTTAATAGTGGTTAGTCTCGGGTTTTAATGCATTTAGACGGGCATTTTGCCGCGCAAGCGCCGCAGCCCGTACACTTTGAATAATCAATGACCGCAAGGTTGTCTTCTAAGGTGATCGCTCCTTGCGGACAGGTCCTGACGCACATACCGCAACCGATGCAACCCGCTTTGCAATACGAGCGCACCTCTTTGCCTTTGGCGTGGTTGGAGCAGGCGACGTAGACCTTTGCCCTTGCGGGAACCTTTTTTATCAAGCCTTTGGGGCACGATTTAGAACACTTTCCGCACAGCGTGCAACGATCGTCGTCGATCGAAGCATAACCACCGCCCGCAACGTTGCAAGCGTGATGATCGCAATGTTTTACACAAGTGCCCGCACCCATACACCCGACGGGACAAGCCTTTCTGCCGCCGGCAAGCAGTTCCATTGAGGCGCAGTCGCCGTAGCCGTGATAATCGTATTTGTCTTCGCACGCACTGCCGCCGTTGCAACACACGACAAAGGACATCTCCTCCCCCGTGTTTACGGTGCCGAGGATCTCGGCGATCTTGTCCTTATTTGCCTTGCTTGTGGCGTTGCAAGAGGAAAGATCCGCCTTGCCGTTTGCCAACGCTTCCGCAAAAGCGCTGCAGCCCGCATAGCCGCAACCGCCGCAGTTTGCGCCTGAAAGCAGGTTTTCCACCTGCACTACCTTTTCATCTCTTTTGACTTCAAGCTTTCTGCCGAGGAAAGCAAGCAGCACGGCAAACACCGCCGCGATCGCTACAAGGATCGCGGAAGGAACGAGGATTGCCACATAAAGTTTCGCAAGCAACATATTCCCCTCCTTATACGATGCCGAACATGCCGGAGAACGCGCTGAACGCCATGCTGAGAAGCGCCGCCGCGATCAACGTGATCGGAAAACCGCGGAACGGCTCGGGAACGTTTTTGGGAACGATCCTTTCGCGCACGCCCGCCAACAGCACGATCGCAAGCGTGAAGCCCACGCCCGCAAACACGCCGTTTAAGAACGACTGGAACAAGTTGTACGTTTTTTCGATGTTCAAAAGCGCAACGCCAAGCACCGCGCAGTTTGTTGTGATCAGAGGCAAGTAGACGCCGAGAGCGCTATAGAGCGACGGACTGAACTTCTTGATCACGATCTCCACCGACTGCACAAGAGCCGCTATGATCAAGATAAAGGCGATGGTCTTCATATATTCGAGCCCAAGCTTGATCAAGACAAACTCGTTGACCAAATACGTAAAGACAGACGCGATGGACATCACGAAAATGACGGCAAAGCCCATGCCGAGCGCGGTGTTTGTCTTTTTGGAAACGCCGAGGAACGGACAAATGCCGAGGAATTGGCTCAAAACGAAGTTGTTAACGAAGACGGAGCCGACGATGATTACGAAATACGGATTCATACGTTCGCCTCCTTTTCGTTTTTCTTCTCTTTATGAGAAGAGTCGTACTTTCTGTTCTCGGCAAGACCGGTCAGGAAGTTTACAAGCGCCATCAACGTGCCGTACACAAGGAAGCCGCCCGCGGGCAGGATAAACACCGTCATCGAAACGTTGCCGAGCGACCCAATGGGCATTCCGAAGAAAGAGCCTGCGCCGAGAAGTTCCCTCACGATGCCGATAAAGGTCAAACTCAAGGTAAACCCAAAGCCCATACCCAAGCCGTCCAAAGCGCTGTCAAGCACGGGATTACACGAAGCGAATGCCTCCGCACGCGCCAAAATGATGCAGTTGACCACGATGAGCGGCAGGAACACGCCAAGCGCGTCGTACAGGGACGGCAGGAATTTTTTCATCACCATTTGCACCACCGTAACAAAGGTGGCGATGATCACAACGAAAGCGGGGATCCTTACGCGATCGGGGATCACTTTTTTCAAAAGTGAGATCATGATGTTGGAGCAAAGCAACACAAAAGTGACCGCTGCGCCCATCGCAAGCCCGTTGAGCGCCTGCGTCGTTACGGCAAGGGTCGGACAGGTGCCGAGCACCAGCCTGAAAGTCGGATTGCTCTTTACGATACCGTTGGTTAGGGTGTTTAAGCGATTGCTCTTCATTCTTCCACCCTCCTCATTGCTCTCATTTGATACCATTTTACCGCCGCGTTGACCGCGCCAGTGACAGCAGTGCTGCTCTTGGACGCGCCCGTGACGGCGCTGACTTCATCCGAACGCTCCGCAGGACGCTTGACAAGCGCAAACCCGGGAAAATCCGGCGTGATCTTTTTGTTGTAATACTGTTTGAAGTAATCCTCCGTGAGCGCCTTGCTGCCTAAGCCCGGCGTCTCGTTGGCTTCGTAAGCGGCGATCTTGACGATCTTGCCGTCCGTGATGTTTACAAGAAGCTCCAGCGAACCCTTATAGGCGCCGTAGCCACGTGCGACGACGACGTAAACGTTTTTACCTTCCTCCTTGGGGACGTAAATGCTAATCACCTCGCCATCCTTGTTGTCCATCGGAGCGTCAAAGCCCTCGGAGGCAACGAACTTTACAAGCTCGCCGTCATAGACGGCGGTTGCCTTCCTCGCAAGGAGTTCATCCTCATCCACTTCGGTAAAATGGTTTACCAAACCGAGCAGCGCGCCCGCGATGCCAGCGATGACGACCAGCACGAGAGCCGTCATCAGAATTTCATATCCGAGGCTCTTTCTCATGCTTTTGCTCCTTTCTTTTGCACATATCCGAACGGACGGGGTCTGCAAGCTTTGTCGATATACGGCGTGACGATGTTCATCAGAAGGATCGCAAAGGATACGCCCTCGGGATAGCTTCCGAAGAAACGGATCAGCGAAGTGATCAAGCCGCACCCGAAAGCGAACACCGTCAAACCGAGCTTTGTGTTTGGCGTGGTGGAATAATCCGTCGCCATAAAGAACGCGCCGAGGAACAGGCCGCCACCGAGAACGGAGGGCAAAACGTACGCCAAGGGTTGTCCTTTTGCCGCGCCGTAGATCAGCGCAAATACGGCGACCGTCCCGATAAACGTCACGGGCACGCGCCAGTCGATGATGCGACGAACGATGAGGTATACGCCGCCGATCAAAAGCGCCAAAGCGCTTGTTTCACCAAGCGAGCCGCCGACGTTGCCGAGAAACATTGCCAAAAGGCCCTCTTTGGCTGCGCCGAAACGAAGCGACGCCAGAGGCGTCGCGGTAGAGACAGCCGCCACGTCCACGAGCCCGTCCCTGCCCTTTAAGATGCAACGGAAATAACTGAAAGCCTCTCCGTTTGACCAAACGATGGGCTTCACGAAAGAGGTCATTGCGGCGGACCAAGCCAACAAAAGGAAGATCCTGCCCGCGATTGCCGGATTGGCAAAATTCTTGCCGATGCCGCCAAACAACATCTTTACGAAAACGATGGCAAACGCACTGCCGATGATCGGAACATAGAACGGCACCGAGACGGGAAGATTCAAAGCAAGAAGCAGCCCCGTAACCGCGGCAGAACAATCGGTGATCGTTTGCTCTTTTTTGGTGATAAGGTTAAACAGCGCCTCCGCGCCGATAGCCGCGCCGACGGAAAGCACCTCCAAGAACAACGCATAGAAGCCAAAGAAATAAACGGAAGCCACCACGGCGGGAATGAGCGCGATCAACACCTCCAACATTATGGTGGTGACGGTGCGCTCGTTTGCGATATGAGGAGAGGAAGACACGATGTATTTGCTCATATCATACCCCCTTTTCCTTGATCATCTTCTTTGCCCTGCGCATGCTGGTCACCAAAGGACGACGCGCGGGACAAACGTAAGCGCAACAGCCGCACTCCAAGCAGCTGAGAGCGTGCAATTTTTTTGCTTCGAGAGCGTCTTCCGCTTCAACGGCGCGCTCAATAAACATCGGCATCAAACGCATCGGACAATGGGACGCGCAAGAAGCGCAGTTGATACAAGCGGAAATGGGCTTGATCTCGGACGAGATCTCCTCCTCCGTCAAAAACAAAAGTGACGACGTGCCTTTGCCCGTGCAAGGCGTCAAATCCGCCTGCGCAAAGCCCATCATCGGACCACCGCTGATAACCTTTTTGACATTGTCGGTGACGCCGACAAAATCCGCAACGTCGTGATAAGAAACGCCGTTTCTGACAAAAAAGTTGCCGGGGCGCAAACAGGCTTTGCCGGAAACCGTCATTGCGCGCATAAAAGACGGCTTGCCGAGCGCAACGGCTTCATATACGGCAAAAGCCGTATGAACGTTGTCCACCACCGCTCCGACGTCTGCGGGAAGAGCCCCCTCCGGCACAACGCGCTTGGTGATGGAATATATCAGCTGTTTCTCCGCCCCCTGCGGATATTTCGTCACAAGAGGGATCACCTTGATCTTATCGGTGGCAAAAGCGGAGAGTGCGGAGATCGCATCGGGCTTGTTATCCTCCACGCCGATGTATGCGACGGAAACACCGAGAGCGATCATCATATATTCGATGCCTTGAAATATCTCTTGGGTTTTTTCCAAACAAAGGCGATAGTCGCAAGTGATGTACGGCTCGCACTCCGCAGCGTTGATGATGAGGACGTCCACCGGTGTGCGCGGCGAAAGCTTTACGTGTGTCGGGAACGTAGCGCCGCCCATACCGACGATGCCCGCTTCGGCAACGCGCGCTTTTACGGAGGCGGCGTCGGGAGCGAGAATGGGCTCAAAAAAACTCTCCTCATACAGTCCGTCGTTTTCGATGACGATATGAGAACAGCGCGAACCGATGGCGGTACGAATCGTTACGATATCCTTGACGGTACCGCTTACGGAAGAATAAACGTTTGCGGAAACAAAACCGACGGATTTGCCGATCAAAGAACCGACCTTGACGCTGTCACCGACCGCAACGACTGCGGCAGCGGGAGCGCCGATATGTTGAGACAAAGGAATCGACACCACAGCGGGCGTCGGAAAATCCGAAAGCGCAAAATCTTTTGCGATATACTTGTTGTCGGCGGGATGAACGCCGCGTTTGAAGGTAAATTTCAAGACTGACCCCTCGATCTCTAAAGATACAATAAATATATCACAAATAGTGCTATATGTAAATACAGGATATAAAAAAACTGATTTTTTTTACATAAATATTATAAAAATATCGCCGGAATTGAACGAAAAATCAGCTTTTTCTCTCTGTAGAATATTCCACTAATGTAGTATAATAATTTATTTTGCTTTTTTCTTGAAAAATCCGAGCAAAACGGGAATAATCGACCCTGTGCCGAGCGCAAGCAAAAACACGCCAAACGCACGCCGCAAAACGCGTTCGGAAAGCTTCCCAAGGACAAACGTCCCGAGAGCAAAGCCAATGACGGCAAGGGGCAACAAAAACTGCGCCGCGTCCTTGTCTATCAAGTCGTTTTTTTCGTGAATGACAAGGGAAACCGCCGCCGTCGGAAGAAACACCACGAGATTGATCCAAACGGCAACGGCATAGGGAACTCCCAACAAAAAGGTCAAGATCGGAATCAGCAAAACGCCCCCGCCAAACCCCATTCCGCCAAGGATGCCGCCGACAACCCCTGCAATCAACAACCAAATCGCGTTCATAAGAGGAACCTGATCCCCGCATAGATCATCACTGCATAGAACAACAGCGACAAAAGTTGCTTGGGCACTTTGTTTAGTAGGCAGCCGCCGATCACCCCGCCTATCACAGCGCCGCACCCCACCGTCAGGGCAAGATTTGCGTCGGATACCCCGCGGGAAGTCAGAGCAACCGCCGAAAAGCAGGAGAGCGGCAGCATGACCGCAACGGCGGAAGCATGTGCCTTTTTCTCATCCGAACCAAAGCAATACCGCAGTGTCGGCACAGCCAGCATACCCCCTCCGCCTCCGAACAGAACGTTGATCGCGCCGATCAAAACGGCAAAAAACGCCGCAATGCACCTTAAAAGGGCGCTCCCCTTTCTTTTCCCCGTTTGACCGCAACGCAAGCCCACCTCGATCCTCCCTATTTTCTTTTAGAATGGCACCCTGCGCGAATTATATTTGATAAAAGGAAAAAAGTATTTGCTAATTTATACGTTATATATTAAAATATTTAGGTAAATAAATTTTAAACGGAGATGTTTAAATGAAAAAAACCACTTTGAAGACTTATTTGATACTGCTGCTTGTGATCCTTCTTTCTTTCGCCTTGATGCTTACGGCGTTCGCCTGCAAAAAGACAACGGAAGAAACCCCGGAGGAAACCGAAGAGACCAAGTCTGATTTCACGTCCTTGTTCTCCAACGGTGATTTCTCCTCTTATTCGGATAGCGAAACGCAACCCTACACCCCGTCCAACTGGTCAAGCTACACGCCGAGTGGATACTCCTCAGAGAACAAAGTCGCCGGCATCATTGACACGGGCGCAGATTACGACAAAAACCGCACGAACTGGGGCGATCTTGCCAACCCGTACGGCGCCGTCACGGATAACAAGGTCCTGATGATCTACAACAAAGAGGACAATGCTTTTGGTTACACCAACACGTTCACTGCCGCATCTTCCGCCTATTACTCCATCTCCGTTAAGGTTAAGGTGGTAAACGTTGCTGCAGACAAAGGCGCATCCATCCGCATTTCTTCAAACAACGGCTACGCGCAGTTCACCGGCATCAACGCCACCAACGACTTTACGACTTACACCTTCTACATGCAAGCGCCTTCGGCGGATTCCGCAACCATCACGATCAGGCTTTCGCTCGGCTACGACGACAAGCACGTTGCTGGCTACGCTTTCTTTGACGACGTGGTCGCCACCAAGATCAAGGCGAATGATTACGCCGCCGCGCAAGCAAGCGACACGGTTAAGATCGTGTCCATGCTCAACCCCGACGGTGAGTTCAATTACTACTCCTACTCTTCTTCCACGACGACCCTGCAAACGCCGTCCGGTTGGACTTGGTCCAACGGCGAGAACGTTGCGGGCAAATCCGTCCCCACCAGCGACCGCTACACCGGCGTCATCTCCACGGAAACTGCGGTTTGGGACGAGCTCAATGCGGATACTTACGGCGCAAACCCCGGTTTGCCCGTTGAAAACAGCGAAGATAAATACGTGATGGCGATCATCAAAAACAAGAGTTCCGGCGAGTACTCCCCGACTGCGGGCTACTATTCCGCCAATTCCGACGTCAAGATCGACCGCACCTCCCTTTACGAGATCTCCGTTTGGGTCAAAGCATACGTTGACGAGGACGACTCCATCACGGCTTACAACAACAAAGGCGCGCGCGTTGTGCTGAAAGGCTCCGACACCTACGAATCCGCCGTGGTCAACATGACGGACAAAAAGGACGTCAACAACGGCTGGGCGAAAGTTACGTTCTTTGTGCTTGGCAATCAATTCCGCTCGCAAGACTTAAAGATCCAGCTTTGGATCGGCAACGACAAGGCAAACGACACCCTGACCCAAGGTAAAGTATTCTTTGACAAGTTGACCGTGACCGAGATCGCAACCGGTGACAAGACCCGTGATCAGATCGTGACGGAATACGCCGCCAAGGAAGGAACCTTTGAGGTTTCGTACGTCTCTTTCGTCAAATTCATCAACCTTGAGACGGAAAACACAAAGCTTGTCGTCAACGACAACTTTACCGATCTTGACGAAAGCGGCTTGCCCACCTCTTTTGAGTTTGCTCCCGTCGACAACGTAGTTGTCAAAGGCAACGACGTGATCGCAAAGGTTATTCCGACCGCCGAGCTGAACGGCGACGTCGAGGTCAACTGGACGGAGAAGTACGGCATTGAAAGCAACCCGCTTTACCCCTACTCCTACTCCCCTGTTTTGATCGTCAACAACACGATCCCCTGCGCTTATTCCATTAAGACGAAAGAGCTGTTTACGATCAAGCAATCCCTCTCTTACAGGATTTCCGTTTGGATCAAGACCATCGGTTTGGACGAGGGCAAGAACGTCACTTTGAAGCTTGTCGACGAGGATGACTCCGACATTCAGTCCTTTAACGTCAACACCGCCGACTATGAGAACGAGCTTACCAACAACTATGTTGAATACACCTTCTACCTGACCGGCGCAATGCCCACTTTGGCAAACAACACCGAGAACTCCAAAAAGGTTCGCATCGTTGTTTCCAACGGTTCCGGCACGCAATACGATCCCTCTTCTTATCAGAAGGGCGCTTTCTTGATCGCCAACGTCAACATGGAGCAAATCACCTACACCGACTATGAGTCCAACAACTCTTCCGGCACCTACACAAGCTCCAAAGACTATGCCGAGAACAACGCCACCGTCACCAACGGCAACTTCAACTCCTACGACAGGAGCAAGACGACCTTTGCGGACGACGGCTTTGTAGCAATGTCCGACAAGGATGAGAAAGATCACCTCGTCGGTGCGATCTCCAGCTGGACAAACAACGTCGACAAGAGATACGGCACGCAGAAGACGGGGGGCGATTGGTTACCCGACTACCCGCTTACCAAAGCGGACGACAACTCCGAAAACAAGATCGACGCGCACGAAGCATTGGCCGGGAAAGCGATCACGACCATCAGGCTTGTGGGTACCGATTACGACAAGACCTTTAACACCGACTCCGAATGGAGCAAGGTATTTGACGTCAACACGATCACCGGCAAGATCACCTGGAAGAGCGGCATCGACCTCGCCAACGGTGACTACACCGTCAAGATCAAGGTTGACGAAAAGGAATACAACAAGTTGGTGGCAGGTATCATCAACGTAAATGCGTCCGAGACGTATTTTGATCAATTCGACTTGGATCGCAACACGATTTACGACAACTGGTCCACTACCAAGCTCCCCACCGAAGAGACCGCCGAGAAGATGGTTTCCTTCGGCGCCCCCAACCTTTTGATGATCACGACGCGCACGGGCGAAGTCGTCACGCTCAAAAACACCTACGTGGATGAAAAAGCAAGCAACGATATGACCACCACGCCGGCGATCAAGAGCCCGACGATCTCCTTGAGCGGCAACTCCTACTACCGCTTAAAGTGCTATGCAAAAGCGATCAACGGCGCAAAAGGCGAGATCTACGTGACCACCACTTCCACCGACGCCCTCTTCTCCTCCTACACTGTGGAGAACACCAGCGGCTGGGTGGAATACAACTTCCTCGTTGAAACGGGTCTTTCCTCCGTCAGCGCCTACTTTGAGATCTACTTCGGCGCGAAAGGCGATGCGGACACCACGTTCTCCGGCACCCTCTTCTTGGACAGCTTCTCTTACGTCAGCTTGACCGAGGAGGAATACAACGCTCTCAGCGCACCGGAAAACAACAACGTCAACACCAAGTTCACGACGATCACCTTTGACAACAGCTCCGCTTCCGAAACGGCGATCAGCCCCTCCGGCTTCTCTGCAAGCAACAGTTCCAGCTCCAACTCCGACACTCAGGTGTCCGGTATCATTGCAAAGAACAACTACGCTTACAAGACCTCAAGCGACAAGGACAACCTCGGCATCTACACCACGGTCACCAAGGAAGAGAACGGCAACACTGTCACAGAGGACGTTTTGGAAGAAGGCAGCGCGCTCTCCGCAAGCTACATCTTTACGAACGACGGCATGGAAGACGGCGCAACGGTCGGCGACTACGTTTTGATGATCAACAACCGTAAAGCCACTTATCAAAGCTACTATATGTCCAGTCTGTCCCTTGCCTCCGAGTCCTGCTACAAGTTCTCCGCTTACGTTCGTACCGCAAAGATCGCCAAGGATCAAAAGGCAAAAGTGTACGTTTCCATCTCCGACGAACCCTTGACTTTTGAAGTCAACACCGAGTACGACAAGGACGGCAACGACATTGCAAACGACTGGCAGAAATTCACCTTCTACTTTAAGAACGAAAAGACCGAGTCCGTTTCCGCAAGCTTGTACTTCCAGCTTGGTGAAAACACGGACGACGGCAAGATGAAGGGTTACCTCTTCATCGACAACGTCAGCTTGTCAAAGATCACCGAGGCCGAATACACCACCGCAACCGCTTCAAACGAAGTTTACGAGAAGGATGAGGGCGGCAACGACAAACTTGACGCTAACGGCGAAAAGATCCTCTCCGAGGAGAGCAAGCTCTTCCGTATGAACAACAAGGTTTCCGTCTTGAAAGCCGACGAAACCAAGGATGAGGAAGGCGACAAGGATGACAAAACTGAGGAGAAGACCAAGTCCTCCCTCAACACCACCCTGCTTTGGACCTACATCACGTCCATCGCCATCGCCGTGGTTTTGATCGCGGTCATCGTTGCATGGCTGATCAGAAAGTATCGTCGTCCGAAGTCGGCAGCTGCTGCAGACGAGAAGAAAGCGGATTACGACAGGACCAACAAGAAGTCCGACAAGGAAGAGACCGTTACCAAGACGGGCAGCGCTCGCGACGAGTTCAAAGACTGATCCGATCCTTAAAAAACAAAAGGCACACCGATGTTTCGTCGGTGTGCTTTTTTTGTTAGAAAGCGACTATTTGCCCGATCGACAAAATATACTATACCAATTTGACAAAAAAGAGGAACTATGAGGACTTTCAAGCAAAGCACCATTTTGATCATGGTTTTTTCCATCGCAACAAGGCTGTTGTCTTTCTTTTTTAAGATCTATCTGTCGCGCAGGGTCGGCGCGGAGGTGCTCGGACTGTTTCAAATGGCGGCGTCCGTTTTCGGTCTGTTTTGCACGATCGCAGGATCGGGCATCCCCTTGATGCTTTCCCGCAAAACAGCCGAGCTTACCGCCCTCAAAAGCCACGAAAAGGAGCTTCACGGCGTTATGACGGGCGGAATGGTGCTCTCTTTAAGCATCACGTTATTTTTGATCGGCGGTGCGGTGATCTTCCGCAACAAGCTGACCTTTGTATTTTCGGACGGAAGGTGCGTAAAGCTGTTTTATTTGATCCTGCCCGCTTTGATCAGCACGGTGACGTATCAGCTTTTGCGCGGCTACTTTATGGGCAAAGCGCGTTATTTCGACTACAGTGTGACAGAGCTGTTGGAAGAGGTCATAAAGATCGTTGCTTGCCTGACCTTTTTGTCCAATGCGTTTATCACGTTATCGGATAGCGTGGCGATCACCGTTGCTTTTACGGTAACCGATTATACGGTCATGGCTGTGCTCCTTGTCCTTTACTTTATAAAAGGAGGAAGATTTGCCCGTCCGAAAGGGGTTAAGGAACTTGTTAAATCGGGGTTGCCGGTGACGGGAATGCGCGTGGCGGCCGGTCTTTTGACCTCCTTCATCGCCATCGCCCTGCCTGCCGCCCTCGTCCGCAACGGATCAACGCCGGGAGAAGCTGCGGCAGAATACGGGAGAGCCGTCGGAATGGCGTTTTCGCTGTTGTTTGCCCCTCTCTCCTTAACGGGAGCTTTGTGCGTGGTACTCTTGCCGGAAGCGGCGGCGCTTGCCGCAACGGGAAAGTGGGAGGACTTGCGCCAACGCGTCAACAAATCCATCCTTTTTGTCTTTTTGATCACGGTACTCTTTTACGCGATCTTCTTTGTCCTCGGAGAGCACTACGGAGAGTTGCTCTTTAAGGACGCAAAAGCAGGCAGATTCGTCGCCTTTTCGGCGGGAATGGTTATCCCGGCGGCGCTGTCCGGGCTGTTAAACACCACCTTAAACTCCCTTGGCGAAGAGAAAAAAGTCTTTTTTTCTTTTCTTGTCTCTTCCGTGTTGTTGGTCTTATCCGTTTTGTTTTTACCACGTTTTATCGGCATCTATGCCCTATCTGTCGGAGAGTGCGCCTTTCACCTGTGCGAATTTGTCTTTGGAATGGTGTTCTTATGGAAAAAAGGCGGCTACGATGGGCGCATCTTTAAGCCGGCGGCGATCACAATGGCATTTGCCTTTCCGACCGCCCTTGCCGCAAAACTCACCCTAAACCTGACGGAAAAGGCAAATCTCGGCGTCTTTTTGTGCGCCGCGATCCCGACGCTTGCCGCCATGCTGTTTTACCTCGGATTGATCGCGGTGTTTAAACCCATCCCACACTTAAAAACGTTGCTCCTACGGAGAAAAAAAGAAAAACCTGTATTTTCCGCATAAAAAAAGCGCCCATCTTGGGGCGCCGAAAGCGCTACTCTACTCCGTTTGCACTTTTGCCTTTTTCAGCCGCGGCAGGATCAATTTGTCAAACAACGGCATCAGCAGGAAATTCAACACGAGGTTTGCGATCATATTGGCAAGGGAAATGGGCATTTTTGCGATCAAATACACCCAAAATGTCTTTTTGGTGGCGGCATAGGCATGCCATAGCGTAAAGGTGTTGATGCCTGCGCTGCACACCACGTACGTTACGACGTAGGAGATCAGAACGTGCCATTTCTCCTTGACGGGAAGATATTTGATCAGCCCGGGGATCGCCCCCATTAAACCGGCGGAAAGCGTCAAAAGCGGAAGCCACGCCCCTTTGGGCCAAATGATGCAACCGAGCACGTCGCCCACCACCCCCACAATAAAGCCCGCGCCGGGGCCGAAAAAGTACCCTGCGAGAAAGTTTGGGATATACGTAAACGAGAGGGCTATGCCGCTGCCGGGCACGGTCAACGTCAACGTGTTCATAATGACGGAGATCGCCGTTATGAGCGCAAGATAAGCGATGTTTTTGGCATTAAATTTCATAAAAAAACCTCCTATGACAAAGAAGGTTCATTGAAAAATATCATCTATTCCACAACGAACGCAACAAGCCACCGCAGGATGATCCTTTCGTTCACAAACAACGTTCCATTTTGTGACACTTTACGCGGCTTATTTACTTTGCTACTTTATTGTATCGCGCGCGCGAACCTTTGTCAAGAAAAAGCAATGGGCGGCAAGCGCTAAACAAAAAAATGGCAAAACCTTGCCATCTTTCTCTTTGTACTTGTTGTTGTAAGAAACGCCCGCAAAGAGCGCGACTACTCCGCTTTGCTCTGCTCCTCCGCAGGCACGGCTTTTTTCCCGCGGAAGCGATAATTAGGAAAACTTGAGAGCAATTTGGACAGCTCGCCGTTTTCGTACTCGTAATCCGCGTCCTTGCGCATATAAAACGCCGTGTTTTGTTTGGTGACAAAAAGGATCTCGTCCTTGGTCTCCACGATCTTCTTCAGCAGATCGTACGCGATCTCCGCCCCTTGCTCCCCTTTGGTGCTGCGGCAAAGAACGTCAAAACAATCGTCATGAAAGCGAAAGACGTAAACCATCTTCCCACGCGCCTGAAAGATCTGCGCATAGGTTTTTTTGAGAGAGGACGGTTGAAAAACGAACTTCATCAAATTGATCAAAACCAAGATCATGATGGCAAAGATCAAAACGATCGGCGCTTTTAAGAAGAAATACGCCACAAAAAGGAGGCTGCCCAAAAGCATTGCCGCCCCGTACATCAGCCATTGCGCCACGCCTGCCATCAACGTGTTAAAGCGACAATGCGCCGTGTAATCGTATACCGTTACGTTTTCACAAATAATAGGTTTTTCCATAATTTAATTATAACCCACGTCGGAAGGAATGTCAATCGATCGTCCAATCCACCGTTTCACCGTGTTTTGCCAAAAAGGCGTTTGCCTTGGAAAAGTGTTTGCACCCAAAGAACCCCGCAAAGGCGGAAAGCGGACTGGGATGCGGCGCTTCCAAAACAAGGTGGCGTGTTTGATCGATCAAAGACTTTTTGCTACGTGCATTTGCGCCCCAAAGTAAAAAGACCATCGGCTTCTCGCGCGCGGACAACAGAGAAATCACGTGATCGGTAAAAACCTCCCACCCTTTCCCACGGTGAGACAAGGGCTGCGCCCGGCGCACCGTTAAGGCGGTGTTTAACAAAAACACACCCTGTTTTGCCCACGATTCCAAACACCCGTGCGACGGAATATGAAACCCGATATCGGATTGCATCTCCTTATAAATGTTTTTTAAAGACGGAGGTACTTCCACCCCCCTCTTTACGGAAAAAGCAAGACCATGCGCCTGTCCGACGCCGTAATACGGGTCCTGCCCGAGAATGACCACCTTTACGTCCTCATACGGACAAAGCTTAAATGCGTTGAAAATGTCGTTCATGGGGGGATAAATCTCGCGCGAGCGGTATTCCTCGGCAAGAAACGCGCGCAGATCCTGATAATACGGCTGCGCCCATTCGTCCTTTAACAGTTCATCCCAAGAGTTTCCGATATGTACCATAAGTTACAGTATAGCACATTATACAACTTTTTGCAAAAAAAGCGCTGAGCGATTGACTTATTTTACAAATGTGATTACAATAGAACCATGCGGGAGTCGTTCAATGGTAGAGCACCAGCTTCCCAAGCTGGCTTTCGCGGGTTCGATTCCCGTCTCCCGCTCCAACTAAGATTTGCCGTGACAAAGTCACGGCTTTTTCTTTCTCACAAACAAGCGCTTGCGATTGATTGGGAGAAAAAAGCCATAGTGCGACAGCACGGGCAAATCGACAGCGGATGCACACCACACCGTGCAGGTGTAGGGAATATCCCACAAGGGAATATCACCGTCTCCCGCTCCATAAGCACCTGCTTGCAGGTGTTTTTTTTATTTATGACGGGAATCGAATAGGGAGCCACGAAGCGCAGCGAGTGCTTTGCTTTAGCAAAGTGAAAAGGCTTTGATGCCTTTTCAGCGGGTAGGCCCGCACAGGCGGGGATTCCCGTCTCCCGCTCCGCAACTACATAAACAAAAAACCGCATCCAAATCGGATGCGGTTTTGTCTTTTCTTTCGTCAACTTATTCCGCTTTTGCGTAAACGCTGACTTGTTTCCTATCCTTGCCCACTCTCTCAAAACGGACCACGCCGTCGATCAATGCAAAGAGAGTGTCATCCTTGCCGCGACCAACGTTTGTGCCGGGATGGATCTTGGTGCCTCTTTGTCTGACGAGAATGTTGCCCGCAAGAACAAACTGACCGTCGGAGCGCTTTGTGCCAAGCCTTTGCGCCGCACTGTCTCTGCCGTTCCTTGAGCTACCAACGCCCTTCTTGTGAGCGAACAGTTGCAATTTGATAAACATATCACTTTACCTCCACTTCAATGTACTCCGAATAGCCTTTTTGAAGGTCCGAAACGCTTGCGAGAAGCGTCTTGATGATCACGTTGCAATCGTGTTGCTTATCTTTGCCGAGATTCTTCGGCAAGGCAAGCGACAAACTGCCTTTGTTTTGATCCACACGGTAATCGGCTTTGACGCCAACCACTTGCATGATGCCAAGCGCCGCACCTTGTACAAGCGCCGAGAGCGCTGCGCAAACGATGTCTTCGCCTTGACAGGCGTAACCCGTGTGACCTTCGGACGTTATTCGGACGAAATCTTCGCCTTGTTTAATAAATACGATCTTCGTCATTATTTGACGATCTGTTTGATCTGTACTGTCGTAAACGGCTGTCTGTGACCTTGACGCTTGCGCTCGTTCTTCTTTGCCTTATACTTGAAAACGATGATCTTCTTGTCTTTGCCTTGGGCGAGAACTTCCGCTTCTGCAAAAGCACCGGCGATCGTGGGATTGCCGGCGGACACACCGCTTTCATCGCTGAGCATGAGCACGTCAAACTTCACGGTGTCACCGACGTTTGCCTCAAGTTTTTCAACGTTGAGTTTCATGCCGTTTTCCACCTTATACTGCTTGCCACCTGTTGCGATAATTGCGTACATAATTTACCTCCTCTTACCAGTCTCGCTGAACGGGGTGGGCATAGTGCCACTTTGTGACCCTTGTCATGCGGCTCAAGAAATATGTTAACATTTAAAAGGACGACTGTCAAACAAAAATATGCAGTCTATTTAAATAAAAAATTTATTATTTGTGTTTTGCGCTCTTGGGAGCCACGCAAGCCCCTTAAATCAAAGCATCTTGTACATTCTGTCCCTGTCGTCAAAGAAGGCAAGCGCGCCGAGCGCAATGGTCTCATCGGGGTTTTTGGGGACCAAAACGCGCATTTTCAAGCGATCGCTCAAGAAATCCGCAACACCCTCCGCCGCTGCGATCCCGCCGCAAAGGGTAATGCCTGCGTTGTAAACGTCGGGAATAAACTTGTCGGGGCACATCATCGAAACGCTCTCGATGACCATAGCAAAGGAAGACGCCACCGACAACAGGAGCGGGCTGATCTCCCCCGAGGTGATCTCTGCCTGCGCGGGTTTGTTGTCCACAAGATTTCTGCCGTAAACGTCCGCGCTCATCATCTGCCCCGAGTAGAAAGAGCCGATCTTGACGCGAAGCTCTTCCGCGTGCGCTTTGCTGATGCCGAGACGGTAGTTTTCCGCCACGTAAGCGCAGATCTTTTCATCCATGGCGTTGCCGCACATCGTAACAGAGCAACCCGTGATGATGCCGTTCGGTCCGACAATGGCTACGTCGGAAACAGACGCGCCGAACGTGGCGATCAGGTTGTAATCACTGGAAAGTTGCGAGCTGACCGCGATGGGCGCCTCCATCAAAATGGGGCTCTTCAACCCAACCTCCGCAAGCACGTTTTCATAGTTTTTGCGTTCAACCACCGAAGTGCCGCAAGCGATCGTGGCGATCACCTCGGGACGGGGAGTAAACAAGCCTTTCTTGGGGAGAGCCTTGCGCAAAAAGTCCTTAAGCATCCAAATGGTTACGTCGGAATCCTCAATCACGCCGCCTTTCACGGGATGGACAAGCACCGCCATCGGGTCCCTATCCCTGCTGCGCATATAACGTTTTGCTTCATAGCCGGAAGCGTAATACTTGATCTTGCGCCCTTGTCGCGCCAGCGCCACGACCGTAGGCTCCTTGAAAACCACGCCCTTGCCGTGCAGAGCAATGACGGTCACAGTGTATCCCATGTCGATCACGATCTCATTTGTAAACATCTTTAACTCCCATCTTCTCAAGGTGAACCTTGAGTTTTTCCGTCGGCAGCCCCATTATCGTATCGAAACTGCCCAAGTATTTCTTGACGACGACGCCGTCCTGTATGCCGTATGCGCCCGCTTTGTCATAGGGGGCAAATCGCTCAAGATACAGCTTGATCTCACGGTCGGACAACTTGTTGAAAAGCACGTCCGCACGATCGTAAAAGAGCACGGTCTCCTCGCCCTTTTTCAAGCAAACGCCGGTGTAGACAGAGTGCCAATCACCGGACAACTCCTTTAACATCAAAAAGGCGTCCGCTTTGTCCTTTGGTTTGCCGTAGTACTTGCCCTTTTTGTAAACCAGCGTATCCGAACAAATGACGATACGCGGGTCTTCGCCAAGCCCCAAAGACTTTTTCAGAGCAAGATCCATCACGCGAAGATGCGGACGAACGTAGGGCGAGCTTTCCTCCGCGCCGGAGGACGCCACGTCAAACTCCACGACGACTTTTTTCAAAAGCTCGCGCCGACGAGGCGAAGCGGAACACAACAAGACTTTTGCCATAGGTATATTATACAATACTTATCAAAAGTTGTAAAGAAAAAGGTTTTTTGAGTAATAAAGCCTTAAAAGTCCCTAGAAAGTCCCTATAGTCCTCACTTTTACCCTGCGGTTTTCCCCTTTTGTATGGCGTCATAAAAACAAAGCGTGGATTCATAAAATAGAACCATGCGTTGGTACAAGCGTTCCGTTGTTTTTGCGATCGGACTGTTCTTTGAGCTGATCGTCGCAATCCTTTCCTGTTTGTTGATAAAGGAAAACCGCAGTTGGCTGGAAACCCTTGCTTTGCCCTATTTTGCCCCTCGCTCCTTTTTGTATTACGCCATTGGAATGGAGATCGTGTATTTGTGCTCGGCTGCGTCCGTCGCCCTCTACACTTCCTCCGTCAGAGACCTCCCGAAAGCGCTGCTTTTAAACGCGGCGGAAGGGGGCGCCGAGATCGTTACGCTCTTGTTCTTTTTTAAGTTTACGTATGAGATCACGTCGTTTTTTCTTGCGACGGCAACGATGATCCTCTCCACCGTTAACACCTTTTTGTTTTTGTCAAAAAGCGATGCGGCGGGCATCGTCCGCGTGGGAACGATGGGCGTAACACTGTATCTTTGGGTGATCATTTACTGCATTTTGACAATAAATTTCGCCTGAAAGGCGATGGAACATTGCATCTGATCGCAAAACACTTGAAAAAAGTTAAAAATATTGATATAATCAATATATGTTACT
>DFFS01000029.1 GCA_002371075.1 Christensenella sp. UBA3770
TTCTGTGTCTTTTCTTGGGTTGATAAGTCCTTTTCATAATCTATAACCTCACTTTTTATAGTCTATACAAATAATACCTACCGACAATAGGCTGTATTATTATAACTACCCTAATTGTTGCCTGTCAAGCGTTTTGCGAAACCGAAAATAATTTCCGCAACGAGTTTTTGCCCTGCCCGAAAGAGAAAAACGACGATTTTCGGTTTTTTGAAAATTCTCCTATTTTTGCGGCGTTTACAAACAAAAATCGCGCCGAAAGACGGCGCGTTTCGAGAAAAGCTATCCCCCGCAAACAAAAGATCAATAGAAACGATATACGTCGGTGACCGCACCAAGGGAAAGCGCGACGTAAACGCTGTCGCCGTAGCGGCGCACCGCGGAAAAGGTTTGGTAAGTGGGCGCGATCAAGGGAACACCGTCAAAGGACGTTGCGCCGACAAAGTCGCCCGATCTCGTCTCGTAAAAGCCGTCGAAATAATGCGGCATCGTATAGTCACCGACGTAGGTTTCCGCGCCGGAAGAGGTCATCACGTACGCCTTGCCGCCCTTGCTGACGACGGCTTTGCCCCCTACGAAAGAGGAGATGTAGGAGTATTCGAAGGGGATCACGTTCTTGCCGCTTTTGTCAAACCCGCCGCGGCGCAGCACGCCGCTCTCCGTCACCTTTGAGGCAACCACCACTTCGCCGGAGAAAAAAACGTCTTGATAGACGGCGTCGTCGATGACGCCCGTGACCTCCGCACTCTCGTTTAAGAAGCAAATGGCGCCCGACGCGTTTGACACCGCCGCCGTGCCGTTGACAAAGGTTGCGAGGGGAGAAACGCCCGCGGGAAGCGCCTTCAGCTCCTTCAGCGAGGCGTCGCCGATGTAGTAAGACAGCGCGCCCGACGCGGTTTTGCCCACGGTTTCGTAATAGGCGACCCCTTGGAAGCCCTCTTTGAGCGAGAACCCCTCGCGGTCCTCCTCCGTCATGCCGACGGAATAGGCGTTAAAGATCTTTACGATAAAGCGGCCCGTTGAAAGCACCGCGGGATCGGACACCCCCGCCGTATAACGGCGAACCGTCTGTTTGTAATATTTTTTGCCCTCTGCGCCGCGATCGAGCGCCACGTCGTAATCGGCGGCGTCCGCAAGGTCGGTTTTGACGACGGCAAAATCGCTGCCGCCCAAATAAGCGACGACATAACTTGTGGTTTCGCTGTCAAAGAAGGAGTAGATGATGTCGCTTGTCAACGTGTGAAAAACGAAGGTACGACCCTTTTCCGCGCTGCGCGCCAAAACGTAATTTCCGCAAGCGGAAAAGGCATAGCTTTGGTCAAGCAGGCTGCCGGGCAACACGTTCTCCCCTTTGCCGTTAAAAAGATAGGAGGTGCTTTTCGTCACGACGGAGAAAAACCCGCCGCCGACGTCGGTGACCTCGATCTCGTCGTCCGAAACGTAAAGCAGGGTGCCGTCAAGCGAAAAAACGTGGTGACGGCTGACCTCCTCGCCTCCCTCTGCAATGAGAAAATCCCCCGAACAGGTCACAGACCTATACGAGACGGGCAGGATGCTCTCGCCCGCTTGATTCATTACGCCGTAGCGCACGCCCTCCTCCTCGACCGACTTGACTTTGATCAGCCCGCGATTCAAAAACTCATCGAAAGAAGCGCCTTTGAGATCGATCTTTACCGAAGAGGTCAGCGCCCGCGCGGAAGAAACGGAACGAAAATAACTTGCGGACTCCGTCTTTTTCTTACACGAGACCGCCGAAAGCGCCACCAAAACAAGCGCGCATAGGATCAAAATCACCTTTTTTACTTTCATATCTTGATTTTAACATAGATCGGGCGAGAAATACCTTAAAAAATCGATAATCTCAAAACTTTTTGTCAGAGAGGAGCGCCTTTTTTCTCTTTTTACGACAAAACGCCGCCTTTTTCTCGCAAAACCGCCCGTTTTCGACCCACTTATGCGCGCGATAATGAGAAGAGCTCTTTGGCAAGGGAGGAACTATGGAAAAAGGCAACGTCAAGATCACGATAATAAACGAAGGGATCCGTTCGCTCGTTCAACAAGTAAAACAGATTTCGCACGGCGGACGCGTTTTGTTTTTCACCGAGCAGGGGCGACAGGCTGAAGACGCGCGCGCGGCGCTGACCTTTGAGGGAATGCAAATTTTAACGAAAGAGGTACCCGAAAAACCTGCAGACAGCTTGTTCTCCGAGCTGCAAAAGCCACCCGAGGGCATCATGGCGGCGGTCGCCGTAGGCGGTCCCACCGTAATGGAAGCGGCAAAAGCGGCGCACCTCCCCTCCGCGATCCCCAAACTGCTGTTTCCGACGACCTTTGCCGCGCTTTGCGGGGCGGACGAACGGGTCTTTATTGGCACAAAGGCGGACCTGCCGCGTTGCCGTTCGACGGGACACGACGTGTTGATCGATCCCAAGACGATTGCCGCCTCCCCGCTTCGCCCCGGACTGGGTTTTTTGATCGCCAACATAACGGAACAGGCGGACGCCGCGTATGAAAGGCTGATCCTTTCGGGCGAAAGTCCCGCATCCGCCTTGCGCCTTTTGAAAGAAAAAGCCGCCCTGCTTCTTGAGATCAGGGAGGAAAACGCCGCGGAGGACACCGTCTCGGCGGCGCTGAAGCTCATCAAAACCTCCGAAGAACTGTCCGACAGCGCGCACATGCTTGCCCTGCTTGCCGAAAGACGGACGGGCGGCAACTTTACGGACCATCTCTTCCCCGCCGCGTACGCCCTGCTGCGCCTTTATGCGGGATACTTGGGATCGCTGCCGCTGGAGCACTGCCCGCCGCCCGATCGCGATGAAAACCTGCGCTTGCTGCAGGTGAAATGCGGCGTCAATCCCTCCCTGCTTTGGAAACGGCAAAAGACCTATGCCGAGGGATACGACAATCGCTGGCGGCTGACGGCGGAATATCGCGAGGATTTTGCCGAAGCCATTGGGGAAAAAGCCGTCCCGCTTTCCCTCCTATCGCGGCTGTATCGAAGAGCCCCCGAGGAAAAGACCTGCCCGCAGCTTTCCGCAATCGAGCTTCTTTTGCTTTTATCCTTGACGGGAGAAGCGGTTTCGGGGTATCCTTTAATCAAGCACGTCAAGATGACGGGGCTGTTGGAGCCGCTGCTTCGTTGCGGCTGAAAGCGGAGTACGTAAGATGAAAGATCTCAAAAACGTCAAACTTTATTTAATGGATATGGACGGCACGGTTTATGTCGGCGACAAAAAGATCGACGGCGCGTTTGAAACGCTGGAAGAGCTGCGCCGCCGCGGCAAAAAGGTGCTTTTTTTGACCAACAACAGCAGCAAAACCGCCGCCGATTACGTCAAAAAACTCTCGACCATGGGCTACCCCGCCACCGAAAAGGACATCTTCTCTTCCGGCGAAGCAACCATCCGTTTTTTGCAAGAGAACCGCAAAGGCAAAAAAGTGCTTTTGCTTGCAAATTCCGCAGTTTACAAACAATTTTCCGATGCGGGGATCCCGCTTGTCAAAGAGGGCGGCGACATCGTTCTCGTGTGCTTTGACACCGAGCTCGACTACAAAAAACTGACCGCCGCGTGCAACGCCCTTTTCGATGGATCGGAGTACATCGTTTCCCACCCCGACTTCGTCTGCCCCGCAAACCCGCATTCGGTGCCAGACGTGGGCTCCTTTATGGCGCTGATCCGTGCGGTGACCGCGCGTGACCCCGACCTCATCATCGGCAAACCCCATAAGACGATGGCGGAATACATCGCCAAGGACTACGGCCTTTGCCCCTCCGAGATCGCCATGTGCGGCGACAGGCTTTACACCGACATCAAGTTTGCCGTGGATAACGGCATGACTTCCATCCTTGTTATGACGGGGGAGACGGACGCCAAAATGCTATCCGAATCGGACGTTAAGCCCGACGTCGTGCTTGACACCTTCAAAGACGTCCTGAACCTCTTATGATCTGCCATCTTTGTCCGCGCAAGTGCGGCGTGGACAGAAGCTATGCCGTCGGCTACTGCGGCGCGCCGGAGGATGCCGTCGTGGCGCGTGCGGAACTCCACTTTTGGGAGGAGCCCTATCTGACCGCAAACGGCGCTTCGGGCGCGGTGTTTTTCTCCGGATGCAACCTCAAATGCGTCTTTTGCCAAAATCAAAAAATATCTTTTTCAGTAACGGGTGAACGGCTAAGCGCGGCGGCGCTTGCCGACGTTTTTCGTCGCTTGGAAGACGAGGGTGCGGACAACTTGGACCTTGTCACCCCCACGCCGTACGTGCCGGCCATCAAGGACGCGTTGGACCTTTACCGCCCCGCCCTCCCCGTGGTCTTCAACTGCGGCGGGTATGAAAGCGTTGAAACCATCCGTTCCCTAAAAGGCTACGTGGACGTCTACCTTCCCGACTACAAATACTACGACGACGATCTTGCCAAACGCTACAGCGGCGCGGCGGACTACCGCGAGAGGACGGAAGAAGCCCTTTTGGAAATGCGCGCCCAAGTAAAGGACGTTGTCAAAGACGGCGTTTTGCGCCAAGGGCTGGCGATACGCCACCTTGTGCTCCCCACCCATGCAAAAGACAGCTTTCGCGTGCTTGACCGCATCCGGGAGCTTTTTGGACAAGACCTCCACCTTTCCGTCATGGGACAGTACGTTCCCTGCGGCGATTTAGCCCCCTTTCCCGAGCTGAAAAGTCCCTTAAAGTCCCTTGAATACCGCGCGGTCATCGCCCACGCCCTTTCCCTCGGTTTTGAAAACGCCTTTTGCCAAGAAGACGGCGCCGCCGACCGCAACTTTATCCCCGCTTTTTTGAGATAATCTTTTTTGACCCGATCAAACGAAACCCGCCGCGAAGACAAACGCTCAACAAAGAGGCGAATATACCCCCCAACGACGGCGGAGAACGGTGCAGATACGAGGCTCTACAAAAAAAGTCAACCCCGATCCGACACAGACCGGTGCGAAGACAAACGCTCAACAAAGAGGCGAGTGGGCGCGTACTTGTTGTACGTAACCACTCGCCTCTGCAGTTGTAGAGCAGTATTCGTGCCGTAATGTGTCGGATCGCTTATACGCCGGAGTAGGCCGAAACCCCCCCATCCACCGCCACAACCGTGCCCGTCACAAATCCGCTTGCCTTGTCATCCGCAAGCCACAACAGGCAGCCGATCAAATCGTCGATCTCGCCGAACTTTTTCATCGGCGTGGCGGCAAGGATCTTGCCCGTCCTGGCGGTGGGGGTGCCGTCCTCATTGAAGAGGAGCGCGCGGTTTTGGTTGGTGACGAAGAAGCCCGGGGCGATGGCGTTGACGCGAATGCCGCAAGGCGCAAAGTGCACGGCAAGCCACTGCGTAAAGTTGGAAATGCCCGCTTTCGCCGCGGAATAAGCGGGGATCTTGGTAAGCGGACGATAGGCGTTCATGCTGGAGATGTTGATGATGGTGCCGCCCGTTTTGACCATGTCTTGTGCAAACACCTGCGTGACCAAAAACGCCGACGTGATGTTGAGGTCAAACACAAACTTCAAGCCGCTCTCTTCCAAGGCGAAAAAGTCCTTGACGCCCTCCAAGTCGGGGGTCATCGTCTCGTTATCCGTGGATGCGCGCGGGTTGTTGCCGCCTGCGCCGTTGATCAAAAAGTTGACCTTGCCAAAGCGAGAGACCACCGCGTCTTTTGCCTCGATGATGCTGTTTTTATCCAAACAGTTGCACTTGACGGCAAAGGCGTTTTCGCCGATCTCATCCGCAACGGCTTTTGCGGCGTCGTAATTGATGTCCAACAAAGCAACGCGCGCGCCGCAAGCGCAAAGAGCCTTGGCAAAGGCGCTGCAGATCACGCCGCCGGCGCCGGTGACGGCAATGGTTTTATCCGATAAATCAACTTTGAAAGGGATCATATCTTTTCTCCTTTTTATTTGAAAAATTTTTCTTTTTGCGCCCTGTCGTACACAAAGGCGACCGCGCTTGACCAAGCTTGCAGGCGCGACCCCGCCTTGCAAAACGGGGAGAAATACTCCACGGCGGTGTAAATGCCGTTTGAAACGGCGTAGCGGAAAGGCGCCAACAGGACGTCCCGCCACTCTCTGCCCGAAAGCGCCTTGGCGTAGGCGTACATCGCGGTCAGGAAGGGCCAGTTTGCCCCGTTGTGGTAATCATACGGACGAGCGGATTTGTGCACCGCTTCGCCGACCTTGGCGTACGGCGGATAAACGCACATCGCGCCGAAGTCCCCGCCGCTTTGTTTTTTGTTGTTGCCGCTTTCCAACAAGGCTTCCATGTTGTCCAAAACGCGCTTGGCTTTACTTTCGTCCGCGATGCCGAACAGCACCGTAAAGACGGTGTCTATCGACAGATTTTCCTCGGTAAAGTCCGTGGTTTTGAAATTGACGTAATAGCCTTTTTCACCGTCAAAAAGCAGCGAATTGATCGCGTTTTTGACCTGCTCGAACCTCGCTTTGTATGCGGCGGAAAGTGCGTCGTCGCGCCCCTCAAACAGCACCGAAGCGCAGTAGAGCGCGCGGGCAAAAAGCGCCTCCACATAGGTGACGTAACCGCCGCGGTTGACCTCATCCGCCCAGTCGCGACGGTTGAGACCTTGCTTGTAAATAAGCCCCGTTTGATCGCAAGAATCGGACAATTTGTCCAAAACACGCTTGACTTCAAAGAGCACCGTGCCCCCTGCCGTCTTTTCAAAGAGGATGGTGTCGTCGCCGGTGGCGGCAACGTAATCAAAGAGCTCCATCACAAACAGCGATGGACTGTCAAAATGGTTGCCCCAAAAAGCTGTGCCGTCACTTTTGACCGCAGACGGACACGTGCCGTCCTTTTCAATGCTCCTTGCAAGGGTCATTATCTCGTCCCGCACAAGGTCGGGGTGACAAGACAGCATGGAAAGAACCGTAAAATAGGAATCGCGAAAATAGGTGCGCAGCGGATAGGTGTAATTTGTCCCCGCCGCAAAGGCGCGGAAAGCGCCCGCAGACTTAAAGTTTTCAAGCGCGGCAAAGTGTGACATCATATAAAAGGCTTTTTCCTCTTCCGAAAGGGCTGCGGGGAGTCTGACCGCCTCGATCTCCTCCTTCACGGCGCGCTCCGCCTTGTCAAAGGAGGCAAACGCCGCCTTGTGAGCGGCGGGTGACTCCCCAAAGGAGAGCAACACGCGCAATTCCCCGTTGACCGTCGCGTAAAAGCTTTCGTTTTCCCTAAGCCAATCCATCGGCGCGTCGGAAGAGAGGCAAAGGTCGCCCTCCTCAAAGTACGTCGCCCCGGTTTTGGTGGGCATCGCCTTTGCGGCGCGGAGGTCAAATGTTGCGGAAAACGCCTTTCCGGATTTTGAGAAAATGCGGAAAAATGCGCCGTTTACGCTTTTTTCCATAAAGGTGACGACAGTGATCTCCTCCTGCCCGGCGCGGAAGGTGACTTCCTGCGTTCTGCCGATCATTTTGACGGTTTTTTCAGACGCGGGATCGATCGGTTGCCCGTTTACAAGCAGGGTCAGCGCGAAAAAGGGCTCGACAAAGTTTTGCTGTCTGTCGTTGACCTTGTAACAAAGCAAACCGCCCTTTCCGTCACATACGACGGCGGCTTTTTCGCTTCCGATGTCGTACGCCGCCTCCTCGCAAGCGGGAGAACGAAGCACGATCGCGCCTTTTTCAAAAGAGACCATACGCACTCCTTACTTTAAGTCCTTTTCCACCGCTTCAAACAATCCGACGAGATAGGCGCCGCCCAGCGCGCGGTCAAACAGACCGTAACCCGGCTTGGCGTCCTCGCCCCAAATGTTCCTGCCGTGATCGGGACGAAGATATCCGTCAAACCCGTTTTGCACAAGCGCCTTGACGATGGCGTAAACGTCCACGTTGCCCTCCGCCGTCTGGTGCCCGTTCTCATAAAAATCCGTGTCGTTTGTAAACTTGAGCTGTCTGAGGTGCGCAAAATAAATACGCGAAGCGTATTTCGCCGCCATTTTGGGCAGGTCGTTAAAGCGCCCTGCGCCAAGGCTCCCCGTGCAGAACGTGATGCCGTTGTGCTTGTTGGGCACCGCGGCGAAAAGACGATCGTAATCCGACTCGCGCCCTACGATGCGCGGGAGGTCAAAGATGTCCCACGGCGGATCGTCGGGGTGGATCGCCATATTGACGTCCGCCTCGTCGCAAGCGGGCATGATCGCGCGGAGGAAATAGACAAGGTTGTCAAACAACTTCTCATGCGTCATCCCCTCGTAGGCTTTCAAAAGACCGGAAAGCTCTTCCTTGGAGTAGCTTTCGTCCCAGCCCGGGAGGCGCAAGTTGGTTTTGTCCAGCTTCAAAAAATCCGCCTCGGCATAGGAAAGAGAGGTGGAGCCGTCCTCGTGCTTGTAGTAAAGGTTGGTGCGGAACCAGTCGAACACCGGCATAAAGTTGTAGCAAATGCACTTGACGCCCACCGCGCCGCAATTTAAGATGTTTTGCTTGTACGCCTCAATGTACTTGTCGCGCGTGGGGCGACCGAGCTTGATGTCCTCGTGAACGGGGACCGACTCGATGACTTCCATCTCCAGCCCCGCCTCGTTTGCAAGCTTTTTCAAGCGAAGCAACTTTTCAATGTCCCACACCTCGCCGACGGGGGTGTCGTAAACGGCGGTGACCACACCGGTCATGCCTTGAATTTGCTTGATGTAGGAGAGCGGAATGCAATCCTTTTCACCATACCAACGAAAGGTCAATTTCATATCACTTCTCGCTTTTGACTTTTACAAAGCCCGTTCCGAAATTGAGGGTGCCCTCCACCTGATTGTCGTTGACCGACTTAAAGCGGGAGACCTTTACGTGCTCCATGAGTTCCTTGTAATAGAGATCGCCGTCGATGGGAAGCGCGACGCGAGCGCCGTTGTGCCAGCCCGAAAGCTCGATGGCGTTCATCAGTTCCACCCCTTTGATGCCCTCTTTGCCGTCCACGAAAAGGGGCTCCTTGCCGAGGATCGCCTTGGTGAAATTTGCCAAGATGCCGACGTGCTGCAGGTTTTCACCGTCCGTTTCCGGCTCGATGATCTCGCACTTGGGCGCAGCAAAGGACTCGGAAGAGGTCTTTGAGAATGACTGAGAATCTTCGGCGTTTTGGTAGAAAAAGAGCTTCTTGTTTTCGCAAAGTAACTTGCCCTTTGTGCCGCTGACTTCAAAGCGGTTGGTGCCCGGAGCTTCGCCCGTCGTGGTGATAAACACGCCGGACGCGCCGTTTTTGTACTCAAAATAAGCGGTCACTTCGTCCTCAACTTCCACGTCGTGCCATTTGCCGTACTTGCAAAAGCCGTTGACGGAAACGGGCATCTCGCCCACCACCCATTGCACAAGGTCAAGTTGGTGCGGACATTGATTGATGAGCACGCCGCCGCCCTCGCCTTTCCACGTGGCGCGCCAAGAGCCGGAGTCGTAGTACTTTTGCGTGCGGAACCAATCGGTGATGATCCAGTTGACGCGCTGCAACTCGCCGATGCCGCCCGACGCGATGATCTC
>DFFS01000004.1:0-4396 GCA_002371075.1 Christensenella sp. UBA3770
CGACCTTGACCTGCATCACGATCTCCTTGCCGTCAATGACGCCGCCGGGGCCAACCGCGATCACTTCTGCCATCTGCGGCTTCTCTTTGGCGGAATCGGGGAGAACGATGCCGCTGAGAGTGGTGGTTTTCTCTTCCACCTTTTTGATGACGATCCTATCAAACAAAGGTTTAATTTTCATTAAAAATTACCTCCTTAAAATTCATTCTACGTAAGATTATATCACCGTCAAAAAATTTCAGGCAAGCAACTTGCCCTACATTTTTGCCTACGATTGTATTTTAGCACAAAAAAGTGTCGAATTTCAACATTCGTGCCACGCGACGAAAAAAAAGAGAAACGCAAAAAAAGCGTTAATATTATAAAAGGAAAACCCGAGCGCGCGATATCACGCGCTCGAGACGCTAAGCTATTCCAATGGATTTCGGGAAACCGATTTTATTACACTTGTCGAATATTACACTTGTTACTCTTTCGGAGCGGTAACTTTGTCGATAAATGCGAGAAAATCCGAATAAACCTCGTCTTTGTTGAGCTCGTTTAAGATCTCATGACGGGCATCGGGATACAGTTTCAGATCAAGATCGGTAAGACCGAGAGCCTTGTACTCCTCGTAAAGACGAGTGGTAAGCGCACCGTTGCCGCCCACGGGGTCCTTGTCGCCGCTGGCGATAAAGACGGGGAGGTTTTTGGGGATCGCTTTTAAGGACTCGGGGCGGTAAACCGTCTTCATGCCGTAGAAAAAGCTCTTTTGAAAGGCGATGGACATGTCAAACGCCGCGCCGCAGTACTCATCCGCGATGTACTTTTTGACGACCTCCTTATCGCGCGTGAGCCACGCGAAAGGCTGCTTCTCCTCCTTAAACTGCTTGTCGTAAGCGCCGAAAGACAACTTTGCGATGAGTTTTGCGGGTTTTTCACCACCGAAAATGAAGTTTTGGATCGAAGCGACGACCCTGCCGAACGCCACCTGAGCGGTGTTCATATACGCAGAGCCGGAAAGGATCACGCCGGAAAGCGCGTCGCCGTTGCGCTCGATGTACCCCTGAGAGAGGAAGCTGCCGTAGCTGTGTCCGATGAGGACGACGGGCAACTTAAACTTTTTGACGGCGTAATTATTGGTGAGAGCGATCATGTCGGAGATCGTGTCGTTATAACTGTCCCCCTCTACGATGCCCCTCTTTTCATACCCGCAGGTCTTGCCGTGACCGCGGTGATCTTCCGCAATAACTATGTAACCGTTTTTATTTAAAAATGACGCAAAGTCATCATATCTTCCGCAATGCTCGCCCATGCCGTGAGCGATTTGAACGACGGCTTTCGGATTTTGAACATCATTCCACATATAGCAATGGATATCCGTTCCGTCGAAGCTGATCAAATTGAATTCTTCCATAAGCAACCTCCTTTTGAAAGATTTGTGAAAACATGTTCACAGCATAATTATACATAAATAATATATAAAAATCAAGCATATATTCCAAAAGTTCGTCAAATAATATAAAACGAAGACGACTTTTGACCCTCAAATGAAAGGAGAAAATGAAAACATGACAAACATCGCCCTCATCGGCGGAGGCACCGCCGGTCACATTATGCCCAATATCGCCTTGTTCGGCGAGCTCAAAAAGCGCTTTGACAACGTCGTCTATATCGGCACCCCGGGCTCGATGGAAGAAAGGATCTGTTCCGACAGAAAAATCCCATTTTTTCCGACGGAAACAACAAAGTTTTTCAGGCGGAAAATATGGAAAAACGCCAAGCTTCCGTTGGTGCTTTTACGCGGAGTCAAACAGGCAAAACGCATCCTGAAAAACGAGGACGTTTCGCTCGTTTTTTCCAAGGGAGGATACGCCGCCGTCCCCACCGTCATCGCCGCGCATCTTTTGGGAATTCCGATCGTTTGTCACGAAAGCGACAGATCGATGGGGCTCGCAAACAGATTTACCGCGGTTTTTTCCGAAAGGATTTACGCCGCGTTCCCCGGGACGCACCGAAAAGCAAAGGTGATCCCGACCCCCGTCAGAGAGGAAATTTTTCACGGAAAACGCCTTGATCTTTTTGCCAAAAAGGACAAGAAAACCCTGCTGTTTATGGGCGGCAGTTTGGGGGCGGAAGCCATCAACGACGCCCTGTCCGAAAGCTACGCGGATCTATCCGACAAGTATAATATCATTCATATCACGGGAAAAAGCGGGCTCCCCCTCCGCACGCAGTCCTATTGCTCAATGCCTTTTGCGGACAACATCGCGGACATTTTTGAAACGGCAGACCTTGTGGTTTCGCGTGCGGGAGCCTCCACACTCGGCGAACTGACCGCCCTCGGAAAGCGCGTGATCGCGGTGCCGCTACCCAAGGGAGAATCGCGCGGGGACCAAGAAGAAAACGCCGCGTATTATCGCAAGCTGGGCTTGATCTCGGTCATTCCGCAAGAGGCGCTCAACCCCGCAAATCTCGTCGCCGTCATCGACGATATAATTAAGAAGCGTCCGCCCGCGCCCGCATACGACAGGAGCACCCCCGAAAGACTTGCCGACGAGCTTTTTCTGATCGCCAAGATGCGCCACGGCGAAAACTGACCCATCCGCAAAGGAGCAAAAGGGATAATTTTTATATTTTTCTTCAAAAACCTCCCGTTTTTGGCGGTTTTTTCTTTCTTGAACGTAAAAAAACGCGTTTTTTGAGCCGTTTTTTATGAAAAAATCCAAAATCGCTATTGACATAGCATTTTTTTATGGTAAAATTTTATTAGTGGTCTTTTCCACAAATCAAACTTGCAGCGTTTGCTGTAAAATACATTTTAAGGAGATTTATTATGAGAAAAGCATTTATCTGCCCGACCAAGTACGTTCAAGGCGAAGACGAATTGCTCAATTTGGGCTATTTCGTAAAGACCTTTGGCAAAAAGGCTCTTTTGATCGCCGATCCGTTTGCGCTCACCCTTGTCAAAGACAAGCTTGCCGCAACTGCGGAAAAGTATAAGATCGAGTTCGTTCCCGCCGGCGACGTGTTCAAAGGCGAGTGCTCCCGCACCGTCGTGGCAAAATTGCAAGAGATCGCCAAGGCAAACAAGTGCGCCTGCACGATCGGTCTCGGCGGTGGTAAAGCCATCGACACCAGTAAGTGCGTCGCTGCCGGCAACCCGCTGATCATCTGCCCCACCATTGCGGCTACCGATGCGCCCACCAGCCACAGCGCCGTTCTTTACACCGACGATCACGAGTTTGACGATTATGCTTATTTCCGTCAGAGCCCCAGCGTGGTGTTGATCGACCTCAACGTCATCGCAGGCGCTCCTTCCCGCTTCCTCGTTTCCGGCATGGGCGACGCCCTTTCCACCTACTTCGAGGCGCGTGCCAACGTTAAGAGCGTTTCCAACGTCAACGCGGGTCTTCCCTGCGGCGCAAACCGTGCGAAGGGCACCTTGCTCGGCTACGGCACCCACACCGCTTTTGCTCTTGCCGAGCTTTGCTACAAGAACCTGATCAGTGACGGCTACAAGGCAAAGGTCGCTTGCGACAACAACGCCGTTACGCAGGCTTTTGAAAAGATCGTTGAGACCAACATCCTCCTCTCCGGCTTGGGCTTTGAGTCGGGCGGTCTTGCCGCGGCGCACGCCATTCACGACGGCATCACGATCATCCACGAGATCCATGCCAACAACTTCCACGGCGAAGTGGTTGCCTTCGGCACCATCTGCCAGTTGATCCTTGAGAACGCTCCGGAAGACGAGCTGTATGAAGTCCTTGACTTCTGCGACACCGTCGGCCTCCCGATCTGCTTGCAGGATCTTATGACCAACAAGAAGACCGGCGAAGTTGCCCGTACTTCTTTGACCGATGACGAACTTGTCGCGGTTGCCAAGAAGACCTGCATCCCCGAGGAGTCCATCCACAACATGCCCTTCCCCGTCACCGTGGATATGGTGGTTGCCGCCATCAAGACGGCGGACAAGATCGGCCGCGAATACAAGGGTTACGACGACTGATCCCAGATATCTTATTAGCCGAGAGCGATCTCGGCTAATATCATAAATAAAAGGAGAGATTTAGTATGAAAAAAATAATGAACACCCCCGAAACTTTTGTGTACGATATGTGCCACGGCATCGCAATGGCGCATCCCGACCTTGAGTTTGTGGAAAAGTTTAAGATCGTCAAGAAAAAGGACATCAACGACGACAAAGTCAGCTTGATCTCCGGCGGTGGCTCCGGTCACGAGCCGGCACACGCGGGCTTCGTCGGCAAGGGTATGCTTGACGCGGCGGTCTGCGGCGACGTGTTTGCCTCCCCCTCTCAGGTGCAGGTTTACAACGCCATCAAAAAGTGCGCCACCGACAAGGGCGTGCTCCTTATCATCAAAAACTACTCAGGCGACTGCATGAACTTCAACAACG
>DFFS01000004.1:4534-13176 GCA_002371075.1 Christensenella sp. UBA3770
TACACCGTCGGCAGACGCGGCGTGGCGGGCACCGTGCTTGTTCACAAGTGCGCCGGCGCTGCTGCCGAAATGGGCAAGGAACTCCCCGAAGTAAAAGCGGTTGCCAACAAGGTCATTGAGAACGTGCGTTCCTTTGGCTTTGCTTTCACCTCCTGCACCGTTCCCGCGGCGGGTCACCCGACCTTTGAGATCGGCGACGACGAGATGGAGTTTGGCGTGGGCATCCACGGCGAGCCGGGTCGTTTCCGCGAAAAGATCGATTACTCCAAGGGCACCTTCTCCGACGACCTTGCGGAAAGGATCGTGAAGGACCTCAAGGAGGACCTCGGCTTGAAGGCGGACGACGAGATCGTTCTTTTGATCAACGGTTTCGGCGGCTCCCCGCTCCAAGAGCTTTACATCTTAAACTACAGCACCACCAAGGCGCTTGAGAAGCTTGGCGTGAAGATCCACAGGACCATCGTGGGCAACTACATGACCAGCATCGACATGGCGGGCGCTTCGATCACCGTCCTCAAAGTGGACGACGATCTCAAGAAGTACGTGGATTATCCCGTTACCACCCCCGCTCTCAGCTGGGGCGCTGCGATGAGCGAGCAGGCGGAAGCCGCCGTTGAGGCGATGAACGCCATCGCCAAGGCGCTTGGTGTGACGAACGTGGCTGCTCCCGCGGCAAAGAAAGCCAAGAAAGCGGCTGCCGAAGAAGCGGACGTCAACGCCGTCTATGAAGTGGAAGGCACCCCCGCCATCGGCGAGACCATCAACACCGCGGCTTTTGTGAAGATCGTGGACAAGATGGCGGACGTCATCATTGAAAACGAAGTACCCTTCTGCGAAGCGGACAAGATGGGCGACGGTGACTTCGGCATGAGCATCGCCAAGGGCTTTAAGCAACTCAAAGCCGATTGGGCAACCCGCAAAAAGGGTGACATCGGCGAGTTCCTCGTAAGCTGCTCCGAGATCATCAAGGAGTACTGCGGCGGCGCTTCCGGTCCGATCTGGGGTAGCGCGTTTAAGTACGCCGGCAAAGCGATGATCGGCAAGAAGGAGATCAACCTGACCGACCTTGCCTTCCTGTTTACGGAGGCAAATCGCGGCGTGTACGAAACCGGCAAGAAGAGCTTCGGCAAAGGCGCGGAGATCGGCGACAAGACGCTTGTCGACGCCTTGAAACCCTGCGCAATGGCTCTTACCAAAGCGGCGGAAGAAGGCAAGAAACTCCAAGAAGGCATCGACCTCGGCGCGAAAGCGGCGCACGACGGCGCGGAAGCCACCAAGACCCACGTTGCCACCCTCGGAAGAGCGGGCACCGTCGGCGAGCGCAGCATCGGCTATCCCGACGCGGGCGCACACGGCTTGGACGTGATCTTCAACGAGCTTGCGAAGTTTATCAAAAACTTCTGATCGCTTGAACGCTATATGAAAAAAGACCTGAAGCGCATGCTTCAGGTCTTTCTTTTTTTTCCCGCCTTCGGTTGGGACGTTTTAAGATTTCTGTTCGGGCGGGTCCTTTTCCGTCTTCTTTTTGCCGAAAAGGGTCTCGCCGATCTTAACGGTGGAATCGATGGTGTCAATGATGCTCTTGATATCCTGCTTGATCCCCTCAAGGGCGTTTAACCCCTCGGTCAGGCTGGTGATCGTGGCGGTGTACTTTTCCTCACGCTTTTTGCTGTCTTTCAGTTGGTAGATCAGCAAGGCAAGGAACAGCAGCGCCCAGATCCCGTTTGCCGCCGCATACTCCATGATCTGCTCCCACATTTAGCTTACCTCCTTTACGAACCGATCGTAATACAAGCCGAGATAGGCGCGCAAATCCGCTTCATTTTGATTGATGAAGTTTTTAACGCTGTTTTTGTTCTTTCCGGCAAGCGCATCCATGAGGTAATCGTATCTTTCCTGATAGTTTTCCTTCTTTGCGCCGAAATAGTCTCCCTCGCTCTCCTCGTAAACGCGGTTTCTCTGTTTATCGTCGTTGATGTAGTCGTAATATGCCTTTTCTCTGTCGTCCGCGTGCTGCTTTACGTAGTCGGATTGCATCCTGTCCCTCTTTTTGATCAGGGTGTTCAGCTGTTTTTCAAGCTCCAGCGCGTATGAGATCTCATAGTTCTTGAGCGCGTTCTCGTACGTGGCTTTGACAAGCTTGATCTTTTCCTCCACCGCGCCGAGTTTTTTGTCGTAAAGGGCGCTTGCAGCTTGCTCTTCCTCCGCCATTTCCGCGCGCAACCCCTCCGAAGATAGGTCGGCGATGGACGAATGAGTGATGCCCCTTCGACTGAGGTTTTCGGCAAGACGGCTCTCTTTTGCGTCGTACTCTTGGGCGATGCGATCCATCTTTTCCGCCCTGCCGCTTGCAAGCTCCGCTTGCTTTTCGCGCAGTTCCTCGTCGTTTTTCTCAAAACGATCCGTCGCCTTTTGACGTTTTTCATCGTAGAGAGCGCCCAAGCTATCCTCCGCCCGCTTCATCAGCTCCTCGTCGCTCTCAAAGACGCCCTTTACGGCGTCCTCCGCATAGGCTCTGGCGCGTTGTTTTAAGCCCTTTTCATACTTTTTTGCGATGCTGTCGAGATTGCTCAGAATTTCGTTTTGCAATATCACTTTGGACGGGTCTGCCGTCATATCCACCGAGGACGGCAACTCGGGTAACAAAATTTTGTCCCTGGTTTTTCCGATGATCATATTCCCTCCTTTTACTCTGCGGCTTGATACTTGACCTCTCCCGCAAATTGCACAAAACCGCCGTTTTCTCCCGCGTGGTAGCCTTCGCCGTAACCGACAAGCGAGGGCTCATCGCCGTACGCCATACGCATCAACCTGCCGTCTTCCGTCTTGTAAAAGAAAACAGGCGTGCCGTCCTCTTCGTCGATCGTTGCGTCGGGGGCGACGTAGCGGTTTCGGCAAAGTGGGATCTCGCTGTAGTGAAAGACGTTTTGTCCAAAGGCGACGGAACCGTCTCCCTCGCCGTTAAAAAAGTACGCCGTCCAAACGTAGTCGGGACTTTGCGTCATCAGGACGGAGCCCTTTTGCGCGCTTGACACGCGAAGAACGGGCTTTTCCCAAACGTGCGAATCCGACGTGCCGATGGTTTGCCCGTCGTTGCAGCGCAGGAGCGTAAGTTTTCCACCGTCCGAAACGTAAGCGGCAAGATAATCCGCCCCCGCATCCAGCGTGCGCCCGTCGCATACGGCAACGTCTTCCACCTTGCCATCCACCGTAATGGTCAGATCGCGGCTTAGGTTCAAAAGCACTTTGGCGCCGTTTTCGACAGACGTGACGTACGCTTTGGTTTGCGTGTAAACATCGTTCGTCTTGTCGTACAGGTTGGCGTCGTCGTAGAGCGGCGTGGATAGCGTTGCGGTTTCCAGCGAGGACGAGGTCTTGCGATAGCTGACGACGTCCCTGTCGCCGTTTGACATATACACAACGGTCTCGGAGGCGTTTGCGTGCCCGCCCACGCGGTCGAAATACGCTCTTGCCGGCTCCAGCCCGTGCGCGCTTGCCGAGATGACGAAGCCGCCGTGCGAAGAGCAAGAGAGGTCAAAGACGTGGTCGCCTTTGCCAAGAGTCAGTTCAAACCGAGAAGTAAGGCGCGACGTAGTCGCAACGAGCGTGCCGTCCACGCGCAAAGCGGCAGCCGCGGATACGGCGTGAAAGCGCACCTCAAAGGTCACCTTTGCCTTTGACGAAAGGTAAAACCGCACGCCGCCGCAGCCGCTACCCGCTCCGTAACACGAAACGGCTATGCCGTTTTTCTCAAACAGCCCTTGCAATTGTTCGGTGTTCAAATATGTTTGTTTCTCTATGTTCATAGTCATTCTCCGTATCTGTCGACGGTGATCTCCGCAAGTGTAACGCGCGCGTCCGCCGCAGACGACGCTACGGCGACCCTGAGTTTGTCAAACGTCGCCATGACCTTGACCTTGTTTAAGCCGCTCGCAAGCGCGTATTCCTTTAAGGTTCCGTCAAGCCACACTTTCAAAGTGCCGCTACCCGACGTTCTGACGCGGATCTCCCGCAAAAACTTTTTGCCGGTGGTTACGCCAAGCGTCGTCACGGGGGATTGCCACAGCTTTGCCGTCGGCGTCGAATCGATCGCCCCGACGCGCGTGATCATGCCGATGTAGTCTGACGGATAGGCGACGTTTGCCAGCACGCAACGCACCGTTTCAAAGTCCAAAGAGACCATCGACAGGATGTTCAGATCGTGCGCGACGTCCACGGTTTGCCGCCAAAGGTCGTACACGACAAGGCTGTTGTTTGCCGAGGCGATCGTGCTGTCCATATTTAAGCGGCAGGCAAGATAATACTTTCCGCCGTGATGCACCGCGTGGGCGTAGGATTGATCGGCGTCAAACAGATCGGAGATCTCCTCCATCGTCTTTTTGATCTGCACGCCGTCAAAGACAAAGACGCCGTCGGACGCCGCAAACATGATCTTGTCGCCGCAGATCGCAACGGTGTCCTTGTAGATGGTGCCGGGCGAAAGATACAACTTTTGCAAACGAAACTCCGTTTGCAGGTTGTAGGCGGTCAGGCGCATGATGCCGTGCTCGAAAAACAGGTACACGTGCCCCGCGTAGCTCAGCACCTTTACGACCTTGCCCATCTCGGTGTCAAAGGAGATGTAGCCGCCCTCCTTTAAGGAGATCTGCCAGTTTGCGGGGTTGAAATCGTCGCTGAAATACAGCTTGTATTCGTCCAGTTTGAGCACTGCAAAGACCCTGTCGCTGTGCACGCACATCGTGGTGAAAACTTGACTGAAAGACAGGCGGTTCATCACCATTCCGCGCAGGAAATACAGCCCCGTCGACGTGGAAACGAGCAAGCCGTCGTCCCCGTTGTACACGTAGGGAACGGCGTCCAAAACGTTGCCGTAAGTGCCCGTGACGGGCGCAAAGGTGGCGGTCGTTACGTTCAAAGCCATATCGTAAAGCTTGCCATCGTCACCAAGACCTACGAGCCGATCCAAGCGCTGCGTCAGGTTGTGCATCGTATAGCGGAAAAACCGCACAAATTTGACCGTGATGCCCCTCCGCTTGATCTGCCTCGTCACGTTGCCGATCTTAAGATAGGCGTTTTCCACGCCGTAGCCCGGGTCCAACACCCCCTTGCCAAAACAAAAGTTATAACTTTTGGGGGAATAATTGAACGGAAGCAGCTCCTCCGCGACGGTGGTGTTGATCCCCTTAAAAGAGGAAAGATCGTAGGTTTTGCGCTTGGGAACGAGGGGTTTTTCGTTTTCATAAGTTCTGATCATATCCATCTTTTGACCGGAAGCGTCTTTGCTCCGTGCGGCATCAACGCTTTCTTCAGCCCCTCCTTATACTTCCTTTCGTGCAAAAGCGACTCCTCGTACATCATCGCGGACATGGCGTATTCCGCCGCAACGCCTCTTGCCAAAAGATCCAACCGGACCTTGGGCGTAACTTCCACCGTCCCGCCGATCGCAGGGTAGCTTTGCGGCAATGCGTAATAACGCAACGTGTACTTTCCGTCCTTTGCCAAAAGAACGTCGCCCCGCATACGGAAAGGGACCGCCTCCCCTGACTCGTCCGTCAGGCGCACGGCGTCGAAAAACTTTTCCGAAAGCCCGCTTGTGGCAAATACGCCGTTGGCGACGGTCACGCTTTGCTCCCTTTCAAGCGGCGCGTACTCCGTGATCAGGCGAAGATAGGTCACGCCAAGCGCAGAGACCAAATCAAGCACCCTTTCGTCCGTCGTGTTTGCGGCAACCTGTGCGTCGCGAATGCCAAGCAGTTCCAACGCTTTATTCAAAATGTCGTTTACGTTCATTTTTCCTCCTTCCCCATTTGGGAGTTAGGGGCGAAAAAGCGGTTAAGAAAGCCCGCCGCGAGAAAGAAAACTCTCGGTCATTTCGCCGATCTTTTCCCTTGCGCGGTGCTCCTGTTCTCTTTTTGCCGCTTCTTCGCCCCGTTCGATCTCTTTTAAGAGCTCGTTTCGGCGGCGCACGTGCGTTTCACGCAGTTTTTGAATGAGCGCGGCGGAAAGGTCCTCCGTCCAAGTGACGGCGATCTCCCCTCTTTTTCGCACTTCGAAGCGGGCGCGATCCAGGTTGTAAAACAGCCGATATTCCGCATCCACTTCTTTGATTCTGTCCGCGACGTCAAAGACGTCGTGTTTGATCTCTATCAAGTTGTCCCGCACGTGCGCCACCTCCCATTATGCCGACGCCGCGGTGATGCCGCTGAGCTTGGCTTGTCCGATGGGCTTGTCGCAGATCATATCGGCGTACTTCACGAGGGTGGCGGTATAGGTGGGCGTTCCTGCCTTTTGCATCAAGATCCTGCCGTTTTCGCCCTCGATCCAGTTCCAATCGCAAAGCTGATGGAGCTTGAAGTCGGCGCTGTTCAACACGTACATCGTGCCGTTGTCCACAAACCTATCCGCAACGACGGGAATGCCGTTGTAGGAGATCGCCTTGTAACCGCCGTCCAAGTTGAGGTAGTCGATGTTGGTGCGGCTGAGCGCAAGGTAATCCAAGTAGAAACGTCTGACGTCGTAAGCGGTGGCGATGAAGTCGACGGAAGAACCCGCAAGCTCTTCCGCATGGTCGATGGCGGCTTGGATCATGCCGGTGTTGATCGCGCCCAAAGACGACTTGATATACGGCGCCAACCACTTGTTGCCGCTGCGCGTAACGCCGTAAAGACTGCCGCTGGTTTTAAAGATCTCGCCGAGACCGGTGAGTTCTGCGTCCTTGCTGCCCTGCAACGTGACGAAATAGCCGCTGCCGAGAACGCTGTCGGGCTGCGTGCCGTCAAACTTGACGACGTGGTTCACGCGGTCAACTTCCAATACGCGCCTCTTGGCAAGAAGCGGCGTGGTGGTGCCCGAAGCGTAGATGTCGATCAACATGCCCTCCATGAAGTTTTTGGAGCTGTTGAGCTTGATGAGGGACTTGTTTGCGTTGCCGGCGAAATTGACGGTCTCACCGAGCGTGCCGCTGCCGTCGCCGTAAAGCATACGACCGAAGTTGAATTTGCTGGCTTTCAAAAGACCTTCCATTTCGGCGTTCAGGATGTTGACAAAAGCGCCCGCGCTGTTTTCGCTGGCGCGGATCGCCTTGTCGCTGAGTTCGATGGTGCCGTAAAGGTTTTTCAAAGCAAGGGTGAACTGCGCGTAATTGTTGCCGGCAGCGGCGGGAAGATCCCCTGTTTCGCTGCCTGCGCCCACGCCGCCGTTCAGTCCGTACGGAACAAGCTTAACGATGTTTTTGCCCCAAACGTCCGACGTGGTTTGTTTGATCTTGGCATAGAACGGATTGATGCCGATGTTGAGCTGATCCGCAACGACGCCGAGATAGAGAGTTTTCAGTGCGTTTTCCGCGCTGGAAATAGTAACCATAGATTATATCCTCCTTGATTTTATGAGTTTTTCCGCCATGGCTCCCGCCTCCTCGATGCTTCTGGCTCGAGTGGGCGGTATGATCGCGGCAGCACCGCCATGCGGTAACGTTCTGGGTGCGCCGGCGAGGGGAGACAATCCCTCCAGGTAGTCTTTGATGACTCTATCGCGAATTTTGTCATTGTTGTAGACGTGCTTTTCGAGAAATGCCTCGTCCTCCATCATGCTTTCGGGTTTTTTGTAGCTTTTCGCAACCGCTCTGCCGAGCGCAACGTCCAAGCAGTCCTCTTTCCCGGCAAGATCTTTGTCCGCCATCAAGATGCCGCTGATCTCCCCGGCGTACTCTTCCGCCATCGGATACTTTCCCAAAAACGCAGCCACCCTTTCTTCCCAATCTTCTCTTTCGTACAGAGGGGCAGATCCTTCCGCCGCCGAAGGCTCGGGGGAAGGCTCACTTCTCCGCTCTGCCTCTTTTAACTGCTGACACTTTTTGGTAAACTCCGCTTCCAAATGGTTGTACGCCTTCAAAAGCTCGTCGCTGTTTGCGAATTTCCCTACGGAGGCAGCCTCCCCGTTATCCGACGCCGAAGTAACTTTTGCCGTTTCTTCGGCGGCGGGCGCGACGACCGCTTGTTCCATATTTTCCTGCATAATATACCTCCTTTAACGCGCTATTGCGCCTTGTTCGACGCTCTTCAGGAGCGCCTTCTTACGTTTGTGTTCTCTGATGTGTTCGATCAAGCGCTGCTTTGCCTCGGGCGTGTAATCGAATTCCTTTCCGAGGATCGCTTTGCTGTGCTCCGCAACGTGGATATCGTCGTCGTCCACTTCGCCGACCTCGATGCTGCCCTCTATAACGGCGGCGTTTTCCTCCTTGGCGTGGGTTTTGTTGAGTTCGTCCAGCTCGCGGGCGTTCTCCCAGTTGCCGAAACCGAGCATCTCCAAGATCTTGGACTTGTTTGCCGAGCTGATCTTGCCGTCGTCGTCCGTCAAAAGACCGAGGTTCAACAGCTCCACCACCATGTTTCGGCGTGAGGACAAGGTTTCCAACACGTCGCCCGAAACGTCGAATACGACGTCGTCGCTGCTGATGTCGTTTTTGTCAAAGTAGCAAAGCTCGATCTCGCCGTTTTCGCCGGCGATGCGCTTCATGCGGGCTTTGATGGCAAACTGCTTGTACAAACGAAGCACCTGCTTTGCAACCTCTTTGATGGCGCTGCGGACCTCCGTCGCCGTCATTTTCAGACGCGACTCATCCTGCTCCATCAAAAGGGAGATCG
>DFFS01000075.1:0-344 GCA_002371075.1 Christensenella sp. UBA3770
AAACGACAACCACCCGATGAGCGAAAGCGTTTGGGCAACCGTTAAGGACATCGCGTTAAAGGAGCTTTCCGGCAAGGACCTTTACGTTGTGGATGCTTTCTGCGGCGCAAACGCCGATACCCGTATGGCGGTCCGCTTCATCGTCGAAGTGGCGTGGCAAGCCCACTTTATCAAAAACATGTTCATTCAACCCACCGCGGAGGAGCTTGCCTCTTTCAAGCCCGACTTCGTCGTTTACAACGCGTCCAAGGCTAAGGTGGAAAACTTCAAGGAGCTTGGCTTAAACTCCGAAACCTGCGTCGCTTTCAACATCACCAGTCGCGAGCAGGTCATCATCAACACCT
>DFFS01000075.1:404-576 GCA_002371075.1 Christensenella sp. UBA3770
CCTGGTACGGCGGTGAAATGAAGAAAGGTATGTTCTCTATGATGAACTATTACCTCCCCTTAAAGGGCATCGCCTCGATGCACTGCTCGGCAAACACCGATATGAACGGTGAGAACACCGCGATCTTCTTCGGTCTTTCCGGCACCGGCAAAACCACCCTTTCCACCGATCC
>DFFS01000075.1:681-1090 GCA_002371075.1 Christensenella sp. UBA3770
GGCGTCTTCAACTTCGAGGGCGGTTGCTATGCAAAGGTCATCAATTTGGACAAGGATTCCGAGCCGGACATCTACAACGCCATCAAGAGGGATGCTCTTTTGGAGAACGTCACTTTGGACGAGACGGGCAAGATCGATTTTGCCGATAAGTCGGTGACGGAGAATACCCGCGTTTCGTATCCGATCAACCACATCAAAAACATCGTCCGCCCGATTTCCAGCGCACCCGCGGCAAAGAGCGTGATCTTCCTTTCCGCAGACGCGTTTGGTGTGTTGCCTCCCGTTTCCATCCTGACGCCGGAACAGACGCAGTATTACTTCCTCTCCGGCTTCACCGCAAAACTCGCGGGCACCGAGCGCGGCGTGACCGAGCCCACCCCCACGTTCTCCGCTTGCTTCGGTCAGGCAT
>DFFS01000075.1:1138-16713 GCA_002371075.1 Christensenella sp. UBA3770
TGCTTCGGTCAGGCATTCCTTGAGTTGCATCCGACCAAGTATGCCGAGGAGCTTGTCAAGAAGATGGAAAAGAGCGGCGCAAAAGCGTACCTTGTCAACACCGGTTGGAACGGCACCGGCAAGCGCATCTCCATCAAGGATACGCGCGGCATCATTGACGCCATCCTTTCCGGCGACATCAACAAGGCGCCCACCAAAACCATTCCTTACTTCAATTTGGAAGTCCCCACCGCTCTTGCCGGCGTGGACACCAACATTCTCGATCCCAGAAACACCTATGCCGACGCTTCTCAGTGGACGGCTAAGGCGGAAGATCTTGCGGCTCGCTTCGTAAAGAACTTCCAAAAGTATACCACCAACGAAAAGGGCGAAGCACTCGTCAAGGCTGGTCCGTCGCTTAAGTAACACTTTTTGCGAATTAAATCGTGTGGCAGGGCAGAGAGAAGCAATTCTCTCTGTCTTTATAAGGAGCCTGAAGCCGAGTGGCGGCTTCGCAGGGCGCTTATAAATAAGGATAACTTATATAATTATGAGAAACGATATATTGTATGAAGTTCATAACGGCATTTACGTAAACCTAACCAATCGCTGTCCGTGCGCTTGCGTTTTTTGTCTGCGCAACACAAAGGACAGAGTGGGGCGCTCCGACCGCCTGTGGCTTGAAAAGGAGCCCACTGTGCAGGAGGTAATTGCGGAGTTTGCCCTTCGCGATATGTCAAAGTATGAAGAAGTTGTCTTTTGCGGCTTTGGCGAACCTACCGAACGCTTTGACGACCTTTTGGAGATCGCCGCTTTTGTAAAAAAGACCTACAACAAGCCCATTCGCATCAACACCAACGGGCTTGGCAACCTTGTCAACGGCAGGAACGTCGCGCCCGAACTAAAGGGACTTGTCGACGTGGTCTCCATCAGTCTAAACACGCCCAACCGCACGCGCTATTTGGAAGAGGTCCGTCCCTGCTTTGGCGAAAAGTCCTTTGACGCCATGTTGGAGTTTGCCAAGGAGTGCACCAAAGTCGTGCCCAAGGTGGTGCTTTCCACCGTTGCAACCACTCTTTCAAAAGAGGAGGAGAGGGAGTGTGCGGATATAGCACGCACTATTGGTGCTTATTATCGCATCCGCCCCTTTGAATAGGCGGGCACGTATAGTGGGACAGATACTTCGCTAACTACCTCACTCGTCGGGCATCACGTACAAGAAGTACGCTCAGACCCGCCTCTTCGGAGAGCGCTCGTCTCTGCGCACTCTCCGTGCCCGCCGTTTTTTTTACGTCGAGCCTCGTCTCTGCCGCCGTCTCTGCCGTCTATTTGTAGTAACTATGATGGGTGGGCGGGGACAGTCTTCTCTCTGCGCACTCTCCGTGCCCGCCGTTTTTTTATTTAAGGGGTGGATCAGCCTCGTCTCTGCCTCCTTCTATGCCGTCTATTTGTAGTAACCGTGATGGGTGGGATTATTAAGTCATTTCTTCCTCTTTTCGTTTGTTGTAGATGCTTTTCGGATGGAAGGTAAAGGAGCGCTCGTCTCTGCGCACTCTCCGTGCCCGCCGTTTTTTTTATTTAAGGGGTGGATCAGCCTCGTCTCTGCCGCCGTCTCTGCCGTCTATTTGTAGTAACTATGATGGGTGGGGAATGACGTAAGATATATGGCATTTTTGAGGTGAATAAGCAGTGATGAGCGTGCGTTTCGGCGGGCTTTTTGCAAGTGGAAAAATTTGTCGGAAAAACTCTTTCAAAACGCTTGACGATGCTCTATAGCTATGCTATCATAACCGTAGTGAAAATCTTTAAGGGCGATACGAGATATCGACAAGATTTGAGTGAATACCTTTTGCTTATGACCTTGTCGTGCTCTGCGCCGATGGGGTTTTTTGTTGTTAGGATTTTATTATGGAGGTATTCATATGAATAAAAACGGCCTTATCTATGACGTTGAAGACAAGCCGAAGCTGAGTAAGCTTATCGTCTTCGCCTTCCAGCAGGTGCTTGCCATTATGGCGGCAACCATCGCGGTGCCGACCATCATCGGTTTGCCGATGCAGATCCCGGCGGCTCTTCTCGGCGCGGGTGTCGGTACCATCGTTTATTTGCTCTTCACCAAGTTCAAGAGCCCGGTCTTCCTCGGAAGCTCCTTCGCGTTCCTGAACTCGCTTTTCGTCGCAACCACGTTCGGTTACTGCGGCATCTTGGTCGGCTCCATCTTCGCCGGTCTTGTGTACGTGGTCATCGCGATCGTGATCCACTTCGCGGGCACCAAATGGGTCAGCAAATTGATGCCTCCCGTGATCATCGGGCCGACGGTCGCTTTGATCGGTCTCTCCCTTGCGGGCAGCGCAATGGGTGACATCGTTAAGGCAAGCGGCGCATCGATCCACAGCGGTTACAACCTGATCGGTCTCCTGTGCGGTCTCGTCGCGTTCATCACCATCGTCATCTGCTCTTCTCAAAAGAAGTTCAAGACGATGAAGCTCATCCCCTTCATCATCGGTATCGGTGCGGGCTATGCCTGCGCGGCGTTCTTCTCCATCTTCGGCTATGCTTGCAAGGTGGATTACCTCAAGATCATCAACTTCGATCCGCTCGTTTCCAACTTTGTTAAGAACGGCAGCTTCACCGGCATCACCGCTTTCCTCAACTACCCGCACTTCGGTCTCATTGAGGCGATCAAAGAGATGTCCAGCGGCACGGCGGGCATCGCAGGTGCCAAGCTCCTTAACGGCGCGGGTGTTGCGGAAGTTGCCATCGCGTTCATCCCTGTTGCGCTCGTCGTCTTCGCTGAGCACATTGCGGACCACAAGAACCTCGGCTCCATCATCGGCCGTGACCTCGTCGAGGGCGAACCCGGACTGGAAAAGACCCTCCTCGGTGACGGCGTCGGCTCCATCGCGGGCACCATCTTCGGTATCTGCCCCAACACCACGTACGGTGAGTCCGTCGGTTGCGTGGCTATCACCAAGAACGCTTCCGTTCGCACGATCTTTGTCGCAGCTTTGATGTGCATCGTGCTCTCCTTCATCAGCCCGGTCATGGCTCTCCTGCAAACCATTCCGTCTTGCGTAATGGGCGGCGTGTGCTTGACCCTCTACGGCTTCATCGCTGTCAGCGGTCTTAAGATGTTCAAAAACATCGACCTCGGTGAGAATAAGAACCTCTTCACCGTCAGCGCGATCCTTATCTCCGGTATCGGCGGCTTGTCCATCCAGATCCCCTACGCTTTGAACGGCGACGGCTCTGTTGCAAAGACCATCACGATCACCGCCATCGCAACCGCTTTGATCCTTGGCATCGTGACCCATGCGATCATGAACAAGCTTGAGAAGAACAACGAGGACGTCGCTCCCGAAGCAGGCGATGAGGGCGCACCCGAAAGCCTTGTTGCAGGCGCTGTTGCTCCCGATGCGGACTTTGAACTCAAGGGTGTTGATCCCGCTGAGGAAGTTGCCGCATCCGAGATGAAAGACGCAGAATAATCTAACATCAAAATAAACAAAGCAAGTTGGGAGGCTTCGGTCTCCCATCCTGCTATTAAAGGAGAAATTATGGCTTACCCCAAAAACGTTACGGTTTTCAATCACCCCTTGATCAATCACAAGATCGCCATTTTAAGAAACGAAGCTACCGGCATGAAAGAGTTCCGTGAACTTGTGGAAGAGATCACCACCTTGATGGCTTTCGAGAGCCTAAAGGATATCCCCACCACCGAGGTGGACGTGCAAACCCCGCTTGAGCTTTGCCGTCAAACCGTGGTGCAGGAAAAGAGCGTTGTGGTCGTTCCCGTCCTCCGCGCCGGTCTTGGCATGGTCAACGGCATCCACACCCTTCTTCCCACCGCAAAGGTAGGGCACATCGGTCTTTACAGAAACGAGGAGACCTTGGAACCCTGCGAGTATTATTGCAAACTTCCCGACGGCATTGAGCACAAGACGGTCATCGTGCTCGATCCGATGCTGGCAACGGGCGGCAGCGCCGTGGCGGCTATCAACATGCTCAAGGCGCGCGGCTGTAAAAAGATCAAACAAATGTCCATCATCGCCGCACCCATCGGTGTGGAGACCCTTGCCAATGCGCATCCCGACGTGCAAATCTACGTTGCCACGGTGGACCGCCAGCTCAATGAGCACGGCTACATCCTGCCCGGATTGGGGGATGCGGGGGATCGATTGTTCGGCACCAAGTAATTTTGCATAGCGTTACCGCCTTTGCAAAAGTAAAACCCCTTATAAAACTTAAAAGAACAGTCTGCTTCGCAGGCTGTTTTTTTTAGAGCCTCGTGCACGTTTTGTCAATAGCGGTTTTTTATAAAATCAATCAAAGAAAGTTGAAAAGAAAAAACACGCAAGGATTATTTGCCATTTGTTTTTCGTTGTGGTATTATATCACAAGTGACAAACAAGCAAATATGCTTCCGTAGTTAAATGGATATAACAGCCCCCTCCTAAGGGGCAGTTGTGGGTTCGATTCCCGCCGGGAGTACCAAAAAACGCACGGAAATCGTGCGTTTTTTGTGTACGAGCGACGGGAATCGAATAGGGAGCCGATCGCAGTGCGATTGCTTCGCGTTAGCGTGGTGAAATATCTTTGCCGCTAGGCGGGTTTTGGTGTATAATCAAAGTATGAAAAAAGCTTTCGGGCGGGTGCTTCCCATTCTTTCCATTTTGCTCTCGGGTGTGCTTTGGGGCATCATCAGCATCTTTATTCGCAAGCTGTCTGCGGCGGGGCTTTCCGCAATGCAGATCTGTTTTGTGCGCTTGCTTTTTGCCGCGCCCGTCTTTGTGGTTGCCGCTTTGGCGTTTTCGCCCGAACGCATGCGCATTAAACTGCGCGACGTTTGGATCTTTCTGGGCACGGGCGTGGTCAGCGTCGTTTTGTTCAACTATTTTTATTTTTACACGATCATTCATTCCGAGGCGTCCGTTGCGGTGGTGCTCCTGTACACGTCGCCGATCTTTGTGATGATCCTCTCCGCCGTGCTGTTTAAGGAAAAGGTCGGGGCGGAAAAGATCATTGCGCTTGCCATGACTTTTATCGGGTGCGTGTTGGTTTCCGGCGTAACGCAAGGGACGGGGACGCTTCGTCCCATCGTAGCCTTGATCGGGGTCCTGTCGGGGCTTTTCTATGCGCTTTATACGATCTTCGGCGTGTTTGGACTAAAAAAGTACGATCCTCTTACCGTCACGGCATACACCTTTCTGTTTGCCTTTGTCGCCTCTCTACCCGTCAGTGATCTTAAGGGGACGTTTGCGGTCCTTGCCGCCAACCCCGTTTTGTGGGCGTGGTGCGCGGGTATTTCCGTCGTTTGCACGGTGTTGCCGTATTTCTTCTACACCTGGGGGCTGAAAAAGGTGGAGTCCTCACGCGCGGCGATCCTTGTTGCGGTGGAACCCCTCGTTGCTTCGCTCCTTGGCATTTTGTTTTACGGCGAAGGACACGATTTTCCCAAGATCCTCGGCATCGTGTTTGTGCTGGGGGCGATCCTGCTTTTAAACTCGTCAAAACAAAAGGGATCCCAAAAACAAGAGTTATAAAAAAAGCTTCGCATCTCTGCGAAGCATTTTTTTTGTATGTGGGTTTTACTTTTCGCTCGCTCTGTTTATAAGGAATCCGATCGCGCCGGCGGCAAGCAGGGCGACCCCGCTTACGACAAAGCCGATCAACAGCTCTTTCCCCGCTACGTTTGCCTGTTGCAGGATGCTGAGGCGTCCGTCCAGCCAGTAGTCCGTCAGGTTGATCTTTTCGGAATTGATCGCGGCGTTTCCAAGAGAGAGCAGCAGCGTCAAAACGATGGGGCCGATGATGGAGATCGCAATGGCGGCGCCCGTCTTTTTGATGCAAACGGCAACTGTAAAATAGATGGTTGCGTAGGCAAAAACAGTCAGTAGGATCGCAAAAAGGGAGGGGACAAGGTTCTCGCCCGCATTGCCGATCTCACCGAAGATCGCCTTGCCCATCGCAAAGGAAAACAGCGAGCAAACCGCAAAGAAAACGAAGGTCGCCGCAACGGTGGAAACGTACTTTGCAAAAAAGACCTCCTCGCGTGAGAAACCCTTGGCGTACACGTTTTTGATCGTGTCGCTCGTGTAGTCCTCCGTCACAAAGATGGATAAGAAGATCGCAAGGATCACGGTTAGGGAAGAGGAAGCCGTGCTCTTGAGCATCGAGATTGACGTGGGCGCCTGAATGACCGCGCCAAACGCCTCGCCAAACTCTTCCGAGGAGGCGATGTTGAGGAGCATTTTGTTGGTTGCGGCGCTGATCAGGATCATGATCATCGCGATCGCCAAACAGATGTAAAAGGATTTTGCCCGCAAAAGGCGACGAAATTCCAAAGACAACAAGTTTTTCATATCAGCGGCCCAACCTTTTTATAAAGTACTCTTCAAAACCGTTGTTGTGAACGTACAGCTCCGAAACGCGCACGCCGTTTTTGACAAGCAGTTCGTTGATGTCGGCGGAGCGGTCCACCCCCTCGTGCAGGAGGAGGGATTTTTTCTTGATCACATAGTCGGTAAACCCGTTTTGCGAAAGTATGGCGGCGGCTTTTTCAAGGTCGTCCGCAATCACGCGCACGCCGTCTCGGCATCGCTCCGCAAGCTCGCCAGCGGAGATCTCCTCCACAAGTTTGCCGTCGTTAATGATGCCGTAATCGGTGGCGATCTTTCCCAGCTCGTCCAGCAGGTGGCTGGAGATCAAAAAGGTCACGCCGCGCTCTCCGTTCAGCTTTAAAATGAGGTCGCGGATCTCCTTGATGCCGGCAGGGTCCAAGCCGTTGATCGGTTCGTCCAAAACAAGGAGTTCGGGGTTGCCGAGGAGCGAGATGGCGATGCCAAGGCGTTGCTTCATACCAAGCGAAAAATCCCCTGCCTTTTTGCTGCCCACGTTGCCAAGCCCCACAAACGCCAAGAGGGAGCGGATCTCCTCGTCCGTACCTCCCGCGATCATCGAGAAGCGCTTCATGTTTTCAAAAGCGGTGCAGTTTTTGTAAATGCCGGGGTTCTCGATCAAGGAGCCGATGCGCGTGCGTTGGCTTTTTAGGTCCTTTGAACCGAACAGGGCGACTTCGCCGCTTGTGGCGGGAATGATCCCGAGGATCATCTTCATCGCAGTGGTCTTGCCCGCGCCGTTTTTGCCGATGAGTCCGTAAATCGCCCCTTTTGCGACGTGCATATCCATTGCATTTACGGCAAGTTTGTTGGGAAATCGTTTGGACAAGGCTTGCGTTTCGATCACAAGTTCTCTCGTCTGTTGGGTTTTAACCTCTTGCATACGCCCTCCGTCTTGACATAACGTCGATTTTACTTTATTATATAAGGACACTTGTGCCTTGTCAAGGAAGGGGGTCATAAATGGCTGCGAAAAGACAAAACAAAGCCGTCATCAGAAACGCGATCGAAAACGCGCTGTTTTCTTTGATGAAACAAAAGGGGTTTGATGATTTCTCCATCTGCGAACTGTGCGACACCGCCGGCGTGGGCAGGTCCAGTTTTTATCGCTACTATGACTCCAAAGAGGAGGTTTTGGCTGTCTATTTGTTGCGCATTTGGCGCGCTTGGTGCGAGGCAAACGGCGTGCGTGACAAAAGCGGTTTTTCTTTGGAAAACGCAAGCTCTTTTATCTGTCACGTGTATGAAAACAAAGAACTGTTTGACATGATCTATCAAAACAATCTTGACCGCGTTATCACGATGCTTATCGATCGCAATATCAAAAGCGGCAAGTTTGTCAAAGATTACGGCGTATCCTTCTTTGTTTACGGCGTGTTCGGCATGCTCAAGGACTGGTGGGCGCGCGGATATACCGATCCGCCCGAGGAACTGATCGGCGTCATTGAAAACATCTTCACGCACGCGGGAGAATAAGATACGATGGGGCGGCGGCGCAGAGCGTTGCCGCTTTTTTTCAAATAATTTAAAAATTTTTCACTTTATCACGCTAAATTGCTTTACAAGCGTTTTTCGGTCATGCTATAATAAGCTCACGCTTGAAATGAGCAATTTATTTTTTGGTATAAAAGGAGTATGAAAATGAAAAAAATCATCATCACGTTGTTGGTTATCGCGATTGCGCTTTCTTGTGTGGTCGGCGCGGTCGCTTGCAAGAAGACCGATAAGGTCATCACCGTCGGTTACACCCTCTATGAACCGATGAACTACGAAGAGAACGGTGAGCTCGTCGGCTTTGACACCGATCTTGCCAAGGCGGTTTTTGAGGATCTCGGTTACACCGTCGTCTTCAAGGAGATCAACTGGGACGCAAAGTACGTTGACTTGAACGCCGGCACCATCGATTGCATCTGGAACGGCTTCACCTCTTCCGGCACCGATGAGGATGCGCAGGGCAACGAAGCCAACCGCCGCGACCTTGTTGATTTCAGCTATGACTATATGAAGAACTATCAAGCCGTCGTCGTCAAGGCTTCCGCCAAGAGCCAATACACCGATTTCGCCACTTCCTTTGCCGGCAAGATCGGTTACGTTGAGGCGGAGAGCGCCGGTGAATCCTATGCGGAGAACGCCGTCGGCGCTACCGTAAACACCGCCAAGAGCCAAATGCAGGCGATCCAACAGGTCAAGGCAAGCGCCGCTGACTTTGCGGTCGTTGACTATCTCCTTGCCAACGCGATCATCGGAAAGGGTGATTTCTCCGATTTGGCTTTCGTTGCGGAGCTCAATTCCGAGGCGGAGTACTATGCGATCGGCTTCAAGAAGGGCAGCGACCTGACCGCAAAGGTCAACGAGACCCTGGAGAAGTTTGGCAAGAACGGCAAGTTGGCTGAGATCGCTGCCAAGTATCAGTTGGACAACGCGGTGATCACCGATTACTCTTCACAAAAGAAATAAGTATTTGATTATCGGATCGTCTGCGACCATCTTTCGCAGACGATCCCTTTTTTGCAAATGAGTTTTTTAGACGTAACGTTATATCTTTTAAACGGATTTAAGCTGACTTGCTTGCTGTTTGCCTTGACGCTTGTCTTCGCGCTTCCTTTGGGGCTTTTGATCTCTTTTTGCACGATGAGCCGCATCAAGCCGCTCAGCATCCTGTTTAAGATCATCGTTTGGATCGTCAGGGGCATCCCCTTGATGCTTCAAATTTTCATCATCTATTACGTGCCCGGGTTCTTAAATAACAACATCTTCGCAAAGGTCGATTTGTATTTCCTGCTCAACTATCAGGTGCAGGATATGGGGCGTTTTATCGCGGTGGTCATCGCGTTTTCTATCAATTACGCCTGCTACTTTTCGGAGATCTACCGTGGCGGCATCCAAAGCATCCCCAACGGACAGTATGAGGCTTGCGCCGTGCTTGGCATGACCAAGGGGCAAACCTTCTCTCACGTGATATTGCCGCAGGTCGTCAAGCGCATCGTCCCGCCGATGAGCAACGAGATCATCACCCTCGTCAAGGACACCGCCCTTGCGCGCGTGATCTTGGTCACCGAGCTCATCATGAAAGCGGAGCGACTGATGGCGTCCGCCTTGGTTTGGCCTTTGTTCTACACCGGCGTATTCTATCTGATCTTTGTCGGCGTGCTGACCCTCCTTTTCGGTTTCATCGAGAAGAAGATGAGCTATTACAAGGTATAAGGAGGCGCGTATGGCAATTTTGGAAGTAAGAGGCATCAAAAAGAGCTTTGGCGACACCAACGTTTTGAAAGGCATTGATTTCTCTTTGGAAAAGGGGGAAGTGCTTGCCATCATCGGGTCCTCCGGCAGCGGTAAGACGACGCTCCTTCGTTGCTTAAACTTTTTGGAGTTTGCGGACGAGGGCACCATTGCGGTAAACGACGAAGTGTTGTATGACGGCGCGGCGGAAAAGGTCGCCAAGAAAAAGCTCAAGCACAACGACGGTATGCTGCGCAAAAAGCGCTTGCACTTTGGGCTTGTGTTTCAAAACTTCAATCTGTTCCCGCACAAGTCGGTGATAGACAATCTGATGCTCGCGCCCGTGTTGCAAGCAAAATCCGAGCTTTCGTTTATCGAAAGGTGGCGCTTTGAAAAAAGCCGTGCTTATGCCGCTATCCGCGAAAAGGCGCTTGCCACCCTCTCCCGTGTGGGTCTTGCCGAAAAGAAAAACAACTATCCGTGCGAGCTTTCGGGCGGGCAGCAACAGCGCGTGGCGATCGCTCGCGCCCTGGTGATGAACCCCGATATCCTTTGCTTTGACGAGCCCACCAGCGCCCTCGATCCCGAGCTGACGGGGGAGGTCTTAAAGGTCATTCGCGAGCTGAAGGACACCGATACCACGATGATCGTTGTCACGCACGAGATGGAGTTTGCGTCCGACGTTGCGGATAAAGTCATCTATATGGCGGACGGCGTCATTGAGGAGGCGGGCACGCCGGAAGAGGTCTTCCGTCACCCCAAAAGCGAAAAGACAAAGGCTTTTCTCTCTTCGCGCAAAACCGCCGCGGGCGGAAAGGACGAGTAAACCAAAACGCTCCCTTGATCAAAAGGCGGTCAAGGGAGTTTTTTTATGTCCGTCGTGAGAGTTTTCGCATTGACTTTTCAACCCTTCCGTGCTACAATAAACTATCAAAAATTTGCGAGGTAAACTATGGCTTGCGATCACAATTGCAGCGAATGCGGTGAAAGCTGCTCCGAAAGAAGCGGCGGCATTCAAAAAGAGCGTCTGCACGAGCTCTCCCGTGTAAAAAAGGTCATCGGCGTGATCAGCGGTAAGGGCGGCGTTGGAAAGTCGCTCGTCACCTCTCTTTTGGCGGTGGCGATGCAGCGCCGCGGCTATCGCGCTGCTATCATGGACGCGGATATCACCGGTCCGTCCATTCCGCGCGCTTTTGGCGTAAAGGGGGCGGCTTTTGGAGACGAGAGCGGCATCCTCCCGATGGAGAGCGCTTTCGGCACGCAAATCATGAGCATCAACTTTTTGCTGGAAAACGAGACCGATCCCGTCGTTTGGCGCGGTCCCGTTCTTGCCGGCATGGTAAAGAACTTTTGGACGCAGGTGGTCTGGAGGGACGTGGACTTTATGTTTGTGGACATGCCTCCCGGCACGGGCGACGTGCCGCTGACCGTCATGCAGTCCCTGCCGCTTGACGGGGTGGTCGTGGTCACCACGCCGCAGGATCTTGTGGAAATGATCGTCAAAAAGGCGGTCAAAATGACGGAGCTTTTAAATGTCCCCGTCATCGGCTTTGTGGAGAATATGGCGTATTTCAAGTGCCCGACTTGCGGGGAGAAACACCGCATCTTCGGAGAGGGCAAAGCGCAAAGCATCCGCAAAGAGACGGGCAAGGTGGTGGAGGAGCTCCCCATCGATCCCGCCGTCGCATCTCTTGCCGATCACGGCAAGATCGAACTGGTGGAGGAGGATCTTTTATCCTCTCTTGCCGACGAGGTGGAAAAACTATGAAGAGAAAATCCGTCTTAATGGATGAATCCGCCGTCGTGCGCGTGCTCGTTCGCATTTCGCACGAGATCTTGGAAAAGAACAAGGGCACGGAGGATCTGGTGCTTCTCGGCATTAAGCGTCGCGGCGTGCCAATGGCGGAAAGGATCCGCAAAAACATCTGCATGATCGAGGGGCACGACGTCCCTTGCGGCTCCCTTGACATCACGCTTTATCGCGACGATTTGACCGAGCTTTCGCCCGACGCATCCGTCGTCAGCTCGGATTTTCCGTGCGACATCGTAAACAAAAACGTGATCCTCGTGGACGACGTGCTCTTTACGGGGCGCACCGTGCGCGCGGCGATCGAAGCCATCCTTGACAAAGGCAGACCCAAGACCATTCAACTTGCCGTGCTGGTGGACAGGGGGCACAGGGAGCTTCCGATCCGCGCGGATTACGTCGGCAAGAACGTTCCCACTTCCTTAAAGGAGATGATCGAAGTCGCCTTTGGCGAAGTGGACGGGGAAACCTCCGTTTATCTTGCGGAATAAAAAGACGCGGCTTTGCGCCGCGCCCCAACGCATAAAAAAAAGTCGGCTCCTCGCCGACTTTTTTATTCAATTGTTACTTGCAATTACGCGTTGAAAGCGTCCTTGTAAGCCTTGCCGAACTTCAAAACCGGCTTCTTGCTTGCAGCGATCTTGATCTTTGCGCCGGTAGCGGGGTTGATGCCCTCTTTGGCGGGAACGTCCTTCATTTCAAAGGAGCCGAAGCCGACGAGAGAAACTTTGTCCCCTGCCTTGAGAGCTTCGGTAACAACGTCGATAAATGCATCCAAAGCCTTGGCGGACTGTGCGTTAGAGAGCTCCGCTTTTGCGGCTATAGCTTTCACTAATTCGGTTTTTGTCATTTGATTATACCTCCCTTTGACAAAAAATGTTATCTTGATTATATCATACAAAATCTTGCGTGTCAATAGGACGAAACCAACTAAATGTTGTGTTCCCCGCACATTTGCGGTATAATGGAAAAAGAAAAACCATAACGCCCGCCATGGGCGAAGCAAAGGAGACAAAAATGAAACGAAAAGTGGTTTTTACAGGCACGCTTGACTGGGAGGAACGCCTGACCGTCATGCGCTTTGCCGTAGAGATCGGAAACAGGGCGACCTGTCGCACAAACGCCTTGTTGCGTCCGCTTACCGGGGAGCTGTTGGAGAATGCGTTTCGCGAACGTGAGATGAAAATCGAAGCGCGTGAGCGCGCCTATATCGAGCGTGCGCGCTCGTTTGATCCCGCCGCGGCGTCTCCCGAGATGCGCGCGTATTTCGGTGGGGAAGTGACTGCCGAAAAGTACGGCAAGCACATGGCGGAACTCATCAAGCAGGAGGAGGACGCCAAGCGCACGATCCGCCGCTCTTATCACGTTACGGTGGACTTTGCCGACCTTGACAGGGAGGATATGGCGTTTCACGCGTCGCTTTCGCCGCGTGTGACCTTTGGCGATACAAACGAGCTTCACGAGGCGTGCGATTTCTCTCTTACGCGCGAGATCAAGGACGCTTTGTTGGATTCCTCCCTCGGCAGCGACCCGGAGGAGGGCTTTGATTACGGCGCGTTTTATCTCGGAAAGTCCCCTTTGTACTACGAGGACCTTTGCGTTTTCGACGGCGAGGATCCCATCCTTTTCACCGTCTCGCACGAGGGGATCATGGACCTGTTCCTGTCCGAATCCGATCTTGTCGCTTTTCGCGATTTCGAGCTGAACAAGGCGCGCAATTTCAAGATCGCCAAAAAGCTGTTCTCGTAAAGGCGCGCGCGTTTGACACGCCCGCTTGCGCGCTGTATAATTAAACCGTTTCTTTAGGAGGTTTCGTTGTGAAAAAAGTCATCATCACAATCATATGCGTCATCCTCGTCGCCATCGTTGCCACGGTGGGCGTTTTCGGCGCAATGGGGTATTATACTTACGCCGCCATTGCGGAGACGGTGGAGGCGCCCGCCGTTGCCGAGGACGGCTCGCTCGTCATTATGAGCGCCAACATCCGCAGGAAGGAAAAGTTCTTTTCTTTCAATAAAATGGACATCGGTTCGCACCGCTGGTACAGACGTGCAAAGTATTATTTGGAGAATATAAACGTCGTTCAGCCCGATATCTTCGGCGCGCAGGAAGTGCAAGCCGGTCAATACGAGTTTTTAAAGGAGCATTTGAAAGGCTACGGCAGCGTGGTTTGCTATCGTGACGATCGCGGCGCCCGCTCCGAGTCCTGCCCGATCTTTTACAGCGAGAGCCGTTTTGAGCTTTTGGACAGCGGCACGTTCTGGCTTTCCGATACGCCGGACGTGATGAGCATGTTTGAGGAAGCCGACGAGTATCGCATCGCAACCTACGTCACCTTAAAGGATAAATCCACCGGCATTACGATCGCCGTCTACAACACCCATCCCGATTGGACCGGCGTGCCGGGGAGGATCAAGCAGCTTGCCGTGGTGGCAAACAGGGCAAAGGCAAGCACGGCGGATAAGATCGTCCTGCTTGGCGACCTCAATTCCGAGCGTTCTCTTGAGGGCGGCAACGAGGGCCTGGCACCCATCGAAGCTTTCCTAAAGGACAGCAAGACCTTTGACGGCATGAGCGATTACGGCGCCACGTTCAACGGCTACGACCTTGACCCCGACGGTCCGATGGGGCTGGACTACATCTTCCTGCCCAAGGAAACCACCGTGCTTGCGGTGGGCAAGGTGGACACCGTTTACGGCGGCGTTTATCCCAGCGACCATTTCCCGATCTACGCAAAAGTAAAATTCTGAGGCATCTTTGATGAAATTCCTTTCTTACCTGACCTATGCTCTTTCACACAAGCGCGTTTGTGCGCCCGCCTCGCGTGAAGATATTACGGTGGTCAGCTACAACGTGCGCTATTTCAACAACGTAAAAGACTTTGGCAAGCGCCATTGGTACGTGCGCGCCAAGTACGTTCTTCGCAACGTCGAAAACCTGCAGCCGGACGTCCTCTGCTTGCAGGAGGTCCACCCGCCGCAGTTTGCGTATTTCAAAAAGCACCTTGTGGGCTACAACGCCGTGATCGGCTACCGTGAGGAAAGGGGAGTCCACAGCGAGGCATGCCCCATTTTCTACAACGCCACGCGCTTTACCCTTTTGGACAGCGGCACGTTTTGGCTTTCCGATACGCCAAACGTCATCAGCAAATTTGAGGATTCGTGGCACTATCGCATCGCCTCCTTCGCTCGTTTACAGGACAAGGACGGCAAGGTTTTGACGGTTTACAACGTCCACCCCGATTATCGTATCGAGGACGTGCGCGTTCGTCAGCTTGCGGTGCTTGCGGACAAAGTGGCGCATACGGAGGGGAACGTGGCAGTCACCGGCGACTTCAACGCAAAGAAAGGGGAGCGTTGCTTGGAGCCTTTTGAAAGTATGCTCCGTGAGTGCAGGGATTTCCGTGGGGATGACTTCGGCGTGACCTTCAACGGCTTTGACGACGAGGAGGCAAAAGCCATCGATTTTATCTATCTGCCCAAGGATTGCACCCTTGTTGAAACGGGCATCGACAAGACGCTTTTTGACGGCATTTACCCCAGCGACCATTATCCGATTTACGCCCGAATAATCCTGTAAAAAAACTTTACCCCGATGAGCCGCTTCGATATTGACGGAAGCGGCTTTTTTATGTTAAAATAAAAAAAGCGTGAGCTCATTGCCGCGCAAGTTGTTTTGAAAGGAGAAATAATTATGGCTAAATGGATTTGTCCCGTATGCGGTTACGTTCACGAGGGTGACACCGCACCCGAGTTCTGCCCGGTTTGCAAAGTGCCCGGCAGCAAATTTAACAAACAGGAAGCAGAGGCTTTGACCTGGGCGGCGGAGCACGTTGTCGGCATCGCTAAGGGTGTTGACAAAGAGATCTACGACGGCTTGAAGTCCAACTTCGAGGGCGAGTGCAGCGAGGTGGGCATGTACCTTGCCATGTCGCGCGTCGCGTACCGTGAGGGGTATCCCGAGATCGGCGCCTACTGGGAGAAGGCAGCTTGGGAGGAGGCGGAGCACGCCGCCAAGTTCGCAGAGCTCCTCGGCGAAGTCCTGACCGACTCCACCAAGAAGAATCTCGAGATGCGCGTTGACGCCGAGAACGGCGCTACCGCGGGTAAGACCGCTCTTGCCAAGAAAGCGAAGGAGCTCGGCTTGGACGCCATCCACGACACCGTCCA
>DFFS01000075.1:16773-23596 GCA_002371075.1 Christensenella sp. UBA3770
TCCACGAGATGGCTCGCGACGAGGCGAGACACGGCAAGGCTTTTGCAGGTCTTCTTTCCCGTTATTTCGGCAAATAAGCCGAAATAACGACTTCGTATAAGGGCGCATCTGCTGTGTTTCTATCGGCGGCGTCGGGACATCACGTACAAGGAGTACGCTCAATCCCGCCCCCTTGATGAGCCTTGCATCTGCACCCTTCTCCGAAGTCTATTAGCGCATATAAAAAGAATCACGTAGTTGCATAAACAAAAAAGTATGCCTGCGTGTTTTTTTTGTTGTGAGTACGCGCCTGCCCTTTTCTTCAATCGGGGTCCCCGAGAAATATAATATTTCTTGGGTGTCATCGCGCTTGTCTCTACGCCACTCTCCGCGCTCGATGAAGTGTGCAAATAAGGATAAAAAAACAGAGGTCTTTTCGGAGATCTCTGTTTTTTGTTGTCAAAAAGTGTGTCAAAGTTTCCGATCGGAAAGGGGGAAATTGTCAAATTTGACATTGGCTATTCTTTGGTTTTTATTATGATTGGATCCGGTGCGGGGAAATCAGTAGGATCCGTCGATTGTTCTTCGGTATTGCGGTGTCCTTTTCCAAAGGATTTTGTTTTTATATAGTTGATTAGTTTTGCGATGCATACCACGGTCCCGCTCAAAAGGGAGTATGACGCCAGCATAATGACCGTGAAGAGAGGACGTAGACGATGGGAGTCAAGATAGGCGGCAAGATCGTTCATCAAAGGCACGCCGTCGCCACTGTATATCTGCATATAATCTCCGCCGTAATAGTAGTTTATCGGGCTGGCGATAACGGAGAGGAGAACCATGGGGATCAAAGCGACCCAAATGTCTTTCCATTGCAGCTTTTTGTATCCGGTAGACAGGATCAAAATCCCTACCATCAGCAGGTTGTAATGGAACAAAATGGAGTCCCAAGCGCCGTACGTCCAAAAAGGATACCAGTTCAAACCGTTGGTGTATATCGTGCCGATCAAGCCGCAACAAATACCGATGGTACCAAGCCAAGTCAGAGCGACCTCTCGCGCTTTTCCTTTGCCCCAAGCGCCAACCCACAGACAGTAGATCAAAAGCGAGCAGGAGTAAAAGGGCAATATCCCGCCTGCGTTGAAGCCGCGCCCCGTTGTGATGTCGTAGTAACTCTCCCAAATGATCTTGGAAGCTTCCAGTAGTGTTACAAAGATGGAAAGACCGCGCAGGAAATAAGTGATCTTTTTATGATCCGCTTTTCTTAAAAAGATGCCGATCGCAATGACCGAAAGTAAGGCAAGGACAATGAAAACGATGTGTGTCGTGCTGAATAAATCGGAGGTAAAACCATCAATGTTGTATTTGTAATCGAAAAAATGATATTTGAGCATGCTATCTCCTTTAAACGTCTTTGAGAGGATTGAATAGTTCTGTATTTTAGCCTTGTCGCCCTTCTCGAAGGAGGAGTGAAACTGCTTTCCTTGCCGTTCAGTTTAGCATACTCTTGCGAAAATTGTCAACTCTTATCGATAAGGGTGCTTTATGTAAAACTGACTAAAAAGGCAGACGTTTTTTCGGAGATCTCTGTTTTTTGTTGTCAAAAATGCTGTCAAAGTTTCCGATCCGAAAGGGACCCATTGTCAAATTTGACATAATTGATTGAAAAATGTTGGAATTATCCGACAAAAAGGAGGATAAAAATGGGCGTTTTTCAGTTAAAGAGAGGAAATTGGGGGTACAGAGTATTAGTCAAGGACGAGAACGGCGTCACTAGGAACAGGCGAGCAGTCAGGGATAAGTTCGGTCATAAGTTTATGACTATCGAGTGGTGTTTCCTGAGGAGAAAGATAACACCTAAGAAAGAGGCTGAAAGGTGTTTGCGGTATCTTCTTGAGAACATAAAATAGTATTTCGTAAGAAAGATATCGTTCTAGCTGAATTTGTAAAAATGTGCAAATAACAAGAAAAGTATTCCCAAAGTATATTTTATATGTTATAATATATTCAAAGTGATAGTCAGGCTATCAATAATGAATATAGGAGAATACGTATGGCATGTTTTTTGGTTAGCACGGCGGCGGCGATCGGTGTGACTGTCGCACAAAAGATCGTGGCAAAGAATGAGAAAAAGAAAGCAGAGGCCGGAGAGACCGAGATCAAGGAGTACAAATTCGGCTGTGAGACGAAGTGGTCCGACAGATTGAAGTATCTGGCGACGACCCTTTGGACGGGTTCCTTCCTGCTTGCGGGTGAGCACGTCATTCACGGAGAGGTAGCGCCATTCCCACCTTTCTTGACGGCGGCGGCAAATCCCACGGACGCTGCCGAAATGCTTCATGAGATGGGGACCGTCGGCGTCGCCATGTTTGCGATGCTGGTGGTCGCTTGGGGAGTCGGCGCGTTCCTTTGGGATCTTATCAAATACAGAAAGCATAAGAAACAGCAAAAACCGCAATTGGAGAAGGAGGTATAAGTATGTATTTCCTTACAGCTTTGGTCTGCACGATCATTGCGGGTGTTCTTTATTATTTCTTCCGTGACAGGAAAGGGTTGCACCTTGACATCTTGACGATCACTTTCGGTGCCGCGACCCTGATGTGGCTTGTCGATTGCATCGCTTGCGCCATAGGCGGGGAACCCTTCCTTTCCTTTGACGACCCGCAGGACGGTTGGGTCGCTTTGTGGACTCTTCTCGGCGGGGTCGGTTTGTGGTTGCTTGTCAGCTTTATTTTGAATAACGGCAAGAAAGAGACCCCGAAAGAGTGAGAATGCTTTCATCAAACAAACGCACCTTCAAGGCTGATGGCCGAGAAGGTGCGTTTTTTCGTCCGTTTTGAAGTTGCAAAAAGCGAAAAGCGGGGGAGGGTCAAGCGTCCTCGTTTACTTCCGCTTCGATTTGTTTTATGGAGAATTCGTTACCTTGTATTAAGTAGGTCTCCGTGCTGCCGCAAGCGGGGCAGGTCTTGCCGTGCGCCACGGTGTCGTACTTGTTTTCGCAAGCGGTGCAAAAGGTCACGGCGGGGATCTTCTCGACGAAAAGAGGCGCGCCTTTTACGAGAGCGTCTTTCTCTCGGAAGTAGTTCCAGCAGTCCACAAGTTGATCCAGCACGACGCCCGAGACCTCGCCCACTTCAAGGGTGACGGATCCTATGTGACGAACGTTATTCTCATTTGCCACGTCGTGCAGCGTCTTGATCACGTGTTTTACGATCCCGAGTTCATGCATGCTTTTGTTTCTCCCATTCTTGCAGCAACCAGTTTTCCCACGCCTCCATCCCTTCGCCCGTCTTTGCCGAGAGGGGGAAGATGCGAATTTGCGGATTCAGTGCGAGGACCCTCCTTTTTGCCGCATCGAGATCGAAGTTGAAATAGGGCGCGGCGTCCATCTTGGTGATGATCAAAGCGTCGCATTTTTGAAACATCAAGGGATATTTCAGCGGTTTGTCGTCCCCTTCGGGCAGGCTCAGGATCATCACGTTTCTGTGTGCGCCCGTGTCAAACTCGGCAGGACAAATGAGGTTTCCTATATTTTCGAGGAATACAATTTCCGACTCGGATCCGAATCCCGCAAGGCCGTTTCGCGTCATTCCGGCATCCATGTGGCACATGCCGTCGGTATGGACCTGTATGCTTTCCGCGCCGAGCGCGTTGATGCGCAGGGCGTCCACGTCGGATGCGATATCCGCTTCCATCACGCCGATGCGTGCCTTCCCCGCAAGGTCTGTGATCGTGCGGGAGAGGAGGGTCGTTTTGCCGCTTCCCGGAGCGCTCATTAAATTGAGCAGGAAAATGCCGCGCTCGGTGAGCTCGCGGCGCAGAGACGCCGCATCGCGGTCGTTACTGTCGGTAATGGTCCGTTTCAGCTCTATGACCTTGATCATCGCGAGGCTCCTTTTCGCTTTGTCGTCAGCGCGTCGTCGATCAGCCTTTCCAATTCGGCGAGAAAAGGGGGAAAGCCCTCGCCCGTCTTTGCCGAGAGGGGGAAGATCTTCATGCGGGGGTTCAGTTTGTGCACGCGCTCTTCGCATGCGGGTATGTCAAAATCAAAGATGGGAGCAGTGTCTGTCTTATTGATGAGCATCAGATCGGATACCGTAAACATCAAGGGATATTTGAGGGGTTTGTCATCCCCTTCGGGCAGGCTGAGGATCATCAGTTTCAGGTCTGCGCCGACGTCAAATTCCGCAGGACAAACGAGGTTTCCCACGTTTTCAATGACGACGACGTCGGGGAAGTGCGGTTTAAAATGCTCCAGCCCGTGTAGCGTCATTTTCGCGTCCACGTGACAGGAGGTGCCCGTGCGGAGCTGCAGTGCTTTTGCGCCGTGTTCCGTGACGGTGTGGCTGTCCACGTCGGCGTCCATATCGGCTTCCATTACGCCGATGCGGTACTTGGGAGCAAGAGCGTCTATGATGCGACAAAGGACGCCGGTCTTGCCTGCGCCGGGGGATGCCATTAAGTTGATAAGGAAAATGCCGTGCTCGCCGGTAAAATCGCGTACTTGGGCGGCGAAGCGGTCGTTTTCCGCTTCCACGCCTGCACGCACTTCGATCACGTCAAAGGAGGGATCATTCATCTTTCGGCTTGGTGAAGAGGATCTTCGCCGTACGCTTGAGCATATAGGGAAGCAGGGCTTTGACCTTATCCTCGGAGCGGTACATTTTGCTTGCCTCCGGCACGTCTCTCGTCAAATGGATGGCGTCAAATTCGCACTTGGTCGTGCAAAGTCCGCATCCGACGCATCGATTGGTGTCGACGGTCGTGGCGCCGCAACCGAGGCATCTCGCCGCTTCTTTCTTAACTTGCTCTTCGGTGAAAGTGAGTCTCAGATCCTCAAAGGTGGCGCTTGCCTTGCCCGCCTTTTTGCCGGGGATCTGACGGGGCGCGTTATCAAAGCTCTCCATCGCGGTGGGATCTTCGATATCGCCTTTATCCAGTTCGATAAACTTGCGCAGATCACGCGCGAGGGTCAGGCTGTTTCCGGGATGCACGAAGCGGTTGATGGAGACCGCGCCCTCTCTGCCGCCGGCGATCGCGTCGATCGCGAAGCGCGCACCGGTGAATACGTCACCGCCGACGAAGATGTCGGGTTCTGCGGTTTGGAGTGTAACGGGATCGGCAACCACGGTGCCGTTGCGTCTGATCTCAACTTTCGTATCTTTCAAGAGATCGCCCCAAACGACGCTCTGTCCGATGGAGAGGAGGAGGTTGTCGCAGGGGAGGGTGATCGTGTCGTTCTCATCGTAAACGGGGGAGAACTTATGATCCTCGTCAAAGACTCTCGTGCAGCGTTTGAAGACGACGGCGGTAACGTGTCCGTTTTCGGAAATGACCTCTTTGGGACCCCAGCCGTTGTTGATTTTCACGCCGTCTTCGAGTGCTTCTTTGATCTCGTCTTTCGCCGCGGGCATCTCGGCAAGCTGCTCCAAACAGAGCATCGTCACTTCGTCGGAACCTGCGCGGAGTGCGCTGCCTGCGACGTCGATCGCCACGTTTCCGCCGCCGATGACGATGGTTTTGCCCTTCAAGCGGAGGGAATGATCGCTGTTGATGCGTCTCAGGAAGCTGACGCCGGTTTCCACCCCCGCAGCGTCCTCACCGGGCACGCCCGCCAAGCGGCCGCCTTGCATACCGATGGCGATAAAGAACGCCTTATAGCCCTGTTTACGCAGGTCGGCGATCGTAACGTCTTTTCCCACGTCCACGCCCAAGCGGAATTCCACACCCATCTCTTTGATGACGTCGATCTCGGCGTCAAGCACGTTCTTTTCCAAGCGATAAGAGGGGATGCCGTGTTCCAGCATACCGCCCGCGCGGCTTTCCTTCTCGAAAACCGTCACGGGATACCCGTCGCGGCGCAGGAAATAGGCGGCGGAGAGACCGGCAGGTCCGCTGCCGATCACGGCGATCTTATATTCGTCCCCCCACATACCTCCGTCGTGCTTTTCGCAGAGGGGTACGTAACGATCCTTCTTGTTCAGATCGCGAGATGCGATGAACTTTTTGATCTCGTCGATGGCGATCGGCGCGTCCACGGTGCCCCTCGTACAGGCGTCCTCGCAGCGGCGGTTACATACCGCGCCGCAGATCATCGGAAGGGGGTTGTCCTGCTTGATGAGCTTAAGCGCTTCGTCATAGCGTCCTTCCGCTGCCATCTTGACGTAGCCTTGTACGGAGAGGTGCACGGGGCAAGCCGTCTTACAGGGAGCGGTGCCGCTGTCATAACAATTGATCTTGGCGTCGTCACGGTAATTGTAATTCCACTTTTTTGCATTCCATCTGCGTGCGTCGGGAAGCTGCGTTTTGGGGTATTTTACCACGCTGCCGTCCTTCTTGCAGAGCTTCTGTCCAAGCTTTGCCGCGCCGACGGGGCAGACCTCTACGCATTTGCCGCAAGCAACGCATTTATCCTTTTCGACATGCGCGCGGTAGGCGGAAGCGGACAGGTTGGGGGTGTTGAAAAGCTGCGAGGTGCGCAAGGCGTTGCAGACGCCGGGCGCGCAGTTGCAGATGGCGACGATCTTGTCTTCGCCGTCGATATTGGTGATCTGGTGCACGTAGCCGTGGCGTTCGGCGCGCTCAAGGATCTCGTAGACTTCTTCCTTCGTGACGTAGTGACCGATGCCGCGATCATCCATATATTCCGCCATATCGCCCACGCCGATGCAGTAATTGCCGCAGATCTCGCCCGATCCTTCGCCGCGCATGGCTTGTTGTTTACGGCAGGAGCATTCGGAGATGCCGAACTTGTCGTACATATCGATCCAACGGGAAAGGTGCTCGACCGAAACGCTGTGGCTTTCGGCGGAGATCGCCTTCTCGACGGGGATCACGTGCATGCCGA
>DFFS01000079.1 GCA_002371075.1 Christensenella sp. UBA3770
TAAGAAAAAAATGTATAATAATTATAACCCCCGCGCGAGGAAAATGCAAGGAGAAACAAGCAATAAAATAAAGAGAGTTATGAAAACCGTCGCCGTTACAGCCGAATTCAATCCTCTTCACAACGGGCATTTGCGCCTCCTGAAAATGGCGCGTTCCCTTTCGCCCGATCTTCTTGTCGTGATCCTAAACGGAGACGTCACCCAACGCGGTGAGCTTGCCCTGTTTGACAAATACACCCGCGCAAAACACGCCCTTGCCGCCGACGCGGACGTTGTGATAGAGTTGCCGCAGATCTTCGGCGCCGCCTGTGCGGAGCGTTTTGCCGACGCGGCGGTCAAATTGCTGTCCGGCATCCCCTCTGACGAACGCATCCTTGCCTTTGGCAGCGAGGAGGGGGACTTGATCCCTCTTGAGAATGCCGCGCGGATCCTCTCCGACGAACCGGTGGAACTGTCGGTGGACCTCAGGGAACTGATGGATATGGGCTTTTCGTATCCTGCGGCGCGGGCGCAAGCCTTTGCAGCCTACACCAAGGAGCGCGGCATCCCGGTCGCCGACCTTACCAAACCCAACAACATTTTGGCGATCGAGTACATTCGCGCCTTGAAAAAACGAGGCGGCACCCCTTTTACCCTAAAACGCGGCGGGGACTATCATGGCGAAACCGTCGATCCGACCGAGCCCTCCGCATCCGCCCTGCGCGCGGCGCTTTTTGACGAAAACAAGCAAACGGCGCTTGCCGCGCTGCCCCCCTTTGTGGCAAAGGACGCGGAGAACGCCATCGGGACGAACCACCTCTCCCCCATTTTGATGTATCATCTTTGCAACATGACGGCGCAAGAGTTGACAACCGTCGCCGACGTTTCGGAAGGCATCGAAAACCGCATTTTACGCTTAGCCAAGGAGTGCGCTGACGCCGAATCGCTTGTCAAAGCCGTATCCACCAAGCGCTACACGGAGTCGCGCGTGCGCCGCATTCTCGTAAACGCGCTGCTCGGTGTGGACAAACGCATTTTCGAGCAGGCGATCGACGAACCGCCCTACTACAAAGTGCTCGGCGTCAAAAAAACGAGAGCCGACGTTTTATCGCTTCTTTCCCGCGGCGGCACCCTCTTGACGGGCGAAGAAGAAGCGAAAGAAAGCGGCATTGCCGCGGCTCTGATCGACGCAAAAGCGCACGAACTCTATCGCGTGGCGAAAGGCGCGGAGCTTGAGGACGGCATGATCCTCTTTTGATTTAACGCAAAAACAAAGATCCAACCCCCAAACACAGCGAAAAAGATAACAGCGCTTGCGTGGTTTTCATCAACAGAAACTTTCCCCATTTGAGTCCCGTTTTTCCCAAAAAGGCAAGCGATTGCAACAACACGGACAACCCGCCGAAACTGACGGCAAAAGCGCAAAGCGCCGCCGTCCAAACTCTTTCTATGCCAAGCGCGGCAAACTCCACGCACCCGCGTGTGACTTCAAAAACGGAATACAGAACCGCGCCCGCCGTTTTGCCGCCGAGCGCCAACCCGGTCAGTCCCAAAAGATCAAAAAACATATCTCCCAAAAGGTTGGCGACGGCAATAAAACCGCCCACGAGCGCCAAAGACAAAACGCTTTCGTACATCGCCTCGGAAAGGAGCGCGCCGCTTTGCGACGACAGCGGCATTGCGGGTGGACAAACCTCGCTTTTTTTGCCTCGATACAACAGCCCGTTCAAAAAGGCTCCGACGTAATGCGTTACGAGAATGACGACGCCCGCTTTGGCGTCGCCGAGGATCACCGCGCCCACGCTGCCAAGCACGAACATGCTGCCGCTTGTGGAGCAAAAGGACGCCGCGCGCGCCGCCTCCTCTTTTGTTAAAAGCCCCTTTTCATAAAGGTCGGCAAGCACCCTGGCGCCAACGGGATAGCCACTGAGCAAACTCATCAAAAATGGATAGGCGGTGACGGGACTGTTGCCCCACACCTTTCCGAGCGGTTTGCCGACGGTGGTGCTCAAAGTCCCTACGCAACCCGTCCCCGTGAGAAGTTTGGTAAAAAAGAAATACGGCAGCATGGAGGGAAGCACCGAAGAAGCAAACAGCAGCACCCCCTTTTGCACCGAAACGAAGTACCTTGCGGGAGATAGGAGCAGCGCCAAGAGCACCGACGCCACAAACAGCGGAGGGAAAAGTTTTCGCATAGCAAACTATATGCAAAAAAAAGGCGGCTGAGAATGCAGCCGCCCGCTTGTGCTGAATTTACCGCGTCAATTGCCGCCGCCGGAACGCTTCCACAGCTCCTCACGCAGGCTTTCGATGGTCATCATCGTCTCGTTCATTTTGACCGCGATGTCGTAAAGCTCTTTATCCAAGTTTTGATGCACGGAAATGCGCAGGTTGTCGCAATACTCCTGCATTTTGCCCTCCAGATCCGCCGCTTGCTTTTTGGCAATGGTCAAAACCTCCGAGTCGTGCACGAGCTTATCCCTCGTTTCGTTGGCGTTTGCAATGATCGCCTCCGCCCTGCGGTTTGCATCGGCAACGATGGCGTCCCCTTGGCGCAAGATCGCCTGCGCTTCGTAGAAAGACTGCGGGATCGCCTCACGCAAGCGAGAAAGGACGGCGGTCACCTTGACCTCGTCCACGTAGCTCTTTCCGAAAATGTTCTTTTTGCCGAGGACTTCCCTTTCCAGCTCGTCAATGATCTCTATAACGTCCGTCATCACTTTTCCTCCAAATAAGCAGAAGCAAGGGCATAAACGCCTTCGTCGATAAATGAATGATCCGCACCGCTCATCAGCCCCTCGCGCGCTTTGGTGGCGCTGACGTGTCTCAAACGGGCGTCGGAAAGGAAAAACACCGTTTCCAAACCGTGTGCGCGGTTGAAATCCGCCATTTCAAGCTCATAGTCCAGATCCGCCGTATCGCGTAAGCCTCTTACGAGAAAATCCGCGCCGATGGCTTTTGCGGCGTCCACGGCAAGCCCGTCAAACGAAAAGGCGTTGACGCGATCACCGAAAACGGCTTGGATCATGTTGACACGCTGCTCCGCATCAAAAAGAGGATAGCGATCGGGGTTGACCAAAACCGCCACCGCAACTTCGTCAAAAGCGCGAAGTGCCTTTTCAATGATATCCTGATGTCCGAGGGTGATCGGATCGAAACTACCCGTGACCAAACATTTGCTCATACTGAAATAATACACAAAAAGAGCAAATATGTCAAGATTCGTAAATGGAATTGCCTTAATTCTGCGAGGAAAAAGAAAGGAGCTCGATCGTCACGCTGCCGTACTTTCGGCTGTCAAAAACCGATAGCCCGCCGCAATACGCAAACGGGATCTCGGTGGCGTGCTCGTACACGACGACACCGCCGTCGTTTAACAGAGAAAACTCAAGGATCTTGTTGAGGACGTCGGCAACGAAGGGGGCTTTGTAAGGCGGGTCCAAATAAACGACGTCGAACCTCTGCCCCGCAAGGCGCTTTAAGGCAACGTCATAGGTGACGTCAAGGAGCTGCGCTTCGGCGCCGGCCCCCACCTTTTGAAAGTTCTTTTTGATAAGCAAAACGCTGTCTTTGGAGGCGTCCGCAATGACCGCCCGCGCCGCGCCGCGAGAGAGCGCCTCTATCGTGATGGCGCCGCTACCGCCAAACAGATCAAGGAACGCCGAACCTGCTATTATACCCTGCAACAGATTAAAAACGTTTTCCTTGACCCTGTCGGTGGTGGGACGAACGGCTTGATCTTTGGGCGAAAACAACGTGCGCCCCTTGTATTTTCCCGCAATGACTCTCATTGTATCCGCTCCTTTTCCGTCACGATCACGTCGGGCGAGATGTCAAACGGATCAGTGGGGACCGCGTCGCACTCCTGCGCGCCAAAAGCGAGGGCGACAACTTTGCCCGAAAAGCCTTTTAAAAAGCGATCGTAAAAGCCCTTTCCCCTGCCAAGGCGACGCCTTGCTTTGTCAAAAGCCAAGAGGGGGATGACGGCAAGATCGGGGGGTTCGTCCGACGTTTTGCCGAGAGGTTCCTCTATGCCGTAAACGTTCTTTTGCATAAGATCGCCCGCCTGAAAGGGGACGAGCTCCATTTGGTCAATTATGACGCGCGGGAGCAAAACCCTTTTGCCGTCAAGCAAAGCTTGATGGATAAGCTTGGACGTATCGACCTCCTCCGCGGTGGAATAATAGAAAAAGACCGTGCGCGCGGCAGCGTACTCCGACGACGACAAAAAACGCGCGGCGATCAAGGCGCTCTTTTCCCGCCTTTCCGCAACGGACATCGCGGCGAGCTTTTGCTTCATTTGTTTGCGGATCTCTTTCTTTTCAAACATAAACCCTGTTTGCCCTCGGCACGTTAAAGCCAAGCAGCACCTCGTAAGGAATGGTCCCTCGGTGTTTTGCGATATAGGCGGCGTCCGCCGTCCTTGAAAGTATTATAACACGCGTCCCCACCGATAAGTCAACGTGATCGGAGATCATTTCGAAAGTGTCCATCGAAACCGCCGCGACGCAAAGCCGCCGCCCCGCCGCAAACACCCGCCTGCCCGCGTCCGCACGAGCGACGCCGTCTCCGTAACCGCCGAGGACCGTATAGGCTTTTAACTTTTTCGGTGCTGTGAATGCGCCCGTATAACCGAGGGTCTCCCCCGCTTTGACGGTTTTGACCTTGATGACCTCGCTGTAAACTTTCATTGCAAGTTCAAGCGGAATGCCCGCCGTGGACGCATTGTGATATCCGTAGGCGGCAAGTCCAACGCGCAAAAAGTCAAACTCCTTGGCAAACGTCGCGCCGCACTCCGTGACCGACGTAAAAAACCGCCCTTGTCGTCCCTCCTCGGCAAGAGCGCTCCGCACCGCGACGACGGCGCTTTTGAAGCGATCGTTTTGACGCAAGAGATTCAGATCGGAATCGTCCTTGTAATGGGTATCCGCTCCCTCCACCGCGACGCCGTTTCGGGCAAGAAAGCGCGCGACGGCAAAGCACTCCTTATCCCCCGTAAAGCCAAGGCGGTTCATGCCGCTGTTGACCTTGATGCGGCAGCGTTCCACCCCGCAAGCGACCGCCCGTTTTGCAACCTCCATATCACCGATCAGGGGGATCATGCCGTAACGCCTGCACAGCGCGACGCCATAAAAAGACGGAGCGGTGACGAGGACGTTTTTTCCGAGCTCCCGCAAGGGGATCCCTTCTTCCTCTGTCGCCACTCCGTAATACGCCGCCGAGACCTCTCTGACCACCCGCGCCGCGCCGTGCCCATAGGCATCCGCTTTGCACATCAAGATCAGGGGTTTCTCGGTTGCTTTGGATATCAGGTTGAAATTGCGTTTGATCGCGCCAAGGTTGATCTCTGTTTTCATACCGCATTGTATGCGGTGAAAGGGAGATTATTTCTTTTTTGCGTAATAATTGATCAGGCAACCTTCCTTGATGATGGTCTTTTCGTCGTCGGTCAGTTTGTCCACGACGGCGGATTCCTTGATGACCTTTTCGCCCCTGACGATATAGAGCGTAAAGGGCTTATCCGCAAGGAGGTTTTCCTTGACGTCGGGGACGATGACCACGTCGCCCACCTCAAACTGCGCTTGGGTCAAATACGGGATCATACCCCAGTTGATCAAATTGCTGCGATAGCGCTTGGTGGCGTATTCCACCGCAAAATTCGCGCCCGCGCCAAGCACCCTTTGGCAACTTGCCGCCTGCTCGCGCGCGCTGCCGTCGCCCGGCTTGACCGCATAGATTGCCGACGTGATCAGCGAGCTGCCTTTGAGCGTAACGCCCGAGATCTTAACAGCCGCCGCCAGTTCGTCGGAGAAAACGCCGCTTGCCATATAGTCGTCCGATTCCTTTTTGACCACCTTGCACCTGCCGACGTACTCCGGCACCTTTCTGGACAACGCAAACTCCGCCAAACGCAAAGGATTGCTTCTGTACGAGGAGGTCTCGCCCGACGGGATCAGTTCATCCGTCGTGGTAACAGGGTCATGAATGACGGCGGTAACGCGATAAATCGCGTTATCGGCAAGCGCGGGAATGGCGGGCCAATCCGCAATGTTGGGACCATAACGCAGGGGCGCTTTGACATCCGCTTTGCCATAGCCGTTAAACACCCTGCTCTTATAAGAGCTGTCGTCGTGCTTATATGGCGGGATCGTCGCATCGTAATCCACGCTCGTGGCGGAAGTTAACCTGCCGCCGTTTGCCGCAGTGGCGGCGATGGAGCGCGCGTCCATCAAAGCGACGGAAGAGATTTGCCCCTCAAGCGGCTTGGAGCCCTCGCGGCTTTCAAAGTTCCTCGTTGTGTGACGAATGCTCAAGCAGTCGTTTGCCGGCACGTCGCCCGCACCGAAGCAGGGACCGCAGAAGCACGAACGCACGGAAGCGCCCGCTTGCATCAACGTGGCGACGGCGCCGTTTTTGACAAGCTCGGTAAACACCGGTTGGCTGCCCGGATAAACGCTGAGCTGGAACTCACCGTTGCCGATGCTCTTGCCCTTTAAGATGGAGGCGCTTTCACAGATGTTGTCAAAGGTGCCGCCGGCGCAGCCCGCAATGACCGCCTGCTCGACGTAGACGCCGCCGTTTTTGATCTTTTTGGTCAGATCGACGGTGACCTTGCCGCCCAAAAGCTCGTTCATATTCTTGCTTGTTTCGGACAAGATGTCGCCCGGATTGTTGATGAGATCGGCAAGCTTATACGCGTTGGACGGATGGAACGGCAGCGCGATCATCGGCTCGATCTCGGAAAGATCGATCTCTATGACTGCGTCATAGTAGGCAAGTTCTTTGGGTTCCAACTTTTTGTAGTCGTCCGCCCTGCCGCGCACAGCAAAATACTCCTTGACTTTGTAATCGGTTTGCCAAACGGAGGAAAGACAAGCGGTTTCGGTGGTCATGACGTCAATGCCGTTTCTGTACTCCACGGGAAGGTTGGTGACCCCCTCGCCGATAAACTCCAACACCTTGTTTTTGACGATGCCCTTTTTAAAGACTTCACCGATCAAATCGATCGCAACGTCGTGCGGACCCACCCCTCTTTTTGGGGCGCCCTTTAACATAACGGCGACCACTTGCGGATATTTGACGTCGTAGGTCATACCAAGCAGTTGTTTGACCAGCTCGGGACCGCCCTCGCCCATCGCCATCGTTCCGAGCGCGCCGTAGCGGGTGTGGCTGTCGCTGCCGAGGATCATCGAACCGCACTTTGCAAAGCACTCGCGCATATAGGTGTGGATAACCGCCTGATGCGCGGGCACGAAAATGCCGCCGTATTTCTTTGCCGCCGAGAGCCCAAACAGGTGGTCGTCCTCGTTGATGGTGCCGCCTACCGCACAAAGGGAATTGTGGCAGTTGGTGAGCACGTAGGGAAGCGGGAACTTGGTCAGACCGCTTGCTTTTGCCGTCTGAATGATGCCGACGTACGTGATGTCGTGCGAAGCGAGCGCGTCGAACTTCACCGAGATCTGCTTATCCTTTTCCGCCCCTTTGACGCTGTGGGCGTCCAAGATGGAATAGGCGATGGTGCCCTTATAGGCTTCGTCCAATTTCTTTTGGGAATAACCCGCCGCGGAAAGCTCCTCCGTGGTGGCGATCTTGCCGTTTAGTATGTAACTGGCGCCGTATTGTTTCACTATAGTCTCCTTTCGGGGAAAACCCCGTTTTGTCTATTTTACCGTCGTACGACGAAGTTTGTCAAAGGCACGCAAAAGCGCCGCGCGATTGATCTTGTACTCCGCCAAGCTCTGTTCCTGTTTTTTTCTTTCCTCGGCAAGTTCGGAGGCGCGCTCCGACCTCTTTTCAGCCGCTTCGTCCTTGTCGTACGCCGCACCGCATAGCACGGTCAAGACGTTCCCTTTCATTTCGGCAACGCCGCCGTCCGTTTCATACGCAAAACTGCCCGTTTCCGTCTTAAAAAGGACGTCGCCCGCAAGCACTTCGACCGTCACGCGTTCACGCAAAGGCAAAAAGCCCATCTTTCCGTCGGCGGTGGACAAAACGAGAGAGGTGACCTCCCCGTCAAACACCACTTCGCGCGGGGTCAAAAAGACAAGGCGCATGGCGCTCATGCCTTGATATCCTCCACCCCGCCGATAAAGTAGAAGGCGCCCTCCGGCACGTCGTCATAGACGCCGTCCAAGATGGCGTTTGCGCCTTCGATGGTCTTTTGAAGCGGGACGTATTTGCCGGGAAGCCCCGTATACGGCGTCGCCACGTGGAAAGGTTGCGAGAAGAAGCGCTGCAATTTGCGCGCGCGATAAACCAACTGTTTATCCTCGGCGGAAAGCTCGTTCATGCCCAAGATGGCGATGATGTCCTGGAGTTCGTTGTAACGCTGCAAGGCGGATGTAACGCGTTTTGCCGTCTCGTAATGCAAGTCGCCCACGATCTCCCTTTCCAAAATGCGGGAACGGCTTTCCAGCGGATCGACGGCGGGATAAATGTTTTGCTCCACGATCTTACGCGAAAGAACGGTCGTTGCGTCCAAGTGCGTAAAGAGGGTCGCCGGCGCGGGATCGGTCAGATCGTCCGCGGGGACGTACACTGCCTGCACCGAGGTGATCGAGCCGTTTTTGGTGCTGGCAATGCGCTCTTCCAAACTGCCCAGTTCGTTTGCGAGGGTGGGCTGATAGCCGACGGCGGAAGGCATCCTGCCAAGAAGCGCCGAAACCTCGCTGCCCGCCTGAACGTAGCGGAAAATGTTGTCAAGGAAGAAAAGGACGTCCTTGTGCTCCTTGTCACGGAAGTGCTCCGCGATCGTAAGCCCCGTCAGCGCCGCTTTCATACGTGCGGCGGGCGTTTCGTTCATTTGTCCAAACACCAAAGCGGTCTTGTCCAAAACGCCGGAGGCGGTCATTTCTTCGATCATCTCATAGCCTTCGCGGCTGCGCTCGCCCACACCCGCAAAGATGGACCTGCCACCCATCTTGCCGGAAACGTTGTTGATAAGTTCCAAGATCAGCATCGTCTTGCCCACGCCCGCGCCGCCGAACAAACCGACTTTTCCGCCCTTGACGTAGGGAGTCAAAAGGTCTATGACCTTGATGCCCGTTTCAAAGATCTCGGTGTTTTCGGAAAGGTCGGTAAACGAGGGCGGCTCGCGATAGACGCCCGCTTTTTGATCGGAGACCTCCCCTTTGCCGTCGATGGGTTCCCCATACGCATTGAGTACCCTGCCGAGCACCTTTTCGCCGACGGGCACCGCGACGCATTCACCCGTGGAATACACCTCCGCCCCGCGCGACAGCCCCTCCGTGGGGGTCAAAGCAAGGCAACGGACAACGTTGCGATCCACGTGGCTGACCACTTCAAGAGAAATGTCGCCCTCCTTAAACGGCACGCGCAAAAGTTCGTTCAGCATAGGAAGATGCGTGTCGAACCAAACGTCCGCCACCACGCCTATGATCTTGATGATTTTACCCTTAAACACTTTCTCCATATCCGTTTTCCCGAGAGCCGACGTCCGCCAAAGCGCGCGTGATGCCCTCCTGTCTTGCCTTGTTAAACTCGGACGTAAGCTCCGAGATCATTTTCTCCCCGTTTTCCGTTGCCTGCGGCATGGCGATGACCCTTGCAAAATGCTCCGCAAGAGAAGCCGAGATCAAACCGCGGTAAAGCGCCGCCGCCAAAAACTCATACACCGCACGCGTTGCCGTCCCCTCCGAAACGCCCTCAATGGGCAGAACGGGTTTTTCGCCCGCAAAGGGGAGCAACTTTTCCTTTTTTACAACGCCGTGATCCCCCTCTTTGACCGTATAGATCAAATACACCTCGTCAAGCAGATCGTCTTGAAAGAGGTTCATCAAGTCCGCCGCCATTGAATAGGAGGCTTCCGGCGAGGGGTTTTCCGCCGAATGCAAAAACTCCACGTCCGCCTGAATGCCCGCCTTGGAAAGCATCTCCTTTGTCACGCTGCCCACGATAAAGAGGTATCTTTCCTCCCGCTCCGAGAGCGCGGCATAGGCGCTTTCAAACACAGTTTGATTGTAGTCGCCGCAAAGACCTTTGTCCCCGCCGATCACAATGAAGGCAGCGCGCTGTCCCCTCTCCTTAAAAAAGGTCGATGGCGTCGCAGATATCCCGTTTAGGAGGCTCTTGCTTGCCTCGTAAAAACGCTGCGCTTTGGGAAGCTCCGCCTGCGCGCGCATCATTTTCGCCACGCTGATCGAATACATCGCGCGGGTGATCTTGACGGTCTCCTTGACGGAGGCGATGCGCCGCTTGATCTCGCGGTTGTTCACAGCACGACCTCCTTTAGGATCGAGTCGATCTTTTGTTTGTTTTGTTCGGTCAGTTCGCCGCTCTCTCCGATCTCGGAAAGCACTTCAGGCGCGCGGACCTTAACAAGGGACAGCACTTTTGCAAGCATTTCGCGCACTTTGCCCTTTTCCATAGCGGCGAGCGCGTCGCCGGTGGCTGCATAGATCTCAACGACCTCCTCCGGCATTGAATAGGGAGCGCCCTGCGGCTGGATCAAAAGTTCGGTCAGTTTTGCGCCGCGATCCAACACCGCCTTGGTGTCCTCGTCCACGTCCGCGCCGAACTCGGTAAACACAGCCATCTCGCGATATCTGGCAAGATCAAGCTTGAGCCCTTTGGCAACTTGGCGAATGGCGTTTGGTTGCGCGTTGCCGCCCACCCTTGACACGGATAAGCCCACGTTGACGGCGGGACGCACGCCCGCGTGGAAAAGCTCGCTTTCCAAAAAGATCTGTCCGTCCGTGATGGAGATCACGTTGGTGGGGATATACGCCGAAATGTCAGAGCCAAGCGTCTCCACGATCGGAAGCGCGGTCAACGAGCCGCCGCCCTGCTTTTTTGAAAGTTTTGCCGAACGCTCCAACAGCCTCGAATGAATATAAAACACGTCGCCGGGATAGGCTTCGCGCCCCGCCGGTCTCTTTAAAAGCAAGGATAGCGTGCGATACGCCACCGCGTGCTTGGAAAGATCGTCATAGACGATAAGGACGTCCTTGCCCGCGTACATCAGTTCCTCCGCCATGGCGGTTGCGGTGTACGGAGCGATGTATTGCAACGTGGCGCTGTCGGAAGCCGTGGCACTGACCACGACGGTGTACTCCATCGCGCCGCTCTCACGAAGTTTCATAACGACGTCGGACACCGTGGAATTCTTTTGCCCGATCGCAACGTAAACGCACAGGACACCCGTCCCCTTTTGATTGATGACGGCGTCAAGTGCAATGGACGTCTTGCCTGTTTGGCGGTCGCCGATGATCAGCTCGC
>DFFS01000070.1 GCA_002371075.1 Christensenella sp. UBA3770
ACTACTACGTTTCCTTTATCAAATCACCGTCGGAATACTGGGCGCTGCTCATTGACCCCGCAACGGGCGACGTGATCAGCAAAAAATTGTGATCACCCACTTGAATCCCGTTGACATTTCTCCCCGGTAATGCTATTATACCGTCAACCTATCAAACACATAGGGAATTGCATTTCCATGCGTTGATAGGCGCCCTCTCCCCTATGGGGAGGCGGGCTTGGGGGGAGAAATGAAAACCAAAACCATTGTCGTTTACGCATTGATGAGCGCCCTCACTGCTGTGGCGACTTTTGCCGTGCGCATCCCGATGGTTGCCACGGACGGCTACTTAAACATCGGGGACGGATTGATCCTCTTTTGCGGCGCGGCGTTTGGCCCTGCCGCGGGATTTATCGCGGGCGGCGTGGGCAGCGCGCTTGCCGACCTGATCGCGGGCTATGCGCATTGGATGCTCCCCACCTTTCTTATCAAAGGCGTGGAGGGCGCGCTTGCGGGGCTTTTGTTTTGGGTGCTGCATAAGAGCAAGATCAACAGATTCCTTTCGGCGGGCATCGCCTTTTTACCCTCTGTTCTCCTGATGGTGGCGGGATACTTTTTTGCCTCTTGGATCATGAAAGGCAGCGCGGCGGTGGCGTTTACGTCCGTCCCGGGAAACGCCGTGCAAGGCGCCGTGGGCGTTGCGCTTGCCCTGCTTCTTCTTGCAACGACCTCTCGCATCAAAAACTTCGGCGCGCTTGTCGGAAAAAACCGGTTTTACGAAGTGGAACAGGAGAGGGAGAAGGAGCCTGAATGAATTGATCCTTTCGGATCATGAATTGGCTATCGCCGCAACACCCCTAAAAATCTTTTGGAATTTTTTGAGGACCCCAACGCGGCTCTTTGCCATGAATTGAGCCTGCGGCTCATGAATTGCAATCAAAGATTGCATTATGGTTAAATTAATAATCCACAACCCCACGTTCATTACGAATTGCATATTCCGATTTTAAAAATTGTTAAAAAAAGAACAAACCGTCAAAACGGTTTGTTCAATTTTTTTATCAGACATCTTCTCCGTTTGTGCTGTTTTTGCGGAAATTTGTTCAAAAGGTTGTTGATCTCATCGTTGTCTTCCAAATTGGCGTTGGACTCCAGTTCCGTAATGCCATCCTCGATGACGTTTTGCCACAGGCGTTTGATGATCAGGCTGTGCGCGCCGGTGTTGCGATACTCATCCACGACGCCGATCAGCGCCATCTCCACCTCTTTGGGCTTTTTGAATAAAAGCGGCAAAAAGTAAAAAATGCCGATGGGGAAAAGTTTGCCGCGGCTCTTTCTGAGGGCGTGCCAAATGGCGGGCAGCAGCAAGCCGAACCCAATGATCTTGCCCTCCTTGTTTGCCACACAAGAAACGTATCTTGGTTTTATGATGATGCGCAGCCCCGCAATAAGGGACTGCTTTGCCTTTTCCGTAAACGGAACGGTGCCGTGGAGCTTGCGATAAGCTTCGTCCAGCACCTTAAAAATGTCGTCGGCGAACTTGTCGATCACGTCGCCGGCGGTCATATCGTCAGTGATCAACTCCCGCAAACCGTAGCGGGCTTTGACCACCTCCGCCATGCGGGCATAGCGGTCGTCCACCTTGTCGCCGACGTAGATCTTGCGCTCGATCCAATCAAACTCTTTTTGGTAACCGAGCGACTCCAAATAAGGGAGATAGTAGGGATAGTTGTAAACGCCGCCGTAGGTTTGGTCATACTCGAACCCCTCGATCATAAGCCCCTCTTTGTCAAGGTCGTTGTACCCCAAGGGACCGTGCACGACGTCGATGCCCTCCGAAAGAGCAAACCTCTCCACCGCGTGCATCAGCGCGGAAAAAACCTCCCCGTCGTCCACCGCGTCCAAACGGGTAAAGCGCACGCTTTTGACGCCCGTCTTCTGAATGTCCGCATAGTTTACGATGGCGCCGACGCGACCGACCACCTTGCCCCTTTCGTCATAGGCAAGGAAAAAGCGGCTTTTGCAATAATCGGAATAAATGTTGGTTTTTTCGCTGAGAAGCGCCTTTTCATCCCCGTAAAAGAGGGGCGCGTAATGGGGGTTATCGCGATAGAGTTTTAATGGGAAGTTTGCAAACGCGCGGCGATCCGCCCCGCTGACGACTTCTTTGACTTTGATCATTTAACCTCTGACAACGTCGGTCACCGTCTTGATCTGCAAAAGCTTGTTCTTAACGGAAAGAAGCTCCTCCCTGTCCTTGAGTTCGATGGTGACCTCGATTTTTACGTTTTTGTCCTTGTCCACCGTTGCGTTGATGTGCGTCAATTCGATCTTCATGCCGTTAAACACCTCGGTGGTTTGGTTGATGGCAAGGGTGCTGGTGGCGTAAACGTCAAGGGTGACGGAAAACTTGCCCGCCGCAACGCCGCTCCACTCCGCCTTGATCAAGCGCTCCGGCTCCATGGTCAGGACGTTTTCACAATCCGCGCGATGCACGTTGATGCCTCTGCCGCGCGTGATGTAGCCGATGATCCTATCCCCCGGGAGGGGGTTGCAACACTTGCACATATGCACCTGCATGCCGTCCTCGCCGTCGATCAAAACGCTGTTTGTCGCAGTTGTCTTTTTGGGCTCGACGACCTTGACCTCCTCCTTGGGAACGGTTTGCAGATAGCGCTGCACCAGTTTATCAATGATCTGCTTTGGCTTAAGCTCGCCGTAGCCGATGGCGGCAAGCACGTCGTCGGTGGAGGAAAAACTTTGTTTTTCCACCGTCTCGCCGATCCATTCGTCCACCATCAGTTGCTTGGCGCTGTAGCCCGCCTTTTTGCAGGCGGCGATCAGCATATCCCTGCCGATGCGGATGTTCTCGTCGCGCATCGTACGCTTGAAGTATTGACGGATCCTTGCCTTCGTAGCCGGAGAAGCCACAAAACGGAACCAATCGCGGCTGGGACGGGCGTTTGGCGACGTGATGATCTCCACGATGTCGCCCGTTTTGAGCTTGGTGGAAAGGGGCACGATGCGCATATTGATCTTGCCGCCGACGCACTTGTCGCCCACGCCGCTGTGGATCGCGTAAGCAAAATCCACCACGGTGGCGCCGACGGGAAGGTTTTTGACGTCGCCTTGCGGGGTAAACACAAAGACCTCGTCGTTGAACATCTCCGTCTTTAAGGCGTTAAGATACTCCTCGCTGTCCTCCACGTCCCCCTCGTGAAGTGCCATCAGTTCACGGATCCAACTGATCTTTTCGTCAAGGGTGTGGTCGGTTTTGCCGTACTTGTATTTCCAGTGCGCCGCAATGCCGTACTCCGCCAAACGGTGCATCTCTTTGGTGCGGATCTGCACTTCAAATGGCTTGCCGTAGCTGTTTAAAACGGTGGTGTGCAACGACTGATAATTGTTTGCTTTTGGGGTGGCGATGTAATCCTTGAAACGCCCCGGAAGCGGCGACCACATCGAGTGCACGACGCCGAGCACGTTGTAACAATCCTTGACCGAATCCACGATGATGCGAATGGCAACGAGGTCGTAAATTTGGTCGATGCCGGATTTTTGACGCTGCATTTTGCGATAAATGCTGTAAAAGTGTTTTGCCCTGCCGTTGATCTCAAACTGAATGCCAAGCTCTTTGAGCTTCTCCCCCAATTGCGCGGAGACCGTGGCGACAAAGGCATCGCGCTCTTCCTTGCGGGAAGAGATCAGATCCACCAGTTCATAGTACTCCTTGGGGTACAGATAGCGCATGGCAATGTCTTCGAGTTCCCCTTTGATCTGCGACATACCGAGGCGGGCGGCGAGGGGAGCGTAAATCTCCATCGTTTCCTTTGCCTTTGCAAGCTGCGACTCCTCCGATTTGTAGGAAAGCGAACGCATGTTGTGCAAGCGGTCGGCAAACTTGATGATGATCACGCGAAGGTCCTTTGCCATGGCAAGAAGCATTTTGCGAAGGTTTTCCGCCTCCGCCTGCGCCTTGCTCTTAAACTGCAATTTGGTCAGTTTGGTGACGCCCTCCACAAGGGACGCCACGCCGGCGCCGAAGTTTTCCGCGATCTCTTCCCTCGTGACTTCGGTATCCTCCAAAACGTCGTGCAAAAAGCCTGCGGCGACGGACTCCGCGTCCATGCCGAGGTCGATCAAAATGTTGGCGACGTGACAGGGGTGAATGATGTAGGGCTCGCCCGACATACGAAGCTGTCCCTCGTGCGCCTTTTTGGCAACGGAAAACGCCCGAAGGATCATCTCACTTTGTTCTTCGGGATAGTTCTTTTTGATCTTTTCGATCAATTCGTTTTCATCCAGCGCTACTTTCGTCATATCGTTAAGCCCTTATTTTATTTGTTTATGATAATACTATTTACTCTTTCCGTCAACTGCCTTTTATGATCCTAAGGAGGAAAAAGGCGCCCGCCGCGAGGAAGAGCCCCGCCGCAGTCCAGCCGAAGACGTAAAGCACCACAGGGGAGATCACACTCGTTTTGCCGCCAAGAGGCAAGGCGAGAAAGAGCAGGACGACAAAGGCTGCCGCAACAGCCGCCGCAACAGAGAGTACCGTAACGAAAAAGCCTTTTTTACTCATAGTAGACCTCCGTTGCCTTGACTTCGTCAAGCGTGCCGCTCATCGCACCAAGCTCCAGCATGCCGGCGTCGGAACCCGACTCCAACATCTTTGCGCTGTACAGGCGCTGCATTGTGACCAAATACAAGCCGCCGTGCGCCGCCACCGACTCTTTGACGTACGCGCAATTTGCCACGGCGACCATATAGTTGCTGAAGAAACCGTCGCCGTACAGATACGTCAAGCCGCAGATAGCGCCGACAAGACTATCCTCGTCGTACGGGGCAAGCGTGCCCGTAAAGAAAGATTTTGTGACCGTGCCGCAGTTTCTCCCCACGATCCCGCCTGTAAAATCATAGATCTCGTCCGGGCTGGAAGCGGAAACGGACTGCGTTTGACCGCACTCCGAAACGGAGCAGTTGTCCTCGTTGTACGCCGCGATGCCGCCCGCATAGCTGTTGTGCTTGTCTGAAAGAGCCTCGATCTTTGCCTTGGACAAACAATGTTCCACCGTACCCGCAAGCATCTCGTTCCCCGTACCCGACGTGGTGTTGAGCGTGACGATACCCCCCGCAAACGCCGCCCCGTTTTGCGCATTGGCGACGACCTCACTCTCATTGGTGCAATTTTTGACGCTGCCGACGTTGACGCAAACCATCCCTGCGGCATAGGCGGAAAGCACCCTTGCCTCCTCTTCCGTCTCCGGCGCGATCAGAGTGGAAGTCACCTTGCCGCTGACCGTACAGCCGTAGATAGTGCCTTCGTTGTGCGCCGAAACGCCCGCCACGTTGGGCGTCCACCCATCGATCGTCGAACTTTCCGAAAGGGTCGCGACGACCACGCAATCGGTGATGATACCCGTCTTTTGGTTTGTGCCCGCAATGCCGGCGACGTCCACCACCGTACCCGTGATGCTGCCGTCCGCGCGGCAGTTTTGAATGGTGCCCTCGTTGCTGCCCGCAAAGGGCGCAAAATAGCAGTCGCCCCCCGCATCGCCGCCGATGGTCACGTTCATAACGGCGCCGCACCCGTCGATGGTGCCCTTGTTGACCGCCGTCAAAAGACCCATATATTCCCCGCCTTTGGAAAGGGTGCGCTCTTCCGCCACAACGCGCACGTTTTTGAGGGTACCCTCGTTCTCAAGGATCACGGCGTCCCCCGCAAAACCCTCTTCCAAAACGAAGATCACGTCCTTGATCTCCCCCGTCAGCTTTTGCATAAAGGGGGCGCGCAGGCGGACGATGTGGTTTTCACCGTCAAGCACGGCGGAAAACTCCGTCACCGTCTCCGAAAAGGAAAGGTCCTTTTCCAAACGGACGTAACTGTTTTTTTGCATCGCCTCGAGCGCCGTCTGTTCGCTTCGTGCTTTGTAAGCGACCTTTTCGCTGCCTACGCCGTAATAAGCATAGACAAAGGAGGTGACGCCGCACAGCAAAACGAACAGCGAGAGGAACACGCAAACGAACGTTGTCCATCTCTTGCGTAAGGCAAAAGGCAACGGCTCTTTGGGAAGCACAAGCTTGTCGCCGATCACCGTGACTCCCTCGCCGAGACGGGTGAAATAGATCTTGTGGATCATCGGCAAAACGCGCGAAGCCCCCGGGTAGACCTTGTACAATTTGACAAGCTCCGACCTCTTTCCCAAAACGGCAAGCATCTCAAGAGGAGAAACGACCGCATCGGCATAATAACGCAGGCACTTGCCCGCCTTTTTTCTAAACAAATCGTCCGCTTGCGGAAAGCCCGCTTGCGCGGTGTGCGGACGTTCCTTGAGAAGCTCCGCAAGATAGCGCTTGACGATACGTTTTGCGTCGTAAAGATACAAAAGGGAAAGGAGCGGGAAACGACCGAAAATGCAAGAGAGAACCTCGGGGGTAACAAACGCCCCGAAGCCGCTTACGTCATCCTTTTGAATGACGCCGAAAAGCCGTTCCCTCAAGTCCTTTTCCATCTTTTATTTTTTCCTTTTCACCCCGCGGTCCGCCGCCCAGCGATCCAAAATGTCGTAAACGTATGCTTCGTTGACCGCCTCACCCTCCGTCACCTTACGCAAAAGGTCTGACGTGGTCAAAAAGGATGCGATCAAATTTTCCATACTTTGGTTGTTTTCACGCACGCCGGAACGAAGTTCCTCGACGCCGTCCTTGATCGAATTGAGCTTGTCGCTATTATCCTGCAGGGAGGAGACGACGTCGCGGTTGATAAACTCACCCACCTTTGTGACCCCCGCCTGATAATTGGCGACCGTGCGCTCCAACTCCTTTAAGTTGTAGTTTTTGCGGCGCTCTTCCAAGGTACTCTCCAACTTGCCGATCTGCTCTTCCGCCTCGGTTTCCAATTTGGAAAGAGAGCCCAGCGTATCGTCCAGCTTGCCAAGGGTGGAAGAGAGCTTTTTAAGTTCTCCCTCGTACTCGTCGCTGCGCGCCAAGAAACGGTCGATCTCGTGCGAGAGACTTTGCGCCTTTGCCGCCTCGGCGGAAAGGGTTTTATAGATGCGGTCAAGGTTGCCCGTCACGTCCCCCTCGAAAGCGGCGGACAGTCTTTCGATGTCCCCTTTCATGCCGTCGTAGGTGTCGGCGAAATCACGGAGGTTTTCCGTGATCGGCGTGAGTAAGTCGCGGTATTCCTTAAACACTTCAATCAAACTCTTTACGTCTTCCA
>DFFS01000026.1 GCA_002371075.1 Christensenella sp. UBA3770
TGAATTACGTGTCCTGTTCTCCCTACAGAGTGCCTATCGCAAGGTTGGCGGCGGCTCAGGCTAATATTAAGAACCCCCGCAAATAAGCGAGAACGTATAGCGGCACATCTGCTTTGTCACTAACGTCGAGGCGGCGAAATCACGTACAAGGAGTACGCTCATTCGCCGCCTCTTGTTGTTCCTCGCATCTGCACCACTCTCCGTTCTCGCTTGGGTTTATTCCTTGCGCCGCGTTACTGCACTCTTCTCCTCGCTCGCTGAATAATACGCTCATTCGCCGCCTCTTGTTGTTTCGCGCAATAGCCGCGTTGGGGTCCCCGAATAATCCGGTGATTATTTGGGGTGTTGCGGCTGCACCACTCTCCGTTCTCGCTTGGGTTTATTCATTGCGCCTCGTTACTACGTCCTTCTCCTCGCTAACTGAATAATACGCTCATTCGCCGCCTTTTGTTGTTTCGCGCAATAGCCGCGTTGGGGTCCCCGAATAATCCGGTGATTATTTGGGGTGTTGCGGCTGCACCACTCTCCGTTCTCGCTTGGGTTTATTCATTGCGCCTCGTTACTGCACTCTTCTCCTCGCTCGCTTGGGCAAAAGCATGAATTGACCTATGGTCATGAATTGGCTATCGCCATGAATTGAAGCTGTGCTTCATGAATTGCAATCAGGGATTGCATTGTGGATGGATGTCGTAAAGAATTAGGAGCGAAGCGACCCTTAACTTTACTCTCCTCTTTCCGCTGTTAAATATTACGCGCGGAAGTAATCTTGGATAATAAGTTGCTTATTATGTTTTGAGGGTGGTATAATGGTCGTATGAAAAAGTATCGTTACAGTTTTCCGAAATCGGCTTTCTTCATTTACGTGCTGATCGTGGTCGCCGCGGTGACGGCAATCGTCTTTGCCGCGCTTCGTTTGGCGGGGGTCGGCTCGTTTGTTACGGCGTTTCCGGCGCTTGACGTCGCAAGCATTTGTGTGTTTGTGATCTTTATCGCCCTGATCGGGTGGAATCTGTTTGGCGCATACTACGCTTTTTCGGAGGACGTGTTTATCGTCGTTCAACTCTTTTCTAAAAAGAGGGTTGAGCGCGACGCGATCCGCAAGTTGGTCGTGGATGAGGCTTCGGGGTTTGCCGCGCTGTATTACGTGGCGGCTGAGGCGCAGGGCGCGCTTTGTTTTGTGACGATCAACTTAAAGAGCAGGGATCTCGCCCGTTTTTCGGAGGATCTGCGTGCTTTCAAATCGGACGTTGTGATCGAAACCAATCCGATGGAAAAGGATGGGGAATAGGTTTTTCCCACCTTGGTGAAACTTGTTAGGTAGTTTGTTTAGGAGGTTCGGCTGATGTTTCTGTTGGGTGCTGCTTCACTTGGGGAATCCATGCGCGAAGCGCTTCTTCCGGAAAACGTAAATTTCTTCGGGTTGGGTGTCAATCCGAGCTTTTACACGTCCTTGATCGTCGCCGGCGTTCTTATCGTCTTTGCCATCGTGATGCGCGTTTTTGTGATCCCGCGTTTTACCGACGTCCCCGGCAAGTTGCAATCGGTTTTGGAGTCCATCGTTTTGATGTTTGACAAAATGAATGAGGAAAACAGCTACACTCGCGCCTTTATGGGGGCTTACGTCTTCTCGGCGGCGGCGTATATCTTCCTCGGCACGATGGTGGAGCTCATCGGGCTCCGTCCCGCCATGGCGGACATCAACGCTTGTTTGGCTCTTTCCGTCAGCACATTTATCATGATCGTGGTGTTCGGCGCCAAGGCAAGGGGCGCAAAGGGGGCGCTCGGCGCCTTAAAGGACGTCACGCTTCCCATTTCCATGTCCTTCCGTTTGTTCGGCAGCATCTCCAGCGGGCTTTTGGTTACGGAACTGGTGTATCACTACATCTTCCTTTCCTTTGGTCTTCCCGTCATCGTGGGGGTGCTGTTTACTTGTTTCCACGCCCTGATACAGGCGTACGTATTTTCGATCTTATCCTCTCTCTTCGTGGGGGAGGCTGCGGCTGTGCCGGTGCTTGACGCGCCTGCCGCCGACATTGCGGAGGAGCAGGGTGAAACGCCCGCTCCAAAGGAGTAAACTATGATTTTCGCAGTACAAAATTTGATTTCGGCACTTTCCGATACCTCGGTCTTCGCCATCGCGGCGGCGATCTCCGTCTTCGTCGGACTCGGCGCAGGCATCGGCATGGCTATCGCAACCAGCAAAGCGTTGGACGCCATCGCACGTCAGCCCGAGGCGGAAAGCAAGCTTCGCACGACGCTTCTGCTCGGTCTTGCCTTTATCGAAACGACGGCGATCTACGGCTTGTTTATCGCCATCATGCTTGTCATAAAGGTGCTCTGATATGACGTGGGTTATATCCGACGCGATCCTGGGGCTCAGCCTGACGAAGTTTTTGCTTCATCTTTTAAACTTCGCCATTCTTTTCACTGCGCTGTGGCTGATCCTTTATAAGCCGGTAATGAAGTTTATCCGCGCAAGGCAGGATCGCATTGACAAGCAAAAGAAAGAGACCGAAGAGAATCTTCGCGCGGCGGAGGAATCCAGAAAGGTCGAGGAGGCGCGCTTAAAGGACCTTGACCGTGAGATCGAGGCGAAACGCGCGCAGGCGGAAAGCGAGATCGCCGCAGAATGCGACGAGAAATTGCGCCAAAGCGAGACCCGCGCGGCGGAGATCATCAAAGATGCGGAGCGTCAGGCGTCCGAACAGGCGGAAAAGGTCGTTGCCGAAGCAAAGCAGGGCATCAAGGAAGCTGCCGTTACGTTGGCGGAAAACATCATCGAGAAAAAGATCGACGAAGTGGACGACGCTCTGATAGACAGCGCTCTTAAGGATTGGAAAAATGGCTGATTTTGTCGTTACGTCGGCAAAAATACTCTCGGAAAAGAAAAAAAGGGAGATCATATCTCGGCTTGGCGCAGCGGAGGGCAGCGTAACTTTCCTCGTGGACGAGGCGCTGATCGGCGGCATCATCATCTCGGACGGCGACAAGGTCCTTGACGCCTCTGTGAAAGGGCGGCTGCGCGCAGCGTCGGGCAAGGCGTCTTTGTCCCTTGCAAACAAGCCGTTGGAGCACATCTTGTCCTCCTTGAAAGAGGAGTTTTCGCACGTTGACGCGCTTGAAAAGGTCACGGCGGGGCACGTCGTTTCCG
>DFFS01000090.1 GCA_002371075.1 Christensenella sp. UBA3770
GATGAGTGCTACATCGTCAAAGACGGCGTGATCGTCATCGGCTCCGGTGCGTTTGGCGGTGCGAAGTATCTAAAGAGCGTCGTGCTCCCCGCATCCGTTTCTTCCATTTCGCAAAACGCCTTCTACGGCGCGGAACAGATCATTGACATACAGGTCAACGGTCCCATCTCTTCGGTGGATACCGGTGCGTTTGGTGCCACCAACGAGAAGCTTGTCGTCACAGGGCTTTCCGAAGGCGCGCTTGAGATCTTCTGCACCGAAAACGGCGTGCGCTTTATGGAGATCACTCCCGCAACTTGCTTCAGCTACACCACCGACGGTATGACGGCAGGCACCGCAAAGATCACCGGTCTGCAACCGCATACCTGCACGCATCACGTCAACGTGGTCGTTCCGATGTACATCGCAGGACTCCGCGTGACGGCAATCGGCGACAGGGCGTTTGCACATCAACAAAAGATCCAATCCATCGTGATCCCGCAGACGGTCATGAACGTCGGTGTGGCTGCCTTTGCCGGCTGCAAGAACCTGACCAGCGTCTATCTCGGCGACAGTGTTTCTTACATCTCCAGCAAGACTTTTACCTCCACCGAGTCCTTGACCGAGATCTTTATCACTTCTCCCGAATTTAAGGTTTCCAACGACGCCTTCTACAATGCAGGCTATGAAGATCTTACCGTTTATCTTGACGACAACGATTCTCTTAATGAAGTCAAGGAGATCATCTTGGAGAGCGGGGCGCGTACGGCGACAATTGAAGACATCGTCTGCTTGCGTTACAGCGTTGTCAACGGCAACGAGATCAAGATCGCAGGTATCGCTTCGCACGTCTGTCCCAACGGGCACAATGGCATCGTGATCCCCGGCACCATTGACGGAAAAACGGTCACCGCCATCGCGGACGGCGCCTTTGCGGGCAATAACACCGTGGTCAAGATCTATTTGCCGGAGACCATCCGCAAGATCGGCGACAGCGCCTTTAAGGGTGCGTCCAAGTTGTATGATATCGCGTTCTACCATTACGAGGGTACGAAGTTTGTGGAAACGGATTCCAACGCGTACTTTGCAATGGACGGCGGCGCGTTGTATTCTTCCGACTTTAAGACCTTGTACGCTTACATGACGGCAAGAAGCGAAGTGGAGATGAACGTCAACAGGAACACCCGCTACGTAAAGTCCAACGCTTTCTTCAATGCGACCAACTTGCTTTCCATCACCTTCCTTGAGGATCTGTACGAAAGCGGCATTGCGATCGCTGCATTGACGGGCGTAAATCAGAACCTGATCGTTTATACGCCGTCGACGACCTCAAAGGTCTATTTGGCGCTTTCTGCGGGCTCTCCTGCAAATTATCAATTGAAAGCGGCAACGGAAGCCACCGGCTTTGCATACCAGTATCTTGACGATGAGGACAACACCGTTGCGATCCTCGGTCTCACAGCGGCATTCAAATTGAGCCACTTGTTTGATGCGAGCGATACTCTTGTTATCCCGCAGTTCATCAACGGCAGAAGGGTGTCCACCATCGCAAAGAATGCCTTTGCCGGTTTGGAATTCGGCGCGGTCGTGTTCCCGGACGGTTTGATCCGCATCGGAGAGATGGCGTTTGCAAACTGCGTCAACCTTTCCAACGTGATCTTCCCCTCCTCTTTGGAAACGGTGGAAAAGATGGCGTTCAGCGGTTGCAGCAACATGTTTGAGGCGTACTTCCTCGGCGCGGCAACCTCCCTTGGCGAAAGCATCTTCAACAACACGATGAGCGTTGCGCTCGGCGCCAAGAGGAACTTTACCGCCTTTGGTCCCACCACGACGTACATGACGGAATACTTTGAGGAGAACGGGGTGGACTACAACACCTGCGCTTCCGTGCTGTGCTTCAATTATGAGGTGCAACAGGGTAACTTCATTTACATCGATTCCATCAAGGATCACGTGTGCAATTCCAACCATAAGGTGATCCACGTTCCCGACAAGATCGACGGCAAGAGCGTCATCGGCATCAATGCCGCCAAGATGTTTGTCGGACTCAGCACGGTGGAATCCGTGACGTTACCCGACGATATGGAGCGCATAGAGGATGGCCTCTTTAAGAACTGCAGCTCTCTTGTTTCCGTCAACGTTCCGAGTGGGTTAAACTACATCGGCGCAAACGCCTTTGAAAACTGTGTTTCGCTTGAAAAGATCGTTTTCCCGAGCTCGCTTACTCGCATCGGCAATTACGCGTTTAAGAATTGCCACGGTTTGACGGACGTTGTCGTTCCCACCGATTGTCAATCGCTTGGTGAGGGCGCATTCTACGGTTGTAGCGGTCTTGAGCGCATCATGTTGCCGCGTCAAATCACAACGATCAACGATTATTTGTTCAACGAATGTTCTCGCTTGAATACGCTTTCCTACGTGGATGCTACCGGCGTTGTAAATTACGGTTTGAGCAAGGATGTAGTCAGCATAGGAAAGTACAGCTTCTACGGTTGTTCCTCCTTGCAAAACGTGTTTGTCGGCGTATATGGCAGTTTGACCTCTCTCGGTGAAAAGGCTTTTGCATACTCCGCACTTTCCGAGTTCGAGCTGTCCAAGAAGATCACAACGCTCGGTGACGGTGTGTTTGCCGGCTGTACTTCACTTGACATAAAGGACGGCGGCAACGCCACATACTCTTTGGATGATTCGGGCGGTATCATTTACCTCTCCGAGACCATCAAGGCAGTAGCGGAAAGCGGTTCGGAGCAAAACGACACAACCTTCTCTATTACGAACGGAGCTTTGAACTACTTCTTTGGTGAGGTGTCTATCGACGCATATGGCAGCGTTGTTGCGCATTCCGATAACGTCACCGGGAAAGGCGACAGCGACGGTAACCATGGCAACAGGCTCAACATTCCGGAAACACATGGGGAATGGGATCCGTATACCAGTGCTTGGGTCAGTTATTCTTACTCAAGTTCAAACGGAAAGAGTGGTACCTTGTCGGGTAGTACGATCAAAACGCACTTTGACTTAGGTGTCGGTCCGTATGCGGCTTGGAAGGATACCGGTAAAGAGTATTATGGTGCCCTTGGCGGCGGCGATTATACCATTATATTTACCGTTACGATTGCACATAAGCAAAAATATGATGACGGTTGGTTGACCAAGAGCAAAACGTATTATTATGATTACAGTTATGTGATTACCTTTACCGTTAACGATATCACCTCCGTTTGGTACTACAACGTTCCGAGCGACGAGGGAGGAGAAGATATTTCCGCAACGGTAAACGCCATTGTCACAAATGCCGATTCGAGCGCTCCGCAAGGTGCGATCGCTTTGGGCGCAAAGTATGGAGCAGGGGACTATTTCACAAACGGTGACGATCCGTTGTTTGACTTCGATTACATAACCGATGACGGTGAAGTTACCATCAATATTAAAGATGCGCCTGTCTTTGCCGCAATGTCCGGCTATTTGATCGTTCACTTTGAGGTCTCCGGGTTGCCCAGCACCACAAAGAGTTTTGAGCTCAGCAAAGTGGCAAAAACCGAATTTACGCAATACACCACCATCCACACCGTGCTGGCAAGTATGACCGGCAAAATGGTTTTGGAGTGTGATGATGAGCTTTCGGTCGTCATCAAAAATGAGGAGGATTGCGTTCTCGGCGCAGCGATCGACAAGGGTGAAGAGAACGCAAACTTGCTGACCTATCAGAGTGCATACGTCAAGGTCATGTCGGGTACGACGCAGCTCTTTACGAACACGTATGCCGCCGCAAGGTCCTCTAACATCCTTAATCTCCCCGATGCTGCGGTAGCAGGTAAGTTCCAAGTGGAGTACAACCTCAGCGCGATCAAGAAATTGACCGGCGCAGGCGCTTCGGCAACGGTCACTTTCTACTCTGACGATACTTATGAGACTGCATTCTCCACTGTGGTGTTTAACATTGCGCGGCCTTCTGTCAACAACGGCTACTTTGTAAAGGTTACGGCGACGTACAACAACGTGACGATCTACGGCGAGAAGAAAGATAAGACCTATGTGTTTAAGAACAACGATCTTGCCGCGGCGATTGCCGAGGCAAACTTGCCCGGACCGTTGCTTGCCATCAGATCGGTGACGGAGTTTGCCTTGGAGGGATGCTCCGAGCTTGATTCGCTCTCCATCGGAGAGGGCGTGGATACGATCGGCGCCGGCGCGTTGATCAACACGCAGGGCATCGCAGAGATCGGTGTAAACGAGCAAAACGATTACTTTGTGCTCTACAAGATCGATCCCAACGATCCGACCTACGCTTATTCCGGCGGCGGATTGTATAAGAAACTTGCCGGCAACAAGTTGGCGCTCATCGCCTTCCTCGGCAGCAACACCGTCACGGAGTTCACTCTCCCCGACAACTGCACAGAGATCGGCGACTATGCCTTCTCGCACAACACCACCATTCAAAAGGTGGATCTTAACAACGTGACCAAGATCGGTAAAAAGGCTTTCTACGGTTGTACGGCGTTAAAGTATATGACGCTTCCCGCGGGCGGCGCCGCTTCCGGTTACAAGTACGGCGATCGTGCGTTTGAGGGTGCCGGCATCGAGTCGGTGTACTTTGACGGCGATTTCCAATACGTGGGACAACTTGGTGAGATGATGTTTGGCGAAAACTACGATGTCACCGTGTATGCAAAGTACGACAGCGGCAGGATCGCAGAGTACTTTGCAGATTATTACGGACACACCATTCGTGTGGTCAAAACCACGGATATTTCGTTCTTTGCTTACGAGACGATCAACGGCAATGAGATCAAGATCAAAAAGTACGTTGGCTCCGATAAGGAGGTGATCGTGCCCGATATGATCGAGAATAAGAAGGTGACCGTGATCGGCGATGCCGCCTTTGAGGGCACCTCCGTCGTAACGGTAAAGTTGCCTTCCTACATCACGCTTATCGGTGACTACGCATTCAGCGACGCAACTTCTCTTGCGGAACTGTACGTCAATTCCGATCCGACCATCAAGCAGAATCTCTTTAACAACCACAACTCCTCCTTGATCGTCTACGGCATCACCGCAAGCGAATTGGACGACTACTGCGAGTCCATCGGCGTGACCTTCAACCTCGGCACCACGTGGGGTTGCTTCACGTATTCCGAAGACAGCACCGTGACGATCACCGGGCTTAACCAGCACGAGTGCAACTCTTCGCACAAGCATCTGATCATTCCGAACTATATCAACGGCAAGTTGGTGACGGAAATTGCAGCGGATGCCTTCAACGCGATCAAAAAAGACGTTTCCGTCAGGGATGAGTACCGCGCGATCGAGTCGGTTACGATCCCGGCAAGCGTCACGACCATCGGCGCAGGTGCGTTTGCAAACAATCCGTCATTGAAAGTGCTGCGTTTCCAAAATACGACGATGGAGTCCATCGGCGCAAGCTACTATGACGAAACCAACGACTGTCAGTGCAACACCTTCGGCGACAACACTGCTTTGGTTGTTTACGCCTCTGAGATGGATAGTACGATAGTTAAAATGTTCTGTCAAAACGAAGGCATCGAGTATCATGCCGTCGCCACTTTGGACGACATCGAGTATGAGGAGATCAACGGCAGCTACGTTGTGACCGGTATTTCCATTACCGGCAGCGGCAACGTGATCCTCCCCGACATGATCTACGGCAAGAAGATCACGGAGATCGCCAAGTTTGCCTTCCAAAGCAAGGAGTATGCTTCCGTTACGCTTGGCAAATACGTCACCAAGATCGGTGAGCACGCCTTTGACAGTTGTACTAATTTGAAGGTCGTCAGCCTCCCCGACGGCTTGAAGACCATCGGAGAACTTGCGTTTAACGAGTGTACCGCTTTGACGGCGTTGTTCATCCCCTCCTCGGTCAACGAGATCGGCGATATGGCGTTTGCGGGCTGCACGGCGCTTAGGACGCTGCGCTTCCTCGGAGACGTCAAGACCATCGGCAACAACGTCTTGATGGGTATCACGATGACTTACGGTTCCACTTCCGCAAACGCGCCCAAGTCGGTTTCCTTCTTGCAGGTCAGGAAAGACGCGACCAATTTGTACAATTACTTCTGGACCAAGTGCAACGTTCGCGCCACTCGGGTGGAAGACATTTCCGTCTATAGAAGGTGGGAAGAGTGCTATGAGTACAACGTGCTCATGGATGAGTATGACGAACTGTACGTTGAGATCATCGGCTTGAAGGATCACATTTGCGCAAACGGCGGTCACGGCGATATTTATATCCCCGAATCCATCGGCGGCATCGTCGTCAGGTCTGTTGCCGACAAGGCGTTTGCAGGGGTGACCACCATCCGTTCCGCAAGCTTTGAGTCAACGGGATTGGGCGGTCTCGTCACGCTTGGCAACCGCGCCTTCTCCGGGTGCTCGCTCCTTGGTGAAGTGGACCTCGGCCCCGTGCAGATCATCGGCGACGGCGCCTTTGAAAATTGCGCTCTATTGTCCAAGATCACCACGAAAGGAAGCAGCATCAGCGCGATCTCCGACAACGGCTCGCTCGGTATGGCGGGTGTCTTTGCAGGTTGCGTTAACCTCAAAGAGATCGCCGGATTGACAGGCTTGAAAGGTCTGTTGGCAAGCAACGGCGTGATCTATCGCTCTACGGGTGCCGCGTGGGAAGCAAAATACGTTTACGATTTGACCGGTGAGGTTTTGAACCTTGACAAAGCTACGTCGATTGACAGTAATGCCTTTAACTCGGTCGATACAAGCGCCGTTAAGATCATCAACATCCCCGAGACGCTTTCTTCCATGCCGTACGCTATGCTTACGCGCTTTACCAATTTGGAAGAAGTCAACGTGGCGGGCGCTGACGGCACGTTCAACCTGACGGGCACCGGCTCCTTGGGTACCGGCGTTACGGTGTATATTCCTTCCGGCAAGTCGACCAACATCGGTTCGTACGTTGAAATCAACAATCCCGCGCACTTTGATTACACTGCTGTTAAAGAAGGCGAAACCATCGTCGGCGTTGAGATCAAAGCCAACGACGATTTTAATGCGACGACGTTGACCTTGCCGCACTACGGTTACGTCGACGGCGTGTGCTATCCCGTCATCGGCATTGCGGATAACGGCTTTGAAGGAAAGGCTATCGAAACGATCAACGCGTTGCACGTCTCTTACATCGGCAAAGAAGCCTTTAAGAATTGTACCTCTCTTGTCACCGCAAGGCTCTACGAGGGCAAGGTTGACGTTTTGGAAGAGATCAAAGAGGACGCCTTCTCCGGTTGTACCGAATTGAAGTATGTTTACCTCGGCAAGTCGCTTACCGTCATTGACGGCAACCCGTTTGGCAGTTGTCGCATCGACAAGAAGGCCGGCGCAGTGTTTGCGATCGATCCGGACAACACCCGTTACACCAGCAAAGTGGACGGTGTCAACGTCAACATGATCCTCAGCAAGGATGCCGTCACGCTCTATGCTTCTTACGCGACGGGCGACGTGGTCGTGCCGGACGGCGTGGTCAAGATCTTGTCCGGCGCCTTCAAGGGTAAGGACATTACCTCCATCACGATCCCGACGTCGGTGCGTATGATCGCAAAAGACGCGATCGTCAATTGTTCCGATTTGACCTCGCTCACCATTCTGTCCGAGAACTTGACCGTCGGTGAGTTCCAAAAGGGCAGTGGCGGCGCAGGCATCGTTACTAGGTCGCAGTGCGCATCTTCCTTTACCGTATTTGCGGTGGAGGGCACGATCGTGGAAGATTACGCAAACTGGAATAATATTCCCTTCCGCGCAGTCGTCTCCACAAACGCGATCACCTTTGCCGGCGGCGTTATTACCAAGGTCAACACCGATATGCTCGGCAAGGTTTTGATCGTGCCGACAAATTACTATGAGGGCACCGCTCTCGTACCCGTCACCAAGATCGCGGCAAACGCTTTCTACGGCGCAAAGCAGGTGGACGAGATCTATCTGTCCTATCATCTTGCGGAGATCGGCAGCGCTGCCTTTGCGGGCATGACGTCACTGAAGAAAGTGATCTTTATGGACGACGGTCCCGCCGCTTTCAGCAGCCTGATTATCGGCAAGAACGCCTTTGCGTACAGCTATTCCTTGAGTGAAGTCCACTTCGAGAGCTATACGACCAACATGACCGTCGACAGCACGGCATTCCGCGCAAGCGGCAGCAACTTGACGGTCTATGCGCCCAACCTCAGCAACGAACTTACCAAACTCCGTGCTTTACAGGGCGTTGTGGCAACTTGCGAAGTGTCTTATTCAAGATGTCTTGCAACGCAAGATCTAAATGCAAATGAGACGATCCTCACCGGAGTAAACCCGGTCTATGCGCTGGATACTTCTGTAAACGGAACGACTTATAAAAAGAATACCTACTATTACAAGGACGCCGGCGTATATGTCCTCAGCGAATCGGATACCTATGATTCTGGCAAGTTGTATTATAAGCAAGTCGGTTTAACCAACAAACTTTTGATCCCAGAGTATATCAACGGGAGAAAGGTCGTCGGCGTCAACATCGGCACGCCGAGCTCTTTGACAGGGTTTACGGGACTCTTCTTGCCGGATACCATCACGTATATCGCCGCAGGTAGCTTCTCCGATACGAACGTTACGGAGGTGGTCATCCCCGACGGAGTCCAAACGATCGATGACGGCGCCTTCTGTGCAAAGTATGCCGATCTGCATGTTTATTACGACGGAGACGCGATCGACGCAAATGTCTTTGCCAATGCAAACTATACAGTGTATCTGCACACCGGTGCGACGGTGACGCATCTGAGCGACGGTGTGGAAAAGGTTGCCGTTTCGCCCGCATCCTACTTCACTTATGAAGTTGTGAGAGGTAGGGAAGTCGTTATCACCGGCTTGACCAATGCCGGCAAGTCCGAAAAGGAAATCGTCCTCCCGACCTATCTGAAAGGCAGAAAGGTCACAAAGATCGGCGACGGCGCATTCGCGCACAATTCGACGCTGGAGAAGCTCACCATCTCCAAGTACGTTTCCGAGATCGGCAACAACGTGTTTGTCGGCACCTTTGAAAACGTAAAGAACGCCGCAACCGAATTCCTGCTCTTTGAAACGGGTAACGAATCCTTTGAAATTTCGCAACCCGGACCCGAGCAGGCAAAAGAGGATATCCTTATTCTCCGCGACGCCGGTCCTGAAGATGCGTACACAACGATCTACGCCGTGTTCTCCGTTTTGGAAACCCCCGATGGGGAGGACAGCGTGGTGTTTACCTTCTCTGTGGCCGACAGCGTAACGGAAATCAAAGAAGGTGCGTTCGCGGGTGCATACTCGTTAAGGAAGATTTACGGAAACGCTTACTTCAGGGGTGAATCCGACAACACCGCGCTTGTGAAAGTGGGCGACGGTGAGGGCGCAAATTCCGTGTTGATCACGGTGCTGCGTACTTGCAGCAAGTTTGAGATCGCCACAAGCGACGTCTATCGCGTGGGCGCGTACGCTTTCTATGGATGCACCTTGTCAAAGATCATCAGCATCCCCGAGACGGTCAGTGAGCTTGGCGAAGGCGCCTTTGAAAACAGCAAAGCGCTTAGCACCATCTCGCTTCCCGGTGGTATTTCGTATCTGCCGGCGCGCCTGTTCTACGGTTGCTCGTCGCTGACGGGCGTCAGCATCCCGAACGGCGTCAATTCCATCGGTGCGTTTGCATTCGGCAAGTCTGCGCTGAAGAGCATCGACTTTACCGCGCTTGATTTGCTTACCACCATCGGCGATTCCGCCTTTGCATACTGCGAAGAGCTCACCTCGATCAGTTTTGTTGGGACAAACGTGACCGCCATCGGCAAAGACGCCTTCCGCGGTTGCTCCAAACTCGGCAGCATTGACCTGTTTACCGTCAAAGACGAAGAGACGAACGCGATGAGCAGTGCGCTTGCGGAGATCGGTGCGGGCGCATTTGCGGGCACGGCGATCACGGAGATCATCTTGCCGGATAACGTCATGGCAATCTCGGATAGCTTGTTTGAGGATGCGACGCTCTTAAGATCGGTCATTGCCAAGGGCACCGTTACAAGCGTCGGAAAATACGCCTTTAAGGGTGCAACCTCTTTGACCGCCATTCCGGAGACCATCCTTCCCACCTTGACCTTTATCGGCGAGGGAGCATTTATGGAGAGCGGTTTGCAGGAGGTCTCCTTGCCGCAGGGCGTCACCGAGATCGCTCCCGCGACGTTTAAGGATTGTAAGTACTTGACCAGCGTCACCTTGACATCCTCTCTCAAGAAGATCGGCAACAGCGCGTTTGAGGGCTGCGACGGTAGGATCGGACTGAACGAATACACCTACGTTGCGGTTTCCGGCGGCAAGGTCACCCTTGTGGACGACACCGATGCCGAGGACGTCAAGACGGTTTCCGTCAAGACAACAACGGTTTCCGGAAACGTTTATTCCACCGTTGTCAACGGGCACAAGATCCGTGCGGTCGGCGACAAGATCGTGGTGGACAACCGCTTCAGCGGCACCGCTTACGAGGATGAAGTGACCGGTGAGATCTACCGCGTTGCGATTGTGGATGACCTCAAGATCGATCTCAGAAAGATCGGCGGAGAATACGTCCTGCGCATCATGCTTGACGACGGCGGTCGTATGAATGGCGTCAAGCTGAGCAAGAGCTTCGGCATTACCAAGATCAACCTCGGCATCCGCGTTTCGGAGATCGGCAAAAGGGCATTTGCCAACACCGCTATCGAATCGGTCAACTTGACCGACAGCGTGGTCACCGTCGGCGACGAGGCGTTTGCCTACAACGACAGCTTGCAGAGCGTGCTTATCGGCATGAGGCTCGAGACCATCGGTTCCGGCGTCTTCCGCGGTACGCCCAATCTTTCCGGCGTTGACGTCAACAAGAAGAATACGCACTTTAAGTCGGACGACGACAAAGTGCTGTATATGTATGACGAAACGCAAAACGGTTGGATCTTAAAGTTGTATCCGGCAGGGCGTGTGCCTGCGGGCGATCTTGCCTTTGTCATTCCCGCCGAAGTGGTTGGCGTGGACGAGGGCGCGTTTGACGGCTGCAAGCTGGAGAGCGTGATCGTGCAAGACGGCGTAAAGAGCATTGCCAAGGGTGCCTTTAACAATGCGGGCAGCTTGAAGACGGTCTTCTTCGATGCGGATCTTGCGATTTCCGCCGACGTCTTTAACAAATATAACGAAGAGACTCAAGAGGAAGAAAGAATATCTGTCGAGCTTGACGTCCCGATGTACGGCACGCTTGCAACGTTCTGCGAAGAATACTTCTCCACCGGCAACGTAACCTACAAACTCCATACGCCCAAGTCGTGTTTCAAGTACGAGACAAACGAGACCACCGTCAAGATCACCGGGATCAAGGGAGATTGCACGCATAGTCACGAGGTCCTTGTCGTGCCCGATTACATCGACGGACGCAGGGTCACCAAGATCGGCGATCTTGCCTTTGCCAATGCCGGCATCGTTAACTTGAAGCTCCCGAGGCTCCTTGATGAGATCGGCGACGGCGCCTTCTACGGCAACGAGCTTGCAACCATCACGATGGACGGCACGGTTACGGAAGATGCCGGTGAGGAAAAGACAAGCAACGGTACTTTTGAGATCGAAAAGATCTATTATGAAGAAGAGTTGCAATACACCACCTTGACCAACGTACAGAGCGACGTGCTGATCGCTTACATCGGCGGCGTTTCTGTGGATTACACGCTTCCGGACGACGTGCATACCGTCGGTTACGGCGCGTTCTACAAGGCAAACGTCACGGAGGTTGACCTCACAAGCGCCTATCGCATCGAAACCGCTGCATTCTTCGAGTCCGAGCTCAGTTCTGCGGAAGGACTTGAAAACGTTACCTGGATCGGCGACAGTGCCTTTGAAAACACCGCCGTCACGACCTTTACGTTCGGCGCTGATCTTGCGCACGTCGGCAGCGCGGCGTTTGCGGGCACAAACGTCACATCCATCACATTCGGGGACGTGACTGACAACGGATTCTACCGTTACGAGAACAATTTGCTCTACGAGTACGGTGACGGCAAGATGACCAACAGCATGACGTTGCACACCGTATTTAATGCTTATGTCGAAGATGCGACGAATGCGGGCGACTTCCTTACCGTTCCCGATAGCTTTACGGTGGAAGGAGACGGCGAGCCTGTTGAATACGTCCTTGCCATCATCGGCGCGTATGCCTTCAAGAGCCTTGACGTCAGCGGACACAACGGCATTGTCATCATTCCGTCCGTTGCAAGGAATCTTACCTTGGCGGAAGGCGCCTTCCTGAACGACACCATTGACGAAGTCCATTTTGAAAGCAGGGTGGATGCCGAGGCAGACGAAGATAAATTCTACTTTGATGAAGATGCCTTCGTCTATTATCCGCAAGGATCCGATCTTACCGCTTCGCTTGTGGCAAGCCACCATGGCAAGTACCTTGCCTTTACGCCCAAAGAGTCTTTGGATTATGTCTCTGAGGAAAATGATACAGTTGTCAGAGTAAAGGGCGCAAAGGGCGTAGTAAACGATCTTGTCATCCCTGTCTACATCGACGCAAAACTTGTAACTGCCGTCGGCAACGACAAGGGCGCTTCGGGCTTCTCTTCCGGCAGGATCGTAAACCTCGTGGTGACCGACCGCGTGACCTCACTTGCGGCGAATGCGTTTAATGGTTGCACCACGTTGCGTGACGCAAAACTCGGCGAGGGCATCACCGTGATCCCCGACGGTTTGTTTGAGGGTTGTACTCTCTTGAAGACGGTCACGATGTCTTCCGAAGTTACCACGATCGGCGCGGCTGCGTTTAAGAGCACGATCCTGACGGCGATCCCCGTTGTGGTCAATGGCGGCACTGCAAACGTGATCGAGATCGGCGACAGTGCCTTTGAAGGCGTCCGAAGCCTTACCGAGATCAAATTCTGGGGTACGCCGACAGGTAAGTTGACCGTTGGCAACAACGCCTTTAAGGATTGCAACAACTCCGCGATCACCATGATCGACGTTCCCGCTTGGGTCAAACTCGGAACGGGCGTGTTCTACAGCAAGAGTAATTCGCTCTCCTACCTCCTGTTTGAAGGAGATCAATGGGAGACGAGCACCAACGTCACGGCGCTTGCTTTGGATGCGTTGGATGATATGACGAAATGCTTTATTAACCTCTCCAGCCCGTACTTTACGAAGGTCAGCGTTTCAATGAGCGCGACCAGACTCAGAAAATACTTTACGATCCTCGGCAATTATAAGAAGGTTACTTTGACGAGCGAAACGTATCAAGCCAATAAATACTATGTCTATAACGCAACCAGCAAAGATCTTGAGCAGGAAGGAGTCTCGGCGGAGTTTGATGCGGATAAGACGTATTATGAGAACGTCGAAAATGCAACCATAATGGGCAAATGGAGTTGCTTCACCCCCGACGAATGCTTTGAGTGGGCAGAGGAGTCCGGCACGGGCAACGTCATCGTGAAGGGATTGAAAGCGAGCGTGTTGAACGGAAGTGATGCGACGTTAAAGGGTTACATTACGGATGCGCAGTACGGCAACGGTGCGCTTCTGATCCCCGAATATTACGAGGGTAAGCCGGTCAGGATCATCGGCAACAATCTCCAATTCGGCGCAAACGATTTCATTACGAAAGTGGTGATCCCGGATAGCGTCACAAAGATCGCGGCGAACGCCTTCTACGGCTTCAATGCGGCAAATATAACGGTGGTGTTCGGTGACAATACGCAGATCACCGAGATCGACACTCATGCCTTTAAGGAGGTTGACGTCAAACAGATCGTCATTAAGGGCAAGAACCCCTTGACGATCGGTGAAGAGGCGTTCATCGGCACTTCGCTTACCACGCTTACCATCTCAAATGCCAACACCATTGGAACCAAAGCGTTCTACGGTATCGGTATTAAGACGGTCGACTTGATCTTCACGGGTGATAATGCAACCATCGGCGAATATGCCTTTGCGTTTGCAAGCAACGGGAATACGATCGCCGGCGCGGCGCTTGCCGTTAAGGGCACGATCAGCGAGATCAAGGCGCACGCCTTTGAAAACAACGACGTCGGCGTTTGGGCATTCGATGCAAAAGCGACTACGATCGGTGACTATGCTTTCAGTTATGCCAAAGTCACCGCGGTGCCCGTTAACGTCGAAACGATCGGTGACTACGCATACCTGGGCGCAAGCATTCGCAAGAACGGCGTCGGTAACGTGGTCGTGACCGACGTGGTTAGCGTCGGTAAGGGCGCGTTCAGCGGCAGCGACATTACGGGCTTCTGCTTCGGCTCCGAGCTTGCAACCTTCTATTCGGACAACGCAGATAACGAGGGCAGCTTGCATGACACCAAAGATCTTGTCGCTATCACGTACGGCGACAAAGACGTCAGCAACCCGTGGTTCGGCGTCAAAAAGAACGTGATGTACACCAAGGACGAGGAGAACAATCGCTACGTAGCCATCAAATTTGCTGAGAAAGCAAACGGCGAAGTGGGTGACTTCAGCATACTTACCGAGATCGGTTACGGAGCGTTCCGCGGCAGCTTGTTTACAAAGGGCAAGTTCGACGTGGTCGCGATCGGCGATTATGCCTTTGCGGGATGTACCTCTCTCGTCAGCGTAAACAACACCAAGTCGGGTGGGGCGATGTTCGGCAGCGGTCTCAACGCGATCGGCAAGGGCGCCTTTGAGGGTTGCACCGCCATCAAGAAGATCGAATTGCAAGGTTTGACCTCCTTGACGATCGGCGAAGACGCGTTTAAGACTTGCTCGGCGCTTGTGGAGGTTTATCTCTCCGCATCGCAAATTGCGATCGGGTCAAACGCATTTGCTGTAGATAATCCCGTTACAACCGAATCGGTTGAAAAGATCTCTCTTGCAACCTTGGACAGCGCTAACATTACGATCGCAGATGGCTATACCTTTACGGCAACCGTCATCTTCGTGCCCAAGTACAGCACCGAGCAGGCAACCGCCATCAATTCCAAGCTCACCGCGGATCACAAGATCTTCTATACGCCCACCGAGTGCTTGAGCGTCAATGAGAACGGCGCGTTCTGCGGCGGAAGCGCAGGGTGCAGCCTGCATGAAGACCATAAGCACGGCACCATCATCTTGCCTTTGTACAAGTCTTACCTGGTAAAGATTACGGGTGTATATGCGGACGAGAACAAGTTGCTTGACGGTGATGCTACGACGGAGCTTACAAGCGTTGATTACGTCTACGGTTACACGTACGTCTACGTTGACGCAAATGGCGACTATAAGACAGCGACACTTGCTGACCTTTCAGGTGATAAACCTGCGTACGTACACGGAACGGCAATCGGTTCGGCAGCTGCCGTGATCGGATTATAAGAGGAGGAACAGATGCAAAAGTACAGTTATCAAGCATTGACCCCGGATGGCAAAACCATTCGGGGCACAATGATCGCCAACAATGACGAGGAATTGCGTCAGCTTGTGGGCAAGGCGGGCAACACCGTCGTTAAGTTTACAAAGTTGGCGTCCGACACGGAGGGGAGCAAAGCATTGCCCTTAAAAGATGTCGGCAATTTCTGCAGTCAGCTGGGCGCGATCTTAAAAGCAGGCCTCCCGTTGGCTTCCGCTTTGGACATGCTCTACGGCAAAACCGAAAGCGGCGTCTTGAAAAAGTCCATCGGAAAGATCTACGAGATGGTGCAAAAAGGTAATTCGCTGTCCGATGCGTTGGCGGCGCAGGGTAAGGCTTATCCGGCGCTGATGCTCAACATGGTCAAGGCGGGCGAAATGAGCGGTGATTTGGACGTCACGCTCAACAAGCTTTCCGATCACTTTGCAAAGGAGCAAAAAACCGCAAACGCCGTCAAAGCCGCGCTCCGTTACCCCAAGATGCTGGCGATCATCACGCTCGCCGTCGTTATCTTGATGGTTTCGGTGGTGTTGCCGAAGTTGACCTCCACGATGCCGGCGGAAAACCTCCCGGGGCTGACAAAAGCGCTCCTTGGGTTATCCGATTTTATCTTGGATAACTTTATCTTCATTTTGATCGGCGTGGTCTTCTTGATCATCGTTATCCCGATGATCAAAAGCATCGAAAAGGTACGATATACGCTGGACAAATGGAAGGTTACGATGCCCAAGATCGGAAAACTGATGAAGATGGTCTACACGGCACGTTTCGCGCGTTCCTTGGCAACCCTTTATGAGGGCGGCATTCAGCTGATCGACGCGATGCAGATGTGTACCGCGATCGTGGACAACGTTTATATTTCGGAAAAGATGGAGGACGCGATCTACCGCGTCAAAAAGGGTGAAAGCATCTCCAAAGCCATGGCGAGCATCGACGTGTTTGATCCGATGCTTACCAGCATGATCTTCGTCGGTGAAGAATCGGGCGTTTTGGGTGACGTTTTGATCCGTGTTGCGGATTATTTCGATGAAGAATCGGATAACGCGACCAAGGCGTTGACCTCGCTTCTTGAGCCCATCATGCTCATCGTGATGGCGGGTGTCATCGTTCTCATAATTTTGTCAATATTGTTGCCGATGTTCTCCTCGTACGACAGCATCGGTTAAACGGAGGGATAGATATGCTTTGTGTAAATTTAGGTGACGATAAGATCAAAATCGTTGACGGCAAAATGAGCGGCGGCAAAGTCGTCGTAAATAAGTGCTATGAGATCGAGACCAAGGTGGGTTCGATGGAGAGCGGCAACATCAAAGATCTGATGGCGTTCTCTCAGGTCCTGCAGGAGTGCATCAACTCGGGCGGGATCAAAAACACCGATCTTACTTACGTTTTGGACAATCCGCGCGTGATCTTCCGTGAGATGGTCGTGCCCGACGTTTCGCAGGACAAAGTTAAGCTCATCGTCGGAAACGAAATTTTCAGCGACAGCAAGATGGCGAACAACACGCTTGATTATATCGTTGAAAACACCTTTAAAAACGAAGAGGGCAAAAAGAGGGCGAGGATCACGGTGACTTACGTCTCCAACGATGCGATCGACAGCTTGCACACCGCAGCAACGGAGCTTGGCATGCGTCCTACGGTTTTGGACGTTGCGCCAAATTCCATCAGCAAGCTTGTGGAAAAGTTCTGCAAGTCCAACCGCGGCGTTTTGGAAGATACGTTCGTTTTGCTGGATTACAAGGACAGCTTCATCTCCCTCTATATCTTTGACAACGGGCAGCGCAAGTTCTCCAAGAACAGCACGCTGTACGTCGGCAATACCACGGACAACAATTATTTGCTTGGGGAGTTGACCAGCAACATCAACAGCGTTATCAGGTTCTACGAGTCGCGTTCCGGCGTAAACGTCACGGCGATCTACATCACCGGCAACGTGGAGGCGCTCAGCGACGATCTGTTGCAAGGTCTTGCGGAGTCCATGAATATGATGATCTCACACTTCCCGATCCCCAACTTCGTTAAGGGCGTGGATATCTATGATTTCAACAAGTACAGCGGCGTTATCGGCGCGTTTTTAAGGAGGTAAACGATGGCTAAGAGAGATATAAACCTTTTCAGAGCCGCCGGCGGCGAGAGGGCAAAAGCGAGCAAAAGCTCGCCGGTGTCCATTATGCTGGTCATCGGACTCATTGTGATCGTGATCGCGCTTGGCGTGGCGGTCTTCTTTAACATGCAGGTCAACTCCGCAAAAACGGATTATGAGAAGAAACTCAAGATCCAAAGCAATTACGAGCGGACGTTGAATTCCGCAACGATCAAGGAACTTTCCAAGGAATACAACACGGTCAAGGATGATATCGAATCCGCCGCGGCGATCAACGAATTCGTCGAAACCCGTTCCGCACTCTATCCCGCGGCAACGGACAGTGAGATCGCCACGATCAAAGCCACCATCTTGGATAACCCCGTCGGCGAAACGTATTCGTTGAACGAGCCCATGGATGAGGAGGAGGAAGACAGCATTTTCGTCCCGCGCGATTACGAGGGACTGCGCAGTTCCTTCTACGACGACAACGCGGAGGAATTCAGTGACAAAGAGCTTTTCTACTACGCGTTGCAAAACTTGGCGAAAAAGCAGGAAGAATCCGATGAAAACGTTTGGTATGCTTATTACAGATGCTACTTTGTGGCGGTATTTACGGGCGGCGACGGCTTGGGGATCCCGCGCTTGATCAGCGCGCTCGCAACCCCCTCCGAGGCGATCAATTATCAATCGCCTTTCTGTAGATATCAAATGGACAACGACGTCTTTGACGACGGCTATTACGTCCCCGCCAAGTTCCAAACCGTTTCGTACGGCGAAGAGAATTACAACATTCTGCTCCTGCCCTTAAAGACGGTGGTGGAACGCGCGTATGACATCTTGGCGGCACACGCAAACGCTCTTGTGGAGGCAAACGGTTGGCAAGGGCAAACCGAGCTTGCCGAGTTTGGTATGGACACCATTGAGTTTACCAACGATTCTTTGCGTTTTACGTTGGTCTTACCCAAGGATGCTTCTTTCTCGGACGTCTTGGATGAGTTTGACGCGTCATATTTCTTTGACGTTGACAAATCGGTTACCCGCCCGAACGGTGAAAACACCGAAAGCGGCGTTGCGTACCCGATCGTGTTGAAGTACAAAAACAGACCGGTCTTCAACGATGAGGAAGATTGATAGGAGGGCGAGAAAATGAAAATTACGGAAAGAGATAAAGTACTTTTGGTTTTATTGGGTGTTATCCTTATCGTCGCTCTTGCCATCGTTCTTCCCGGCGTCGGCGTAATGGGTTGCAGGGAAAAGATCGCAACGTACAAGACGGATACGGAAGAGCTTGAAAAGGATCTTACCGGAAAGCTGGATCAGATCCACGCGATGGGCGTTGAAACCGCAAATGCAGAGAGCGTTTCCAAAGCGCAAGCCGGGCTGGAAGACAAGATCTTTGACATGAAGATGGAAGCGGCGCACCTTGCGGGCAACGTGATGGCGTACGCCAAGCCGTACGCGGTCGACGAAGGCTGGATCGACGGGTTGGAGTACCGTTACGGCGTCAAATCCGACGAGGGTGAAAAGATCGTCGATTACAGCTATATCGAAAACGTTGAAGTAAAGGAAAACGAGACGGATGAAAACTTCTCCATCGACAACGTAAACTATTCGCTCCCCAGCGCAAAGAGAGAGATCAAGTACACGATCTCCCCCACGGCAAACTGCGCGTATAACGTTGAAATGACGTTGGAGGGCTATTCTGCCGAGAATTTGGGTGCCGTGCTCCTTTTCCTGCACAATATCGCCTCCAAGGGGTCGATGCTGATCACCGAAGTTAAGTGTTACACAAAGGATGAGGGCGAAAAGTCCGTTGCGTTTACGCTTTTGATGCCGCCCGAGGGCAGCGGTATTCAGCAGTACGCACAGCAGATCAAGGAGATCCTTGAGGCAAGAGAGAGCGAAGAAGAGGAAGAATGACGGTTTTGCGCTTTCTCGGAAGGTGCGTTTCTTTCGAGAAAACGCGAAAATGGGCAGGTAGAATTATTTTTCAATTAAATTATTGAAAAGTTTTGTTAGTAATAAAGGGTTTTCGCTTAATCATTATTTATAATGATTATGGGAGGTGGCTCAAATGAGGTTGGTTTGGAGCAAAAACAAAAAAGGTGCGGCTTTGGTCTATGCGATCATGGTCCTCTTGCTCTTGGCCACCGTCATCGTCGCGCTTACTGCGCTTTCCACCGCCAGCTATACCGACGCGGTGCTTGCCGTTTCGGATGATCAAAGCTATTACTATGCAAAATCCATCGGTCTTGCCGTCAAAGAACAGTTTAAAGACGGCTACAACATCGCCCGCATTCTTGCCAGTTTGGATGAGCAGGAAGCCATGCGGGCAAACAACAAAGACGATTGTCCCGATCCCAAGGTCACCGGCACCTTTAACATCGCAAACAAAAACGGCGGTTTGGTGGAGGGCACGGTGCAGATCCGCTATGCAAGGGACGAGGACGACAACGTCAATACGCACATCATCGAGGTGCGCTCCGCTTGCGTGGTCAACAATTCCGTCGCGGCTGTCACTTCCATCTTCAGCTGTGAAGATGAAACGGGAGACGAGCTGAACTATTTAAAGGAGGCTCTTACCGATTACGACGTGATCCTTACCGACACCAACAACCTGAGCTTTGATTTTGCACAGTCATCCGATTCTTCTTCCAGCAAACTCAGCGTATACGTTTACGCGGGTGAAGACGACAACGTAACCAACCCTGTGTTTAATCTGGGTGTGGATCTGGCGGGCAAACTGACCACGACCGGCAAAACGACGATCTCAGCCACTTCTTATCGAAAGATAACGGGCAATTTGACGGGCTACGGAGATCTCACCTTAAACAACGTCGGCGTAGACGGCGGCAACGGCGTGCATTGCGACGGCGACGTTACACTCACGAACTTGGGCTTTGTTAAAAACAACATCTATGCAAGAGGCAAAGTTACTATCGGTGCGGTTCCTACCGAATTAAACTGGTCTTACGTCAGCTCGTATGCGGATAGTTCGGGCGGCGGGTATACTTATGTCGCGCATCCGGATGGATGGAGCGCCTACCATTCCGCCAAAAACATTTATGCCCAAGGCAACGTCAGCGTCGGCGCTAGGGCATGGGTCACAGGCAGTATTTATTCGCATGGCAATGTAACGGTAACGGGCAAGGGCGCCGTGGCTAGCGGCGCATATAATCTTGGCTATCATGCCGGCAATACTTTGGTTGAGGGTAGCATTTATTCCGAAGGGGATGTTATCATTGCAAATGGCGCCATCGTAAAAGGCAGCGTTTACGCAAACGGCAACGTCTACATCAAGCAGGGCGCAACCGTCGTCGGAAACGTTCAGTCGGTCAGCGGAAACGTATACGTATGGGGCAGCATTGTCGGCGCGCAGGTCAACTGCCCGAAAGGAACGCTTCAACTTAACAACGTCGGGGACGACCAGTTTTGTGCCTATCTTATTGAGTCCGAGCGTGATCCCAAGGGCAGGATCATCTTCGGCGGCATCGGCGTTTTCCAACCCAACGACACGATCTATAAGCACACCTGCAATACGCTTTCCACCGCAGACTGTGAGTTTATGTCTCAAATCAGGGGCAATCTTTACGTTGAAAACCCCACTTCGAGCGATTATACGCCGCTGCTTTCCATTTGGGCGCACGGGGCGATTTATCTCAACAATTCCACGGCGCGCTTTGTAAACAGTGCTGATCCGCACGGTTATCGCACCTATCACGGCGAAAACAGCGCGGGTAATCCGTACACGTACATTGCGGAACTGAATCAAAAATTGGATTTTTACGGAACGGCGGATAAGCCCTACGTCAAAATGTGGGGCGCGCATATCGTCACGTTAAACATCGGCAGCAAAAAGACGTCACTTCTTGACGGGTATTTGTTTGATGGTTGGGTCGGCAACGTCAACGCGCGTTGTTTGTACCTTGCCGACATGCAGTTGGACGGATACGTTTTTGCTTCCCAATATTTGCAGGTTTGGGGGACCGGCAGCGCCTATACGACTGCAAACTACAATCGTGTAGTAAACGGTGAATCCAAAGCCTACACGTACGCCAGGGACGGTGTTGCGGGCAACGGCATCACCTACGCGCCGAATTATATCACGTTTGAAGTGGCATGTTTGGTGCCTTCTTATTCCGGCAAATTGCACGAGGATAGGATCGGCTGTGATCTGTTGCAGCGTACGGAGTTGTATTGTTTGGTCAACGTCGGCTCGGAGGAGACCGATGAAACTGACAATTCTCGAGTTACCGTCGGAAGTGAGGATGCGCCTGGTACTACAAGGTTCTATGGCGGAATTAACGCATACGTAAAGAATTTCACAATTTCGGCAAGCGCACGTCTTTCCACCAAGCAAAACGCTACTGATCCCGGTACTTTGTATTCGGCAACCATTTTGGCGGAAGTGTTTAACCTGTTCTACGTGCAGCCATCGACAAGCGCCGGTTATTATCGCTACAATTCACTTGTCCAAGTCAAGGGCAATGCGTATATTGCGGGATGGTTGTACACCTTTGAGCATTTTGTCAGAGACGACGGTACGGGCACGTTTACCAACGAACCGACCGCAAGGATCAAGGGCGTTTTCCGCAGTACGGGTACAACGCTGAACCTGCAGGGGACAGAGTGCTTTACCGACGTGGAGGCGACCAACACAACTTCCGTTACAACGATGACGGGGACTTTGACCGTCAACTCTTTGAAACTGAACGGCAGTTTCAAAATGACGGACTCTTCGCACTCGTTGAAGGTCAACGGGGATATGTACGTCAGAAATTGGGCGTCAAAAGTCTACTCTGCCGTCACGGTTACCGGCAAGTTGACGATCAACACCACTTCCGAAACGGATTGGACGCCTGCGATGGGCTTTGACGTCGGCGGTGACTTTTATCTTGGCAAGAACAATCTCGTCTTAAACAAGTCGTCGCATCAAGTCAAAGGAAAAGTGGAGACGAAGGGCAACATCACGATCAGCGGCGGCGCCACGATCTACGGCGCAAAAACCACGTCAAGCAAGACGCTTACGATCAGCGGGGGCAACTTAAAAGGGGATTTTGACGTCGGCACGTTTATTCTGAGCTCCGGTACGGCGGCGCGTGAATCCGTCAGGATCTACGGAAAAGCCGTTCAATACACGCATACCGGCGGCGCCATAAATAGGGCGGACATTATTGTGACCGGCAACAGTCCTACGGCAGTCAGCATTACGGGCACTTCTTCCTCAAAACCCACGGCGGACAGCGTGTTTATCAATGCGGCTAACGGCGGCGCAAGCGTTACCGGCGGCTCCAACGTATCTTATACCACGGGGGCGCTGCGCGCTTATCTCAGTTCAACGATCGCTGCAGGTTTCCAAATGGGCATTTCCATCCGAAACGGCAATTTGCAGATCGGTTCTACTAGCACTACTTCCGAAAGTTACAAGGTCGGCACCGTTCTCCAAAGCAGTGATCCGGATAGCGATGCTTATCGCATCATCTACGCAAGCGGCAACATCGATTGGGGCTATGGCGCGCGCGCTACTTATGACAATACCGTAATGTACTGTGACCTGACGCGTATCAGCGCCGGCGGCAACATCACGATGGGCAGGTCAAACTATTTCGTTCCGGGCAGGTTCAGCGCCGCTCGTTCCGCAAACGGTTACGTGGAGCTCTACGTTGAAAAGATCGATGACGTTTATGCCAAAAATACTTCTTGGGTGCACGTTTCCAACGCGCTCGGTATGAGTGCAAACAGCGATACGGCAGGGTTCAAAGTTATCAGCGGAGACGCTTACGTCTACGGGAAAACGGGCTCCGAGTATTTGCGCGGACACAATCAAGCAAGCGGTGTCTTCCACGTTATGACGCAGATCAACGCAGAGGGCTGTTTGATCAAGTGCCAAAACATTGATGGGCTCGGCAATTTCAAAAACGATTCCGATGGGTGCAAGCCCATTTCGTTAAGGTTGACAAATCCCCCCAAAACGGACGGTTACTATGAGTTGACCTCTTCCATCGCAGGCGCTTTCACGGTGGAACAAAGCAATTTGAAGTATGCTTATCCCGTAAAGGTCAAAGGTGAGCTTTGCGTGCCGGACGGCATCATCCTTTACAAAAAGAACGGTGCTTCTTCGTATAGCTCGGAGGATCTGCAGTGTCTTGGCGGCTTGCGCTGCAACAACGAGAAGGTCAACATCACAAGCGACTTTAAGGGCAACGTGCATCTTCCCAACGTCACCACGCTTAAACTCAATGCGGACGTTGGTGTCAACGCGCCCAAAGTCACCAACTTTGAGCTGAACATCAACATCACGCATTCACTGAACCTCAGTTCCTGCAATACGTTGACCATTGCTGCCGGTAGGACGGTAAGCGGTTCTGTTATCATCAAAAGCAGTGGCAGGATCATAAACAACGGCACGATCGGCGAGTCGGTGCAATGCGGCGTTTATGAGGGCAGCGGCACGGTTGGCAAAGATCTTATTACGCTCAATAGCAGTGATACCAGTTCCATCACCGGCGCCGGTAAAGTTACCGGAAACATTTGGACAAAGGGTAGTATCAACATCAATTCGACAGGGACTTTCGGCAAGTCGGGTAGCTATATTTATTCTCAAAAGAACATTACGATCGAAAACGCCAAATTTACCAGCGGAATGAATTATATCATGTCTTCCGGCGGATATATTTTGATGACCAACTGCGCGGGGTTTGTCCCCAAGGTTTATAACACAAGCGGGTACATTCGTTTTATCAACACGTCGGAAGCGAATCGTTCTTTGATCGCCGGCATCGTAAGCACCGGTACATTTATCGATTTCGGCGAAACGGATAATTCCGATGGTACCGGGTATCAAACCGTTACGGGAGCGTTGCACTGGGACGGCAATTACAGCGGCAATGCGGTGGATTTCCGCAACGGCGCTCACACCATCATCCAGGGCGCCGCAAAGTTGATCGGTACGGGCAACGTTGCTCTTCGCAAGGCAACGCTCAGCGCGCTTACTCTTGCAAACAGCGGTACCGTAAGCTCCGACAGTGCGTGCACGATCGCCAACTTGTGGATCGCGTCTGCCGTCACATCTGTGAACATTAGCGGAAAAGTCACGGGTAACGTGACCTATTCGTGCAACAGTGGGAGTTCCGGCACGGTGGTAACTCTTGGTAACGTTGGCGGTTACATTGAAGGAAACGGTTGTAAATCAATTACCGTAAACGGGACGGTCGGTTCGTACGTCAACGCAAGGGGTGCGACAAATCTTACGTTGAACAAAGCTGTCAGCAGCTACGTTACGATAACAAACGGAACGCTTACGACCAATGAGAACGCCACGATCGGTGGCAACCTGCGCGGATACGATGCAAATATGTATATCAACGCCGACGTGGGCGGCTACGTTTTGCACACGGCGCACAACATTTCGTCCTCCTATCCGATCAAAACCGTCGTTCTCGGCAACCAGAAGAAAGAGATAAGCGTCGGAGGCAAGATCACCGTTCACGGCAAATTGGTGGATAACAGCAAACAGACGGTGGCAAACAGCGAGATCTTCTGTAAAGGTACGTATTATGCCGATTTGATGAAGAGTTTTGCCAATTGCAAAAAACTGAACTTCACCACCGAAGCGGGCGGCCCCTGTGTGATCGTCGGGGCAAAAGGCAACGATTGGACCATCAACACCGAAATCAACGTCATCGGTCGTTTTGCCGTTTATACCGTTTGGAATGAAAAGGACAACGCCTATTACAAGGTTACTTTCACAAAGCAGGTCAAGGCAAATTCCCTTGTCATCAACAGCAAACCGGCAGAAGCTCTTGGGTATTCGGATGGCTTCTTACGGGCAGCTCCGCAAAGCAAGGTGATCCGCTATACCAAAAACGAAAACAGCGGCAAAGCGCAAGGTTTGGACAAACACGCTTGGATGGAGGATTTGGTTACTTGCTCCGCCACTTGGACGGACATTTATTACGACGCGCTTACCGACGTTGCAACAAGTAAGGAATTGGTTGTTTTCAACAAGCCTGTTTATATTTCGATCAACGACTCGTACGGTTACAACGGCACCGTTCATATTGCCAACACAAAGTTTGCTTCGGGCAGCACGCTTTATAGCGACGGGCAGACCTGTATGAAGTATTGCTGTCTGTACTCGAAAGGGTGGTCATCTGCTACCAAGCACTGCACCGTCCCCGCCAGTCCCAACGGTCTTTACGTTACGTTCTTGCAGCAAGGGTATCCGGCGTTTGAGTTTGACGGCTCAATGTTTGTGCATTGCTATCGTGAAGGCGGTGATAACTACTTCAGTAACGTAACGACCAATTCTCACGTTGGCATTTATTTGGGCAACAACTACATTTTGGATAATTCCGAGTTTAAAGGATGTACCGTAACGGACACATCCGGCTACTATGGTCACACTGCCACGGTGCTGATGTATTTTGGAAAAAGCACCTTCTTTGACAGTGGGGCTCATATTTTGACGGCGGCAGATCTTGGTGTCGATCTTCCGGCTGCACGTACCATCGTTTGGGTTAATACGGGGACGCTTTTCGTCGGCACCAACAGTTACATCGGAAACAACAGCAGAAAGAGCAAATCGCCAAACTATGCAAACTTAAACACAAACCGCTATTCTTTCCACCCGGGTATATTTGTTTCGGAAAATTCTACCGAAAACGTTTCTTATAAAGCTGCAAACGGCACTACGTACAGCTGTGAAAAAGGCAGTATAGAAGTGGTGGGTAGCGTAACTTTGGATATCATGGCTTACCGAGCGATCAATATATGGAAAGACGGCGTTGTGGTTGCCAAAGAATACAGTTCTACGAAAGACAAAAAGTACAAGGCAGGGCTCTACGTTTCTACAGGCTATGTTTGGATGCAAAAGTCGGATGGCGGTTGGGCAAAAGGTGAGAGCAATCCTTCCGGCGGCGGCTGGTTTGGTTTGTTTGACGCAACGTCGGGCGGCAGAAACTATCACGTAAAAAACGACAACAGCCAAGTGACCGACGCAACCGCGTATGTCCCGAATGGGGAAGGATATGCCGCTCAAATAAGAAGGAGGTACACCTCCACCGCAGACGCCAATGCATGGTGTTACACGCCGTGGGCGGATATTCCCTGGGCATTCCACGGCGCAAATACTGACCAGCGTTATTCGACGGGTGTCGGCTCAACGAATATGACTGCAACCGCAGGTACTTTAAACGTAACGATCGGTCAGCAAGTTGATAGCATTCCGTCCAATCCTTCGCAGCCCACAATCAGCGCAAGCGGCGGTTTGAACACCAACGGTGACGCGTCGGTCAACCCCTTAAACGTTAACAACGTAAACCAGCCAGAAGGCCCCGCCACCGCAAGACCCGATGAAAAATCGATCTCTGCTTCAAAAGCGTCTGCCCCTGCGTCAAGTTTGACTTTTGCGGGTGGGAAGGCAAATGCCTCTACGTTGGTTTGGTCAAACCCCGGTTACAGTCCTTCAGGCGTGACGCCAAAGCATCCCTCGGCGGAATGGACGTCTTCTATCAAAAAGCATTTTGACAAGACGGAGGAGCAATATTGGAACACGCGTTATATCCCATACGTCTGGAAGTTGCCATACTATGACGCAAGTGGAAACTCTACGTATGCAAAAAAGGTGCTCAAGAGTCAATCTGCTGACATAGAGGTCAACGGGCATATGATGCTAAAACAAACTTCTTCCACCGGTTACTACACCAATCAAGCGCAGTATTCCGGCAGTAGTTTGGCAGGGAAGGCGGGCAGCATTTTCGGTTGGCGCTCCAGTGGCGTTGCGGATAAAGCCGCGCTGTATGATTTCCTTGTTCTCAACAGTTATCCCGAGTGGGACGGCCCCTTTGACAAAGATCCCGATCACAAACGACGGACCAAGATCTTGGTGTTTGAAAGCGGTGAATTGCCGTATTCCGCGTTCTTTATGGGCGGCGGGACCGGCAGTGAAGACTATGCAAGCTGGTATGGCGCGTCATCAAACAAAACCATTCGGACCTCCAAGCAAAAAGCCTGGAAGCTTGGCGATCCGGACGTAAGCTTCTACGACGGCAGTTTGGTTTTCTACACCTGTGCGGATCCGTCAAATCCGTACGGAAGCGCGGCAAAGGACCTCCACATCGTGTTGCCGCAAGGCATCGGCTTTGACTTTGTCGTGGATGCGGAAAACACCGTTACCGTGGTTGGCAATGGTAGGTTGTTCCTGTATTTGACCAGCGGCGACACCATCTACTTCCGTGCCAAAGCAACGGATAGCGTTTACGCCAATCCGGTGGGTGGCTTAAAGGATAACGGCAACGGTACCTATTCGCCTTTGATGTACATCATCGGCGCAGGTACAAACATCGACCTTTACATCGACCGTATGGCGCTCAGTGCGTTTGTCTACATGCCGTTTGGCTCCACGAGTGAGTTGTACGATTACACCAATGGGTCGTTAAAGCAGTACAACACCTTTAAGAACGCAAACGGATCCACGTTCAGCTCTTTGTACAGCGGCACCGGGCAAACCACGACCGTTGGCAGAAACACCCTGCATATGCTGTGGGACGGCTCCGCAGGCAACGCCAGAAACGTTTGCGGCACCATCGTCGCGGATAAGTTTGATTACGTTGCTTCCTCCAATTGCTTGAACTTCAAGAATTACTCTGATTCTTCCAGGACAAACAGAGCTATCGTGCCCGATTTCAGTGATACAAAGATCTATGATCGTAGCACAAAGAACGGCAGTTCCACAAAACTCGGGTCCTACAAGACCTACTCGCTGGCAACCTTCTTGACCAACGCGCCAAACTATTCCACCTCGCTCCTCAATTGGGAGTATAAAGGGATCAAAGTGGAGGGATAACGATGAAAAAGTTTTTGTCCTTCTTAAGAAAGTGTAAAAAAGGATTCACGTTGATGGAGTGCGTCTGCGCGATCGCCGTCGTCGGATTGCTTTCCGCCGTCATTCTTCCTTTGACGGCGTCGGCGATCCGTTCTATGCGCGCCTCGGATACCCTTCGCACGGTCGCGGCGAGTGCTTCCGCCAAAAATGCCTCCGTAACTACGGATAAAAACAACAACAGCGAAACGTTGTACGTGACCATCAATTATAAGAATTTAAGCGGTATGAAGGCGGAAAGCGCGTTTATGTTTACAAAGACAAGCGCATCGGAAGATTATTACAATGTTTCCGTCACGTATTACGACTTAAAGTACGGCAAAGAAACGGAGGATCCCAAAAAGTAATATGCTGTTTGCAAGATGGAGGATAAGCAAGAATAAAAAGGGCATCACCCTTGTGGAAATGATCGCGGCGATCGCCATCACCGCCATTCTTGCGTCCGTCCTCTCTATGATGATCGTCCCCGTGATGAATTCCTATCGCAACGCAAGCACAAAGGCGGAGCTTCAGCAGGCGGTGACCGGACGCTTAAACGACGTTGCACTGCATTTAAGGGGCGCAACGGGCGTGTACGTTACAAGCAATCCAAAGTCGTTTCCGGAAACCAACGTCAGCATTGACCAAGGGAAGGGGACCAAATACTTTGAAGCAAAATTCGGCATTGCGCTCTTCAACTGCTATCAAAACTCCGCAGGTGGCAAGTATTTGTATCCCGAGCTCAGATGGAACGATTACGATGACGTCACAAACAACAAAGCGGCGCAGTATTATGCGGGCAGTTATACACCCAGCTTAAAACTTGCTTCGGATGATTTCCAAACGGATCAGTTTTATTGTCCCGATCAATATTCTTTCTATTTTTACGTCAGAAGCAATCCGGATGGCGGCGGGCATTCCAACGTTTTGGAAGTGCATTTGCTTGTGAAAAAGGGCAACGTGTCGTATGAAGGGAGCAAAACCATCGTTTGTGACAATTTGGTCATAAAAGGGGAGGACATTTACACTTGCCAATTTGAATGGAAAAACAATCAGTGGACGCATCCGAATAAAGCCACCGTTTCAACGGGGGAGGACGCCTCCAAGTGGAAGAAGTATTATTCCGTTTGGTTCTCGAGGGACGTATGATATGACTGCGCTGTTTTACGTTGTGGTTGGGATCGTCGCCCTTGTCCTAGGAGGGCTTGTCGCGAGGGCGTCGCACGCTGTTCCGAGAGGGGAGTATAAGGAGCTTTTTGCCCCAAGTTGCCCCTATTGCGGCAAGAGATTACCACACGCGGCTTCCATTCCGCTGATCGGCTCTTTCCTCATTGCTTTCCGCTGCCCGCACTGCGGCGAAAGGCAGGGGGGCAAAACGCTGACCTCCGAGCTTGTCTTTGCTGTCGTTTGTTTGCTTTTGCACTTGGTTTACGGCTTTAGCTATCTCTTCTTTGTGTACGTACTGACGGCTGCGTTGCTTTTGATGCTTTCGCTCATCGACCTTGACATCAGGGAGGTGCCGCATTCGCTGCTGTTTGCGGTGCTGCTCATCGGTGTTTTGCTGTTTGTTTTCAGTTTTTTTGATTTTTCTCTGACCGGCACGGTTTGGTGGGAACACTTGATCGGCGCAGTGGTCATCAGTGTGCCGCTTTTCGTCCTGATGATGGTGACCGGCGGCGTGGGCGGCGGCGACGTCAAATTGATGTTTTGTTTGGGCTTGTTGCTTGCCTGGAAACTTACGATCGTAGCTTTCTTTTTCGGCGTGATCCTTGCCGCGCTCGTTGCGCTCGTTTTGCGTATTTGGTGCGGGAAGGGCGGCAAATATCAGTTGCCCCTTGTCCCTTTCCTGTCCCTTGGTGCGGTGATCGCGCTCCTTGTCGGCGAAAAGCTTTTGGCGATTGTTTTTTAAGTCTCGATCATCCTTTTTGTTTCTCGCAGATCAACACGTCGCTTTTTGTTTGGTATTGACTTTTGAGCGATAATATGTTATATTATATTTTACGTAAGACCATTCTTTTTCGGAGGCAGTATGAGCAAACTTACATTAGGACAGATTCTTTTGCAAAAAGGCTTTGTTAAGCCGGATGATCTCAAACAGGCGCGAAACGTTCAGATCCAAAACCCGTCCAAGAGTTTGGCGGAGATCTTGATCTCTTTGAACGTTACTTCCGAAGTGAACATTTTAACTGCGTTGGCGGAACGTATGAACGTGCCTCTTTTGGAGGGCGCCATTTACGTCACCGATACCGACGTCATCAAGCGCGTTCCGGAAAAGATCGCTCGCAAGCATACGATCATTCCGTACAAGATCGACAAAAACAAGCTGATCGTCGCGATGCGTGACCCCAGTAACATGGATACCATCGAGGACATCAAGATGGCTGCGGGTATGGACATCGGTTTTGTCCTTGCAACATCCTCTGCCATCAACGACGCGATCGAAAAGTATTACGCAAACGTCACCGCACAAAAGATGGCGGACGACATGACGCAAGAGGAGCAAGACGCGGCGGCACAGGCGGCAAACGAGTTGGACGACAGGGTGGATAGCGCCCCGATCGTTAAGATGCTCAACACCTTGGTGCAACAGGCATACGTCACGCACGCAAGTGATATTCACATCGAGCCTTTCCGAGACACCGTTATCATCAGGATGCGTATCGACGGCGCGTTGCAGGAGTATATGAGGATCTCTCCCTCCGCGCACAAGAGCTTGATCACCAGAATTAAGATCCTGTCCAACATGAACATCGCGGAAAAACGTATCCCTCTTGACGGCAGGTTTGACTACACCTTTGAGGGCGAGCTGATCGATATCCGTGTATCCACGCTTCCCACCACCTACGGTGAAAAGGCGGTTTTGCGTCTTCTCGGCACCGCAATGGGCACCGACGTAAAGCTGACCGACCTCGGTATGCTTCCCGAAAATGCAGAGAAGTTTATGCGCATTTGCGAAGCGCCAAATGGCGTGGTGCTGGTTACCGGTCCTACCGGTAGTGGTAAATCTACCACGCTTTACACCGTTTTGCAGGATCTCAACAAACCCACGGTCAACGTGACCACCATCGAGGACCCTGTCGAAAAGAAGGTCTTCGGTATCAATCAGGTGCAAACCAACCACAAAGCGGGGCTTGACTTCGCTTCGGCGCTTCGTTCTATCCTCCGTCAGGACCCGGATATCATAATGATCGGAGAAATTCGTGATAACGAGACTGCCGATATCGCCATGCGCGCCGCTATCACGGGTCACTTGGTGCTTTCCACACTCCACACCAACGACGCCGTTTCCACCATCGCGCGTCTGATCGATATGGACGTGCCTCCGTATCTTGTCGCCGCCGCTATGAACGGCGTGCTTGCGCAACGCCTTGTCCGTAAGCTTTGCCCCAAATGCAAAAAGAAAGTGGAAGTCACCGAGGCGCAAAAGAATATCTTAAAGGATCATTCCATCACCGAGGCTTACGGTCCCGTCGGGTGCCCCAACTGCAGCTTTACCGGCTACAAGGGCAGGACCTCCATACACGAAGTGTTGACCATCGACACCGGCTTGCGTGAGCTGATCACCAAAAACGCCACGATGGAAGAACTGCGTGAATACGCAAAGAAGTCCGGTATGATCTTTATGGATGAAAACGTGCGCATCAAGATCAAAGAGGGTGTGACAAGTGTGGATGAGTATATGCGCACCATCTACACCATTTAAGCGAGGGAATCGCACCACGTTTGTTTTGTTACCAACTGCAAGGCGGCGGAATCACGTACAAGGAGTACGTTTATTAGCCGCCTTTTTGTAACAAAAACCTACGTCGTTTCAGGCAAACAAAAAAGCGCGTTCTGTGCCGCGCTTTTTCCTTAAAGATAGTGCTCGGGCGTCACGGTGTGTCTTTGGGACCGGACGCGGATTTGCCGTCTGTTGTGTAATAATATTTGCTGTTGTAGCGAATGTATATGGCGGTAACCGTGTATTTTTGGTTGACGCTTTTTTTGTTTTCCGTATATTGGATATAGATGTAATCGTTGCTCAAAGTGGGGCATTCGTCTGTGCCGAGCTTGATTTTGTCCGTGCCGAGGCGTGTTTTTAAAAAGTCTTTCGTAGGTGAGCCGGACGTGGTAAACCCCTTGTTGATTTGGTTAAAAGCAGTGTTTGTGATGCTCCAGTAATTGCTCAATTTTGACGTAACGGACTTCTTCTCCGAGGAGCGTAAAATGGCAATTGTAGAGACCGTAACGATCGCGCCGAGAATGGCAATGATGGCAACGACCACCAGCACCTCGATCAACGTAAACCCTTTTTTGTTACGGCGAAAAAACTTCATAAATACAGTATATCACCCCTCCGTTTCATTGTCAATATAATATATTGACAAGCAAAGATTGGGAATGTTATGATATATGTATGAGAAGTCTGTCCTTTTTCGGAAAAGCAAAAAAGGGCTTCACGCTTGTGGAGCTCCTTGCGGTTATGGTGATCATGGCAATAGCCACCGCCATCGTTTTGCCCAACATCCGCGGGATGATCAGCAAGACGGAGGAATCCACCTACCAAAGTTTTTGCGTTGAAGCAGTCTCTTATACAAGGAGCTATTGCAACATGCTCACCCTTGGGGAGGAGACCGTTCCGTACGAAAAGGACGGCAAGACCAATACTTACAACATCACAACCCCTTCCGGTTTAACAAGCGCGCTCAATGAGTACAATTTGGCAAGCAGCACGTATCAATACCACGTTCTTTCCTTTGACAGCAGCTCCGCAACGACCAATCCGACAAATACGATCAAAGAACTTCTTTCAAAGAATAAACTTGCCAAAAAGGATGTGATGATCACCGTCATCACCGCTACGCAAGGCAAAAACGACAGGGTGGCAAAATATACGCTTTGCGGCTTTTGGTATTATGATTACACCAAGGAAGCCATCGTCTATTCTTATTATGCGCCGAGCAAACGCAGTGCCGCAAAATTTCAAAAATTGAACTCAAGCGGTAAGTAGGAGGAAATATGAACCCCAAACAAACAAAGACCACTTCGAAAAGAGTGATTGCGGCGATATGCGCGCTTGTTTTGGCACTGACGTTTGCCTTTATCCTTACGGCATGTAGCGCCTTTACCGACGCGATCAAGGGGTTGTTCTCCGGGGAGTCCGCCAATGTTCAAACGGAGCAGAGCGGGACGCAAGGGCAAAGCGGTACCCCCTCTTCTACGACGGGTGACACCGGCACCGGCGAAGACGCCTCGGGGGAGGATCCGGAGGATACTTCCGTCGTGGCAGATCCGCCCATTGAGGTGGGCAGCACAGTTGTGCAGATCTCCTCTTCTTTGACCTATGACAAAGCCTCAAAAACCGATATGACGCTTGTTGCCACGCATGAGAACAAATCCTATTACCAAGTTCTCGGTATGGGGCTCATCAATGATGGTCCCAATGCTCGCGTTAGGGTCGTTTCCACATCGGTCGGGTCAAGCACCGTTCAGTTGGATGGGGAGCATCTTTCTACGCTGGACGCCGGCAGTCATTACTTCTATTACTGCGTCAGCGACAGTAAAGGGGCGGTCCATTACGATCCCTTCCGTTTGACCATCGTCAACTCCGAGGCAAAGCCCACCGACGTAAAGATCGATTACGACGTGGATTGCCCCAACGTTTACGTCACTTTCCATTGTGATTGCGGCGGTGCGCATACGGTTGCTTTTGATGGCGCCAATTACGCGGCGGCGGCAGGCGCCACGCGTGCACGCATCACCAAGACTGTGGATCCGGCGGCTTCACACAACGCAACCGTTACGTGCGAATCGGGCAAAAGTACGTCTGTAAACAAAACCTCTCCCGACGCCGCGGCTTATTCCGGTGGCTATTTGAACTATTTGTATTCCTATATGGGACACAAAGCGGACGGATACATTGAAGATGACGACGAGGCGGCTGATCTCTTGGAGTACCTTGCCTACGATGGGACGGTGCTTTCCAAAAAGGTTTACGTTTCTTCCGCGATCCATAGCGCGATCAACGCCAACGCATCGGCATATCTTGCTTCCGTTCAAGCCAACATCACCGTTCCTTGGAGTTTGCATTTCGGCATTTCCTATTCCGATGTAAGTCGCGAAGTTACTTTCCGCGTGCAGGACACCAATGCAGGGGACGTGATCTCTTCCGGTTACGCCGACGATCGTTCCGATTCCGATCTTGCCGTTGTAAATCATTGCGTTGCAAAGAACGTGCGCGAGAAAGGAAGCGAGCTTGCCATCGACAACAAAAAGAGCGTTGGCGTTCGCAACGTGAAGGAACTGTTGCTGGCGGTGGAAAAGGGCTATCGCCCGATCGCCGCGGAAGAAACGCTTGCTCTATACAACAAAGCAAGGGACTTTTGCTATACCTATCTGACCGACGATATGACAGACGTTCAAAAACTCCACGTCATTTACGATTACCTTGCGGGGAACGTCGATTATGATTATTCCGCATTAAACCTCTATTCTTTGATCGCCGAACTTGAAGATATGTCATTGTCCGCGGCGCAGGATATGATCACTGCGGACATGGCAAACGACGCAAACGGGTATTCCGAAAGTATGAAAGCCGTGATGACCTCCGCCAGGGATACCGCAACCTCAACGAGCGATCTTATCAGCAAACTGAAAGACAATTATTTGCAGCGCTTGAGCGCTTTTTCCGCAGAAGGTGTGTTTAACGACGGCGCGGCGGTTTGCGAAGGCATCTCGTACGCATTTATGCTCCTTGCTCGCATCGAGGGGATCGAGTGCTATCAGATCACCGGTTACGCCACGCAAAGCGGGTGGGTGTCACATGCTTGGAACAAAGTGCACGTCAACGGCAACTGGTACTGCATCGACGCAACTTGGGGCAACATCCACTTCAGCGACACCAAGTACGTTACGCATCGCTTCTTTATGGTCGATGAGGCGACTTTTGACGCGGATCACAAGGAGATGATCGGCAAGCTCGGCGCAGGCGTAAAGACGCTTGCCATCGGTGACGTCGAATATTACAAATCCGTTGAAACGGCAACGGGACAGAGCCTTTATATCGCAAACAACGCCGATCTCAAGGCGGCGGTCGCTTATTTCCTTGCAGGGGAAAGCAATTATCTTGAGGTGCTGATCGATCCGGCGTATAAGCCCGATTCCGGTGACTTTATCCTTGCCTATAAGCAAATAAAAGGCACAAATTGCTCTCTCAACTACAATAACGAGGGCAGAGTGTTTATCGCGTTCTTTGCAGAATCATGATCTTTTCCGCGGCGGGACTTTCACTTTATTTTAACAAAACCACCTTTGGGGTGGAACGTCTTTCCGTTGAAGGCGATCCCGAAACGGTCTCCTTCGTGTACGGTAGGACGTTTGGGCTCCCTTCCGGCAACAACTTTCTTTTGAAGAGCGATTTTGCCACAGGACGTTTTTTCGGTGAGTTTTTGTACTTTTCCGACATCGTTTGCTCCGTCACCGTGACGGAAAAGCAGGGCGCGGTCTCCTTTGCATATATCTTTAAAAACCAAGGAAAAGAGGCGGTCAACCTGCAAGAGGGAGACCTTGGCGTTTGCACGCCGTTTTTCGATCGCTTTGACGATCCGGAGATTTCGCTTCGCCGTCGGGTGCACGCTCACGTTCGCACAGCGGGCGCAGCATACGTTTATTGCGAACGTTACTCGGGGGATCTGCCGGCGCTCGGGCTTGTTTTTGTCAAAGGGGAAAGCTATTCCTATTCGTTGGATCGCGGCGCCGCAAAAGGGGAGAGAGGGCAGATCACGCTGCGTTTCCCCGCCATGACGCTTGCTCCGCAAGAAGAGTTTGCTTGCGAGTTTTTGCTTTTTCCGTGTAGCGGCAGAGAAGACTTTTTTCAAAAGGCGGACGGCTTTGGCTTTTTAACCGCGCAAGCGGAGGATCTCACCGTTTTTAAGGGGGAGGAACTGGTTTTCAGATCCTCTCGCGCTCTCAAATTGCAGACGCAAGAGGGGGAAACACCGTTTGTTGACGGCGTAAGCCGTTTTAAACCAAAAGCATGCGGCGCCCACGTCGCTACGATCTGTTCCGATACGCAAAAATTGCAAGTAAAGTATTTCGTTTTGCCGGACGATCTTGCCGAAAACCGCATCAAGTTTGTCACAAAGCGTCAGCAGCTTTCGGAAGGACGTTTCGCGGGGGCTTTTGCCGCGTACGATCGCAAGAGTGATGAGGTGATCGTCAGGAGCGGGGTGCATAGTCCGTTCAGTTTGGGAGGGTTTCGCGCCGCACCGCTTCTTCTTTTGTTGCGCATAGCGCAAAAGAAAGAGTTGACGGAGGAAATCAAGCAAAAGATCTCGCAAGCGATTGCTTTTTACGACAGGGAGATCTATCGCGGAGGGGAGGTCGCCGACGACGTGGGCGGCAAGCGCACGCGCTTTTTCAAAAAGTATTACAACTATCCTTTGTATGCCGCCATCAAACTGGAGGAATACAATTATTCGGGCGAGCTCGGCGCGCTGATGCAAAGCGCGGTGATCCTGTCCAACCTTTTCAAGAGCGGGTCCATATATGAGATCACGCCGGCGGAAAGCGTCGTAAACGCGCTTTGTGCGGCGGGCAAAACCACCGTTGCGGGGGAACTTACGGAATTGATCTCTGCGGCTGCGGACAAGCTGATCGCAAGCGGCAACAAATACGCTTCGTTTAAGGGGCTTCCGTATGGTCCCGAAATCGTTTACGGCGCGCTTTCCACCTTGCTTGACGCCTATTTTTTGACGGGGAAGGAGTATTATCTTCTCGTTGCAAAAGAACATCTTGCCCGTTTGGAAACCTTTTCGTTCCCTTCGACGGATTACGCTTCGCACTATATTCCGGAGATCTTTCAGGAGGATCGCGGCAGCGGTCTTATCTACGATATGTCCCCGCATTTTACAGCGGTGCATTTTGCGTCGGTGTATGACAAGTACTATCGAGCGACGCAATGCGAAAAGTATCGCGAGCTATCCCGCCGCATCGTGCTTACCTCAATGAGCCTCTTTGACAAAGATGGCGCAAGTTATCGTAGTAAATCCGCCGCGGCGGCGGTTAACGACGTGCCGCTTTCTTCTTATGAAGAAATTTCTTGCGGAGAAGACGTAGTTTTGTATCACTTTGACTTGCTATTCGGACGCAAGTAGAATATAATTGTTTACAGGAGGAAATCGCAAATGGCACTTACCAAAGAACAATGGATCACTCTTGAGAAAAAAGCCGCTTCCATCCGTCGCAAAACCGCGGAAGTCTGCGTTTGGGCAAATGGGGCGCATATCGGCGGAGCATACAGCAGTGCGGACGTACTTACCGCACTGTATTATTATGTGATGAATTTCAGCAAGGACAATTACCTTGATGAGGACCGCGACAGGCTGATCATCAGCAAGGGGCACGCAGGCGTTATCACCGCGCCCATTCTTGCCGATCTCGGCATTGTGGACGAGGCGCTTTTGCCCACCTATAACCACACGGGTTCTCCGTTTGGCGTTCACCTTGACAAGCGCAAGGTCCCCGGGCTTGAGGCGTCCACGGGGTCGCTTGGACACGGGCTTTCCATCGGTCTCGGGCTTGCCGTTGCGGCAAAGCTGCGCGGCAAAAAGTACTTCACTTACGTTTTGCTTGGCGATGGTGAGTGCGATGAGGGCAGCGTTTGGGAAGCAGCCATGAGCGTTTCGCATTTCAAGGTTACAAACCTCATCACGATCGTGGATAGGAACAAGTGCATGATCGACGGTCGCACCGAGGACGTCATGAGCTTGGAGCCCTTTGCGGATAAGTGGCGTGCCTTTGGTTTTGACGTCGTTGAGATCGACGGTCACAATATGAACGAGATCGTCACCGCGCTTGAAAACGCAAAAGCAAACACTTCGGACAAGCCTGTCTGCATCATCTTGGATACGTTCAAAGGTGAGGGCGTCGGCTTTATGAAAGACAACTACAAGTGGCATTACGGCACCTTGAACGAGGAGCAGTTGCAAGAGGTCTTCCGCGATCTTGACGCCTATGAAAAAGAGCGTCTCGCCAGGGCGGAAAAGGAGGGCAAATAAATGAAAGACTTTGCTGTTATCGGATCGGAAGCAAGAAGCACGACGGAAGCCTTCGGCAAGGCACTTTTGGAACTTGCGGATCAACATCCCGAAGTATGCGCTCTCTCGGCGGACCTTGCCGGCTCGGTCAAGGTCACCATCATGCAAAAGAAATATCCCGAGAGGGTCTTTGACGTAGGTATTGCGGAGCAAAACATGATGAGCATGGCGGCGGGTCTTGCGCTTGGCGGGCTTGTGCCTTTTGCGGCAACGTTCTCCGTCTTTGCCTCCTTGCGTGATTTGGATCAGATCCACACCGACATTTGTTACCAAAACGCAAACGTAAAGATGCTCGGCTCACACGGCGGCACCTCCTTCTCGCAGGCAGGTAGCACGCACCATGCGCTTGAGGATATCGCGGCGCTTCGCGGCATGGCAAATTTGACCATCATCTGCCCGGCGGATTACATTGAAACGCAGCTTGCCACCAAAGCGGTTTACGAAAAGTTCGGACCGATGTACATTCGTATCAATCGCGGTACCGATTACGACGTTTACAACACGTATGATTACGGGTTTGAGATCGGCAAAGCCGTGCGCATGACGGAAGGCACGGACTTTACGGTCATCGCTTGCGGCAGCACCGTTTATCAGGCGCTTAAGGCGGCGGCATCCTTGAAAGAAAAGGGTGTCAATCTGCGCGTTGTCAATATGCACACCATCAAACCCATCGACAAAGATGAGATCGTCAGCGCCATCAAGGAGACGGGCGGCATCATCACGGCGGAAGATCATAACGTGATCGGCGCTCTCGGCAGTGCGGTCGCCGAGGTCGTTGCGGAAAACGGCGGCGCAAAAGCCTTTAAGAGGCTTGGCATCCCCGACGAGTTCTCGATCATCGGCGCAAGGAAGGACATTTTGGCGCATTACGAGATCGACGCGGCGGGCATTGAGAAAAACGTCCTTGCGTTGCTTGGAAAATAAAATAGCAGCTTACACCCGATATGGGATTGTAGGGAAGTTTGGCAAAAAGGCGCCGTCGCAAGACGGCGTTTTTTTTTTAAGTTAACATAGTTAAAGGCGCCTTGTCTTGTCCATACTCTGACTATGAGTGCGGCAAGCAAGGTCCTCGAACTGCTTTTGTCCCTTTCGGGTGCGTCTCGGGAGGTTTCCGAAAAGAGGTTTTATAAGGAGATGCGGCAAAGCGCCGTCCAAACCAAGCGGGAGAAAGATCGGCTTCCCGTTTGTCTTGGCGTGCGGGTGGAAAAGAGCGTGTATTGCGGCATGCGATACTTCGTTTTCGTCCCGCCGCAAGTGGAAAGCGCAAAGAGCGTTTTGTACCTTCACGGAAGCGCCTACGTCAACCCGCACAACGCAGCGCAGATAAGGTTTGCCGCAAATCTTGCCAAAAACACGCACGCAAAAGTGTTTTTTCCCCTCTATCCGAAGCTGCCGTTTGTGACGGCGGCGCCATGCTTTGCTTTATTAAACAATTTTTTTGTCTTTTTACAAAAGAAAGGAGAGGTTTGCTTGGTGGGTGACAGTAGTGGCGGGGCGCTTGCATTGGCGCTGGCTGCGGAGCGGGTTTTCGCAACGACCGTGGTGGCGGTTTCCCCTTGGCTTTGCCTTAACGTAGGAGAAAACGGGCGCTTGGCGGAGCGCGACAAATTACTCTCCCTCTCAAAACTGCAATACGCGGCAAGTCTTTGGCGTGGAGACTTGGACGAAAAGGACGTGAGAGTCAGCCCTTTTTACGCAAACCTCAAAGGAAAAACCGTTTTGCTTTTTGCGGGAGAATGCGAGCGGTTTCGTTTCGATGCGGCGGAATTCTTTCAAAATCAAGTAAAGTGTGGTGCGAAGATCACTTATGAGGAGGGGCGGGAACAACAACACTGTTATCCGCTTTTCCCAACGCCGGAGGGGAAGAGGGCAAGAGAAATGATTTATCGGGAAGTCTGTCGTTTTTTATATGGGGGAATGAAATGAAAGGTTGGTTTGTTTTTGTCGTTGTACTGTTTCTTGTTGTGTGTTATATCGGATGTTACTGCAGCGCTGCTCCCCAAACGCAAGCGATCTGTTTTGTTTCATCGGAGGAGAGCGTTTGCAACGAGCAGGAGCGCGTTGGGGAAGAAAGCAACGTGAATGACGTATCGCGCGAGCCGCTTGAGACGTTCTCGGGCGAGGGCACTTTTTGCTGCTCTTTTACAGGCGAAACCTTGGATGCGGAAGAGGAGATGGCAGCGCTTGGCATTCAAAACAGGGAAGAGCTGATCTCCTTCGTCACGTCAACTCCCTTATCTCCCCTATGCAAGCCCCTTTCGGCAAAAGAGTTCAGTCGTCTTTTGTATCTTCTTGTTTCGGAGTTTGATCCGAACGTGCCCATTCAGGGGCGACTTCTACGCGTAACTTTTGTGAAAGAAACGGATCTGTTGCTTTTGTATGCGGAAGCGGAGGTGTATCTGAGCCGTTTTGCAAAAGCCTATCACGTGGGGGTTTTGCCAAGTGCCGTGGGGTTTTCCGCCTTGGTTCCGATAAATGTTAAAAATGCGGAAATATCCGTTGATTATAACAATTTATACTTGCAATGCGACAACAAAACCATCCCCGAACTGCTGTTGCGATACGCTTGTAACGCGCTGTTTGGTGTAAAGGACTACAAACGCTATTTCGGAGAGGTGGTCGGAAACATCGTCGCCAACGCGTGTTTTTCGGGATAAAGTATTGCACGCGCGCGCATAATGTGCTACAATTATTATGCATATTTATGCAAACGAGGTACACGATGCGCGCAAAGACCGGTTCGAAATATATAATTTCACTTTCGCTGATACTGCTATTGGCGGCTTTTCTGTTCGTTTTCGCTTTGTCTGCCGATCTTGCTTCCGCAAGTCCGTCCGTCAACTATATCACGGCGGAAGTTACCACCTCAACGGGTGATTTTTTGCCCGCCGGTTTAGTCTATGACAAAACCGCCGTCAATTTGAGCTTTGCAGTTTATACAAGTGAAGACCGCTCCTCTTGGACAAGGGATGATTCCTACGCTTCCAAGTTTGAACTGCGTTTTACCGATCTTTCCACCGGTTTGCCTCTTGCCGATGCGCCTGCAGCTGTGGGTTCTTATTCCGTTGCCGTCGCGGCAAAAGACAGCACGCTTTCCGACGTTTTTACATCGGACGCCAAAGCCATCGTTAAGGATACCGTCGTCGGGTCGGCGACCTTTTCCATTTACTATCAAAACCTGTTTTTGCAAAATACGTTGCTTGATAAAAGCGCGTCAAACGGCGGCTCCATCAGCGGGGTGGGCAACCTTTTGCTTCCGGATGACGACTCTTTCGATTACTTTGACCCCGTCGTAAACGGCACGACCGTCCGCTTGGGCGACAGCGCTCTTGCCGGTGCAAAATACACGGTGACCGCGCAGTATAAAAACGCGGGCGTTTTCGGCGACGTTACCGAGATCAAAAAGGTGGGCACCTATCGCTTGAAAGTCGTCATTGACTCTTCGGTTGACCTTTCTTGCACGCAAGCCTCTTTGCTTGAAAAGGACGGCGACGACTATCTGTTCTATCGTGAGTTCTCCGTCGTTTGCGAGACGTTGACCCTTTCGTTAAAGGCGTCCTCCGCCTATGAAGAGGCGGGGCAGGAGGTCGCATTGAGCACCGCGTCCCTTTCCAAACTGACCACTCTTGTCTCAGGCAATTTTGAGACGGAACTGATCTACTTATCGGCAGGGGGCGGCGTCGGCAGTCTCATATCGCACGATCTCGGGGAGGATAACGTTTATCATCCCACCGAGTGCGGCAAATACGTTTATCGCGTCTTCTTCAAGGACGACATTGATTCTTACGGCATCAAGATCGGCGACTATGTGGATCTACCCTTTGAAATTTTGCCCATTCCGTACGTTGTCCGTTACTATTTGGACGACAACACCGAAGTTGTTGATTGCCTCAATTACAACGGGGAGGCGACGCTTGCGATCACTCCCGTCTTTTACGACCTGAACGGGGATGAGCTCGGCTCTGTCTACACCGACGTCGGCGCGCGCAAGTTTGAGGTTACTTGCAAGTTCTTCAACGGCGCAAATTGGGAGACGAGTCCCGTCAAAGAGGCAGGCAAATACAAAGTGCTCGTGCATTTCACAACAGCGGCGACGGTGGACGGCTATCCGATCCCCACGGATATAGAATACGATTTTCGGATCGTTTCCGGCGGCTTAAACGTTGCCACCACCAAAACCAATTATTATTTGTCGGTCGACACCGGCATGCCCGCTTTCTCTTTCACCTCGCAATCGGGGGATGAAAGCGCTGCCGTCGACGTTTACTCCGTAACTTATTACCAAGAGGATGGCACCTTGATCGGGGCTGTGGCGCCCACCACTGTTGGGACGTACGTCTATGAGCTCAGCGTGACAAACGCCATTGAAAGGCTCGGTGTGCCGGCAGGCGCGACGTACCGCGGCAGGTATTCCGTTTTGTACGGTCCCATTGCGGTCACCTCGCAGGAAAACGTCGTTTTCAAAGATGCGCTCACCGATGGCGTGCTCCTTGACAGGGCGGACGGCGTCGACCCGGATTTTGAGATCGTTTACTATGTAAGATCCGGAAACATCTGTAAGCGTCTGACTGCCGCCCCCACCGAGGAAGGGCAGTATTTGATGCAGGTCGTGGTCAAAAAGGCGCTTCCGAACTATCGCTTAGCCGTGGGCGACGTGTATGAGCAACAGTTTTCCATCGCCGCTTCTTCCGCCATGATCGGCATCAACACTTCGTCACTTGACCTTGTGTATGACGGCGGCGTCAAGATCCCGCAAGTCGGCTTTACGCTTGGTGCGGCACCCGTTGCCCTTACTCCGCTTGTGGATTATCAAATTGCCTATTATCGTTTGGTCGGCGAGGAGTATTTGCCTTGCGATGCGCCCGTGCTTGTGGGAACGTATCGTTTTGTTGTAACTTATTTAAAGACCGACGCAGTCAAAGGTTTGACGTGCGGCACGTTTATGCGTTCCGCTTTGGTTCTTGCTCCGGCAAAGTACAACGTTACGTTTGCCATCTCCGATGACAGCAAGGACCTTGTTTACGACGCCGTAGCAAAGACCTTTGAAGTTGCCTTTACGTATAAGTCGCGTCCTGTCACGCCCGGGTTCTCCGTTAAGTACGCCGAGTCGGGCGGCGTGTTTGGGGATGTGCCCTTTACGGATGTCGGCAATTACAGCGCCAAGGTCGTCTTAAGCGATGATAAGTCGGGCAGTTTGGCACTTACGGGAGGAAGTACCGATTTCTCCATCGAAAAGCTTTCTCTTAAGGTCAACTTCGTTGTCAAGCTCGGTTACAATCGCATGTGGACGGGGTCTTTTGTAAATCCCGATCCGGAATACGTCTGTTTGAACGGCAGGTACAAAGGAAAGGTTCTGGAAGGCTCTTTCGGCATAGATCTCTTGGAGGACATCGGCTATTATTCCTCGGACGACGGCATTCACTACGAAACGGCAAGCGATCCCATCATGCCGGGCCGCTACCGTCAGGACATTACCCTTGGCAATGCCAACGTCGTTTTGTCCGAGGCAACTTCGGAGGGGGACAACGAGCAAACCGTCTCTTCACCCATTCTTGAGGCGGGCGTGGCTATGCAAACCTTTACGATCACCCCGCGCGAAGTCGAGGCACAGTTTACGTATGACTTTGCTAAGGACAGCTTGTATTATACGGGCTCCGAAGCGGGGGACAGAAAGGGCGTTTCGCAAGTTAAGTTCTTCGCATACAAGGATCAGGAAACGGGCTATTCCGATGAAGTAACGGCGCTTTTCGCGGGCGATTGGTCGGTTTACTACTACATCTGCGACAATGAAGGAGCCACCAGCGGCGAGGGCAGTTTGACCAAGCCGACGGAAAAGAGTTTTTACGTCGCGCGCGTTTTGATGGATCCGGACGGTGTGGGCGACGAGTATCTTGAAAAATACACCTTTAATGGCGGCAAGGACCGCGACGGCGCGCTCGGGGAAAAACCGCTCTCCGCACATTGCTATGTAGACGACGTCTTCCGCATCAAGGACCAAAACAAGCTCAAAGTGTTGTTTGAAATGCCGGAAACTTTTGCGGAAAACGATCAGTTTAAAACCATTTCCGTCAAGTTCTACAACAATTCTTCCGAAGTAAACTTGGCGGAGGGTGACGGAAAGGATTACAAGATCACGTATCTTG
>DFFS01000051.1:0-31802 GCA_002371075.1 Christensenella sp. UBA3770
GGTGGCGATACGCATATACATATCTATATCCAGCGTGTTGTGATGGGTCACGAAAGGGCGCGCGTTTGCGCCGCCGGCAAGGGTGTTCAAAACGGGAGTCTCCACCTCTATAAAGCCTTTTTTGTCCAACACTTCGCGGATCGTGGAGATGATCTTGCTCCTCTTGATAAACACCTCTTTGACCTCGGGGTTTGCTATGAGGTCAACGTAGCGCTGACGATACCTAAGATCGGTATCTTGCAAACCGTGGAACTTTTCCGGCAACGGAAGCAGGGATTTGGAAAGCAACTTGTACGACTTGGCGTGCACGCTAATCTCCCCCGTTTGGGTGCGGAACACAAAGCCCTTCACACCGATGATGTCGCCGATGTCCAGCTGCTTAAACGCCATATACTCGTTTTCACCGATGTCGTCGCGCCTGACGTAGATTTGGATCTTGCCGTCGCCGTCCAAAACGTGCGCAAAACTTGCCTTTCCCATAATGCGGCGGGAAACAAGCCTGCCTGCGATCGTAACTTCCTTCTCATTAAGCGCGTCGGCGTTGTCCTTGATCTCTTTTGAAGAATGCGTCTTGTCAAACTTGACTTCCACAAACGGGTCCTGTCCCGCCTCCACGAGAGAAGCGAGCTTTTGCATTCTTACTTGCTTTGCTTCGGATATATTTTCCATCGTTATCGTTTCTTCTGCCATAATTCCTCCGAAAAAGCGGTTCGTAGGGACAATTAAGGGACCCCACCCCCGCAAAAAAACACGCATTCGCGGTGCGGCGAATGCGTGAAGGTTTACTTGCGGATATTCAATATCTTGTATTGACTCACGCCCGCCGGTGCCCTGACTTCGACGACGTCGTTCTTTTTGTGCCCGAGAAGCGCCGCGCCGAGGACCGATTCGTTGGAGATCTTTTTCTCCGCAAAATTGGCTTCCGCGCTGCCCACGATCTTGTACTCGTCTTTCTCGTCGTACTCGATGTCGTGGATCTTAACGAAACAACCCATGCTGACCACCGTCGTATCAATGGCTTCGCCGTCAATGATCTTGGCGCGCTTTAAGGTCTCCTCAAGCTCGCGAATGTGCGCCTCGATGATGCCCTGCTCATCTTTGGCGGCGTCGTACTCGGCATTTTCGCTGAGGTCGCCGAATTCACGCGCGGTCTTAACCTTTTCAGCCGCTTCCGGTCTTTTGACCTTGATGTAGTAGTCCAGTTCTTGTTCGAGCTTCTTGTGCCCTTCCGTAGTAAGAACTATCTCTTCCATACTCTCTCCTTTTCACGCCGTACGGCGCGATGTGCCAAAGCGCTCTTTCCTCAATCTCTGAAAGAAAAAGCGCAATTCGGCAAAAGCTTGATTGCGCTTCCTTCGGATTATTCTTTGTCCGAGCCCGGTTCCGGGAGGAGCGCCATTACTCTCGCACGCTTGATCGCCGCGGCAAGGATCCTCTGGTGCTTTGCGCAAACACCGGTGGAACGCCTCGGAGCGATCTTGCCGCTCTCGGTGATGAACTTTCTGAGTTTTGCAACGTCTTTGTAGTCGATTTCTTCAACTTTGTCCACGCAGAAGATGCAAACCTTCTTCTTTGCGGGCTTTCTTGCCGGACGCTTTGCGCCCTTATCTTCGATATTTTTCATTATTAACTCCTATTATAAACTGAATTAGAACGGGAGATCGTCGTCGGTGACCGCCGAACCGATGCGCTGATTGCTCTCACCGGGAATGGGGGTGGCAACGTCTCCTTCCATGCCTTTGGTGGAAAGAAATTGAACTTCGTCGGCAACGATCTCGGTGATGTAACGCTTGCTGCCGTCGTTGGCATCATAGGAACGGGTTTGCACCGAGCCGGCGACCGCCGCTTTGCTGCCTTTCTTCAAAAACTTGCCGCAATTCTCCGCCTGACCCCTCCAAACGATGACGGGAAGGAAGTCGGTCTCCGTGTTGCCGAAGCGTCTGCTGACGGCAAGGGTAAACTTGCAAACGGGAATGCCGTTATTGGTGTTGGACAGCTCGGGATCTTTGGTAAGGTTGCCGATTAAAAACACTTTATTCATAATTTTCCTCCGATTACTTCTTTGTGACCATGTAACGAACCACGTTTTCGTCGTTTCTCATCTGACGCTCAAGCTCTGCCGGAACAGAGGACGCCGCTTCGAAATTCATCAAAACGTAGTAGCCTTCGGTCTTGTAATTGATGGGATAGGCGAACTTCTTCATGCCCCACTTGTCAACGGTTGTGACGCTGCCGCCGAGATCGGCGATCAAAGCAGCGAACTTATCCGCACAAGCAGTTTTGACTTCGTCGGTCGCTTCACCGTTCAGAATGTACAAAACTTCGTACTTATTCATTGTTACTACCTCCTTTTGGACTATGTTGACCTTTGCTTTACGCAAAAGTAAGGACTTCCGTCGGCTCTCGACGGATATCGGTATTATACTTTATTAAAAAAAGTTTGTAAAGTGTTTTTTGTAAAATATATATTTATTATTGAATAATACGCATGCGCGTGAAAGGGCGGCAAGCGCAATGAATTGATCCTTGCGGCGCGAAGCTGCCTTGGGGTCCCCGAAGAATTCAGATAATTCTTTGGGGTGTTGCAGCGTGAAAGCTGCGTTGGGGTCCCCGAATAACCCGAAAGGGTATTTGGGGTGTTGCAGCGTGAAAGAATTTGCTTTGCAAATCGTTAAGGATAATATAAACATAAAACCATCCGCAATGCAATCTTTGATTGCAATTCATGAGCCGTAGGCTCAATTCATGACCGCAGGTCAATTCATGCGAACGAAGTGAGCAACTTCACTTTGATTGCTTAGCAATCAACCCCTACTCCACCGTTACCGACTTTGCCAAATTCCTCGGCTTATCCACATCGCAACCGCGGGCTTTTGCGGCAAAATAGGCAAAATACTGCATTACGATGGCGGAAAGCACCGGCGAAAAGACGGGGAGGGTGTCCGGAATGGCAACCACGTACTCCGCGGGCAGGTCGGAAACAAGGCTTTCCGATGCGACGACGACGGAAGAAGCGCCGCGGCAGACGATCTCCGAAACCGTCGCAGCGTTTTTTTCAAGCAAAAGCGGATCGGTGGCAACGATCACGCCGTACACGCCGCCCTCCATCAAAGCGAGCGTGCCGTGCTTCAATTCGCCGGATGGGTACGCCTCGGAAAACAGGTAACTGACCTCCTTGAGTTTCAAACTTCCCTCTCTTGCCGCGGCGTAATCCCCCTTTCTTCCGAGGAAGAAAACCGCCGTCGCGTCCTTTAGGGCAAGCGCGACCTTTTCCAAAAAGGGTTCGGAACGGATCACCTCCTCCGTCTTTTCCGGCAAAAGGGCAAGCTCCCTTTGGTAAAACACGTATTGATCTTTTGTGATTTTTGCCGAAATATGCGCGTATTCCAAGCAAATCATCAGCAAGGAATGCACCTGCGCCACATAGGACTTTGTTGCCGCAACGGCTCTTTCCCTGCCGCATCGCGTGACCAAACTTACGTCCGCAAGGCGCGTTAAAGACGAGGCTCTGACGTTGCAAACGGCAAGGAGCTTTGCCCCGCTCTTTTTGGCAAGATCCGCCGCAAGCAAGGTGTCCGCCGTCTCTCCGCTTTGCGAAACGGCGATCACAAGCGTGTCCTTCGTTATACAGCTTTTTTCCGTCAAAAATTCGCTTGCGATCTCCGCACGCACGTGGACGCCCGCGATCTCCCGCATTGCCTCGCAAAACACAAGTCCGGCGTGATAGGCGCTGCCGCACCCAAGCACCAAAAAATCCTTTGCTCCGTTGAGTGCCCGTGCCACCTCCGTTGACGGAAAGCTCTCGTATCCCAAAAACAACGACGCGGGGATCTGCCGGATCTCCGACAACATGTCGTCGGCGCCCTCCTCTCTGTCGTCAGCCTCCTCCCTTTCTCTTTTTTGAAAGGAAAACGCGCGCGTCCGCCCGGTAAAATCAAACAGCGCCGCACCCCCTTCCGCAAGGCGAACGATGCGGTCGTTTTCCAGCGGGAAATAGCGATCGCAAAAATCGGAAATTCCCGAAATATCCGAGCATAACGCAAATTCTTTGTTTCCCTCGCCAACGATCAGCGGGCTATCCTTCCTGACGCCGTAAATGACGTTTGGCTCATACACCGAGACCACGCCGAGCGCAAAGCTCCCTTTCAAAACCGACATTGCGCGGCAAAGGGCGGAGAGGACGTCGCCCGTGTAGTAGTAATCGATCAAATGCGCGATGACCTCGCTATCGGTATCCGAAACCAGGCTGACGCCGCGCTCACGCAAAAAAGCGGCGATCGGAAGGTAATTTGACACAATGCCGTTGTGCACCACCGCAAACTTGCCGTAAGAGGAAACGAACGGGTGCGCATTTTTGTCCGTTGCGATGCCGTGCGTCGCCCAGCGTGTGTGCCCGATGCCGCAGCGCCCGTTCACTTCCCTTTGCGCAAGGGCGTCTTCCAAGGCGGAAAGCCTGCCTGCGCGCTTTACAACGCAAAGATTGGCGCCGTTATGCACGGCGACGCCGCTGCTGTCGTATCCCCTGTATTCCAGCGATCTGAGCCCCTGAAGCAACACGGGGACGGCGTCCCTGTTGCCAACGTATCCGACGATGCCGCACATCTTTCTTCCCCTCCTTACCCTTTAGTATATGCCCACGAAAAACGCGGGTGCGACACATCAAAGCGCCTCGGAATATAATAGGATATGAAATCGATACGCTTTGGAACGGACGGCATACGCGGCATATACGGCAAAACTTTGACGGAAGAAACAGCCTTTCGCCTTGGCGCGGCGCTTGGCAAAAAGGGCGCGGTTTTGATCGGGCGGGATAATCGCCCCTCCTCCCCCTCTCTTGCGCGCGCCGTTGCTTGCGGCGTTGCGGCAAGCGGTGGGACCTGCCGCGCGGTGGGCGTTTTGACGACGCCGGCGCTCTACTACCTTTTGACGATCTCTTCGTGCGCATACGCCGTGATGGTAACGGCAAGCCACAACCCAAAAGAATACAACGGGCTCAAGGTTCTTACCGCAAACGGCAAACCCAACGAAAAAGAACAACGAGCCATTGAGCAAAGCGCCGCCTCCGTTGATTGTTGCCCATGTGAAAAGTTTTCTTTTGCGGAAAAACCCGACCTTTCCCCTTACGTAAACTTTGTAAAAAGCAAAATAGGAAGCCTTGCGGGAGGGCGCGTGGTCATAGATTTCGCAGGCGGCGCCGCAAGCGTTTTTAAGGGACTCTTTAGGGAGATGGGCGCGGAGGTTTTTGCAATCAACGCACGAGAAGACGGAAGATACATCAACGACAACTGCGGCGCGCTTTTCCCGGAGGTGTGCCGCAAAAAGGTGCTTTTACTCGGCGCGGACCTTGGCATCAGCGTGGACGGCGACGGCGACCGCATCATTGCGGTGACAAACCGCGGAGAGATCCTTGACGGCGACCGCATCCTGTATTTGCTTGCCTGCAGAATGAAGCAAAAGGGAACGCTCTTAAAAAGCAGCGTAGCCATGACGGTGATGACAAACGGCGGCGTGTTAAAAAGCCTTTCGCAAAACGGCATCAGGCCCATCTGTACGGCGGTGGGCGACACTGCCGTGGCGGAAGCCATCAAGTCGGAAGGGCTGAACCTCGGCGGAGAACAAAGCGGGCACGTCATCCTCGCCGACCTGCTCCCCACGGGCGACGGGTTGCTTGTGGGCGCCGCCCTCCTGAAAAGCATTTTGGAAGACGGACCTCTTGACAAAACGCCCCCGCCCGACGTTTATCCGCAAGTGCTTCTGAACGTGCCCGTAAAGGACAAAAACATTGTGACCGACCCCGCCCTCCGAGACGCCGCGGCAAGGGTGCGCGACACGATCCCCGACGGACGCCTCCTTTTGCGCGCAAGCGGCACGGAGAACCTTGTCCGCATCATGGTGGAGCACCCCGACCGCGACGTTGCGCAAAAAGCAGCGGAGAAACTACAAGATGTCATTACCGTGCTAAACGAGAGGTGAATTACGGCACTTGCGTTGCGGATCGCTTGAATCCATTAAAAAATGTTGCCCACAAAAAAAACGGCAGGCATTGCAGCCTGCCGCTTTTTATTTGACGGTTTGTTACTTTCTCGGTGCGTTATCGATCTGCTCCTTGTATGCGGCGATCAACTTTTGCACCCAATCCTCGCCCTCAAACTTTTCGGCGTCTTCTGCGCTAAACAGCTCCTCGTTGTAATCGTAGAAGATGATGCTCTCGTACCAAGTATCGCTGGAGGTCGTGGAAGAACCCAGGACGGGAACGCTTACCGTACCTTGCCAGATCTCTTCGTCACGCATTCTCTTAAGCCAACCGTTTTCCCAAACCTCAAGGGTAACGTCAAACTTGCCGTACTCAAGGTTATCGCTGCCCGCGCTGTCACGCAGGTATTGACGGGAGTTTTGCACGCACTCGTCGTGTCCCTCGCCCTCGACGAGCAACGAGAAACGGCAGGTGTAGTAGCCCTCTTCTTCATTGAGCTCAATGTACTTTTCCCCTTCCTTAAGCTCTTTTAAGACGATGGTGTCCTCGGTGATCTTAAAGTTGGTGATCTCGCGCGGATCGTCAAGATAATACGCCTTTTCGTAAAGCTTTTTCTTTGTGTAGGTCTTGTACTTTGTCTTTGCGGGGACGGACATCTTTAAGAAAGGAATGTATTCCAGTTCAATGACCTTATCCGTGCTGATAAGCGCGTCCGCTCCCTTCAAGGTCGTAAGACCGGTCTCGCTGTTGTAGGTCGCGCGGAAGTCATCCACACCATTGGAATACAGCCTTTCCTGCTGGTTCAAAACATCCTCCAACGTGCTTTGGAGGGGCGGGATGGAGCACTTTATGATCGCCGCGCCCTTTTGATAATAAAACTCATTGCCGGATTGCGCCTTGATGCCGCGCACGATCATCGTGCCGCTGGGCTTTTGCGCCCCGAAGTCAAGCGTTGCGCTGCCTTCGCCGCGAAGAACCGCCACCGCACTAGGCGAATTGTTGATCTTGTTGTTGTTTGCCTTGGCGTAGATCATGGCGATCGCCTTTTTGACGGTGTCTTCGTCCGCGTCGTCCTTCATTGCCTTTTTGATCAAGTTAAGCTCAGTCGCTGTATAGCTGACTGCGTAAGCCGGCTTGGTGTTGTGGAACTCCAAGTCAAGCGACTCGCGCTCGTGCGAATTTAACGCCCCGACCAAGAAGAAGATGCCTGCGGCAAGCCCCAAAAACAGGATGAACGCCGCGACGCAGATCAATGCGATCTTCCACTTTGCAAGCTTTTTCTTTTTCTTGGGAGCATCCGGCTTTGCGGGAGCCTCTTCCGACTCGTCCTCAACGGCGGGATCCTCGTCTGCAGGTTCTTCTTCGATGAGCTCTTCCGACTCGATCGGATCGTCGTTTTCAACGTTTCCCGAAAGGGTCTCTTCCTGTTCCGTCAGCTCATTGATGTCTTTTTCTTCCATAAGTTCCTCCTTAAGAAGCGACTTTTTCCACGCGGATGAGGTCTACTTCGTGATAGTTCGGGATCTTTACCTCAAGTGTGTAATAGTAGGTATTTCCCGCCTCAAACGTCTTTATCTCATCCAGCGCACTAGCGCTTTCATAATAATATATTCTATATCCGTTTGTCAAATCCGGATCGTAAGACAACGTTTTGTTAAACGCCTTGACCACAACGTCAAACTCATCTCTTGACGGCGCCCAGGTAACGCGGACGTCAAGGTTTGCGCCGCTGTCCTCCAACGAGGCTTCCGTGATCGTAAACGCCACGTGCGCATCTTCCACCTTGTAGTTTCTGCCGACAAGGTCGGCATCGTCCACCGTGACCGTAAAGGTATGCGGGATTACGGTCGAGCTGCTCTCGAGATAATTGACGATTGTGACCGACTTCGTGGCATTACCGTCCACCAAAAGCGGCACGTCAATACCGTAATCTGCTACCTTTGCGCTGACGGCAAACGGAGAACCGGTATACTGCTCGCTGGGGTTCGCATCCGTGCGAAGCGCGCCGTTTACGTAAAGCGCCACGTACGCGGAGACGTCTTTGGGCGTGACGGTAAAGGTCTTGTAGACCTTTCCGGAATACTGCTCGTGACCTTCCACGCTGACGTACAGGCGATAGGTGTCAACCGAAAGGACGCCCGCCACCGGCGTCAACGGGTCTTCGTCCGTTGTAATATAGCGGTTCTGATAGGTCTTTTCGATCTTGTTAACAAGGATCTCTCCATCCCGATCCGCCAAGAAGCTTGCGGCTGTGATGGAGCCCGCGTCGTTTACGCCGTCGCGATACACGACGGAAGACGTAAAGGACCCTTCAAAGAACATCTCCTCCGTGGGAGAAGCATAGTTGCTTTGCTCTTTGTTGTAGATCGCCTGACGCACGCCGCCCACCTCCGAGGAAACGGACGGATTCCACAAAACGACGCCGAGGTAATTGTGCGCGTCCCTATCCCAAGCAAAGACGAGACCCTTGCCCGCGTCGTTGCCCGTAGAGACGGGAACGTCGATTTCCGCGCCGTCCAAGCCAAAGGTGACCTTGATCGTAGAGGGAAGCTCCTCCGCCATATTCACGGCGGAATAATACTTGTACTTGATGTTGGTTTCCGTCTCTTTGATCGACTCAAAGAACACCTTGTACACGCCGCTGTTTTTGACGCGGATCTTGGAAACGATGCCGGCAAGAATGCGGATCGTGTAGCCGCCGATCTCGGTATAGCCGCCGCTTTCGTTGCCCACCTTGACGACCACGTTTTCATAGATGTTGCTGCCGTCGTAGGACAAAACGACGTTCTTCTTGCTGTACTTGAGTTTGAGCGGATAACGGTTTGCGTCCTTTTTGAACTGCACTTTGACGTCAAGCAACACTTCGTCGCCCACCACGTCGTCACCGAACGGATCAAGTCGGTAGCCGTCGAGGTCAATGTATTTTTCGTTGGAATAGTTGCCCTCGTTGTCCTTGATCCAAACCACGTCGATCTCCCGCTTTTCCACGGTGACCGCGACGGGGATCTTGATCTTTTTGAATGAGGAGCCGAGGTCAAGCATTGCCCAAACCAAATACTCCTTGCTCTCCTTGACCGTCGCCGCATTTGCCGGAATGACGTCAAGGTCCCACTTGGCTTCCGCCCTGACCGCGATGCCGTCAAGTTCAAAGTCAAGATAGGCGGGATAGGTGGACGCGGCTTTGGGGTCGACGTAATACGGATTGGCGTCCAAAGAGAAGCTGCACTCCACGTTTTCGCCGATCGCGTTCTTTACGGTGTAAGGCGCGTACGTGGGCGTGATCGCATAAGGCGTTGCCCCGCCCGTCATTTCGGAGCTTGCCGCAAAGGGAAGCCCGCTGACCCTGATCTCCTCTTGGTTGATCAAGCTATCCACGATGGATACGCGGATCGGGATCTCCTTATAACCGACGTCGTCGTTGCCCACCTTGGCGCGCACCGTGACGCTGCCGGAAACGGCGTTGGGCGAGAGCGTTTCATAGTTTTCGGAATACAAAAGCGAAACGGCTTCCAAACCAAGCCACTGTTTGACCGGGATGCTCTTCCCGCCGCTGACGTAAAGCACGGTCGGGTAGTTTTCCGCCTGCCGCGGATCGGTCACCACCAGCTTGTGATGCACGCCGTCTTGCGCAAGGGCTCCTGCGCTCATCAAAGAGAACGTCAAGTCGGAGACCGTGCGGAGAGCGTTTGTATAAACGGTGTCGTAGGCGGGCGCAACGTAAACGTACACGTCAAAAGACTGCCCTTTTGCCGTTGCGGAGACCGTGCCGAGGAAGCCGCTGCCGATCATGTCTTCGCGGCTGTCGTAAGCGGAAAGATCCCACGTGACCGCAACCGGAACGTACTCGTCGCCGTCGTTGAAGGCAACGAGCAGCGTGGTGGGATAATTTGCTTTGTCGGTATACTTGACGGGGTTTTCCTCCGCCATGGCGGCAAGGACCGAGAACGCCAAGCATTTCTTGCCCTCACGTTCCGTAAGCGTCCCCTCGGAAAGCATCGTCTCTTCATCCTCAAACTTATAACCGGTGATCCTCTTTCTGTCAAAGGACAACGTAACGGTAAACGCTTCGCTGCCGACCGCCCCGCTCAAGGTATAAACGCCGCCGTCCGCAAGCGCATTTTCGTCAAAGGGCTTGTCAAACTGCCAATTCATCGGCAGATCCTCGTGGCAGACGCTGTCACCCATCGTATAATCCACGCGCACGTAAGAGGGGAAAGTAAAGCCGTAAGCGTTCAGATGCTCGCCGGCGTAAGCGTAAAGGGAATCCTCCACCTTGTCAATGCCGAGGACGGCGCCCTTTTCCGCCGTCAGCAGAGTGGTCCCCGTGACGGTCACCGACGTAAAGGCATAATTGAACTCCACGTCTTGGAAGCCGCTGATGTTGTCGCCCACCGTCATTGTCAAAACGCCGACGGCGCCCGATGCGTTAAGCACGGATGAAACTTCGTCAAAAGACCACTTGACGCCGGAAACCTCCCAGGGTTCGTCAAGGTCGACCGAATTGACCACGAAAGCGTTGGGCAACACGCCCTCCGTCTTGGTGGGAGAAAGCCCTCTGACCTTTAAGACGTCAAACGTAAAGCCTTTTTTGAGGTCGTACTGCACACCGTCAAGCGTGCTGACGTCAAAGGTCACGTCCTCCTTTTCCACGACCCGTGCTTCAAAGAAGATGGGGATCTCCAAAACCTTATACGCGCCTGTGGAATCGTAAACGCGCGCCCGCACGACGTCCGGATGCTCGGGATCGGCGGTGGAATAAGCATACAAGAGGTTGTATTTGATCTTGTTTTCTATCAAAGCGTTGGTAGTATCCCACTCCACGTGACGGACTTCCACCTCATCGCCGCTCTCCGTCTTGACCAAAAGCACGTCGGAATATACGGCGGGATCCAACGGATCGTTGCCGTCGTAAGCGACGAACGTCATCGTATAATCGGTGGAAGAAGCAACGCTTCCCTCAATATGCAACGTGCAGTTTGCCACGCTGCCGAGATAGATCAAATTGCCGAAATAGGTTGCAACCTTGGGTCTTACGGTGAAATCACTCTTTCCGAGAGAGGTCGACACGCCGCTTATATCCCACACGATATCCTTGGGATACTCCTTTTGTCCGACAGTCACGGTAAGATTGCGGAAAGAGCCGAGGATAGCCGCGGGCGTTGCGTCGTTGTAATACGACATCGTAAAGGTGCGCGCGCCGTTTGCATCCACGCTGTAGCGATCGGCGTAGGTGGCGCTGTTTGCCAGTTCCACCGCCGACGCGGGGGAAAGATCCACCTTGACCGTCGCCTCGATGGTTTTGCCAAGCAGCGTTGCCGCCGCTTCCACGTTGGTGATTTGCCCGTCGTTGCCCATGCCGGTGGGCACGTTCTTGTACGACCACAAAAGTTCCTCGTCGGAATCCTCTTTCAAAAGCGACACGCGGTAGGTCAACCCGCCCGTAAACGACGCCGTGGCAAAGCGCGGCATATCGTTATCCGCAAGAACGGCAACCGTTTCCGGCGTCGCTGCGGAGAGAGAGATCAAGCCCCAATCGTCGTCAAACGACACCTTGTACGACCTTGCGACGAGGGAGAGATCGTTGTCGCTGTCAAACACCACTTTAGCGCTAAGCACGTTGTCCCCCGTCAGGCGCAACTCGTAACGCCTGCACTTGACGTCCGTCAAAAGGGACAGAGAGAAATTCGGATAGATGTTTGCAAGTTTCTCCGCAAAAGACGTTAGGAGCGGGAGCTGCATGCCCACGGTAAAGGCGTTTTGCGAGGCGACGAGGTTGAGCCTGCGCCCCATGCCGCTATCCGCCGCCCCGATCGCTTCGTTAAACGCGGCGAGAGGCTCTTCGGCAAAAGTCAGCATTTTCAGAGGACGGATGCCCGTCACGCGGTTCTCGGGATAGATAAGATAGAAGTTGTCGGGCGTCGCGTCGGTGTAGTAAACGTTGATGACCTCGCTGCCGTTTGCGGCGTATAAGTGCGTGAGGAAAGTCTTGACCGAACCGCTGCCGTTGAAGACAAGCTCCGCGCTGTAGCGCAAAGAGGTTGCGCTAAAAGTAAGCTCCTCACCGGAAAGGGAAGAAAGCAACTCGGACAAGATCTCCCCATCCGTTTCAAAGCGGGTGTTTTGCACAAAGTCACCCGAGAAAGAGAGCCTCGTAACTTGTTTTTCGGCAAGATCGACGTACGCGGCGTCGTCTACGGCGTCAAGCGCTACGGGCGTGCCAAACGTAAAGGTAGACGCCGTCAGGGAAGCCGTGATGCCGCCGAAAGTCATCGACGCGGAGAGAGCCTGCAAGCGGTTGTTCGCCTTGTTCCAAGAGAGGGTTGCGCCCTCCACGTCAAACAAGCCGAGATACCCGACCTTTTCGGAAAGCAAAGAGAAGAACTCCTTGCCGAGAGTATAGGTCACGACGTCGTTTTGTTCTTCCCTGCCCGCCGCAAGAAGCACGAGCATATGCAGCTTGTCGCGGAAGTCGTATTTGCCTACGTCCTTAAAGCCCATCGTGCCAAGGCGAGAGGAGAGCTCCTCCGTTTTGATCTTGCATTTGGCGACGCCATAGGCGGAAAGATCCATATACAGATAATCCCCGCGCACGGCAAAAGAGGACGCCTTGGCGTTTTGATCCGTCAAAGCAAGCGAGAACTCCAGCCCTTGCCCCGCAACGTAATGGGATTTGAGATCGTAAGTGAAAGTATAAGTGACGTCGCCGAAATCACGGCCCACGGTCACGTCAAGATTGGCTTCATGGTCGCCGCTCCCCTGCGCGTGCAAAAGCATGGTGCCGGACAACGAGAAGTTTTTAAGATCAAACTCGGTAAAAGAGGAAAGCGCGGCGGGAAGCGCCAAGTCGTCCGACCCGCGCGTCAAAGCAAAGGAATCCAAACTGAAAGAACCTTTGTCCGCAACCTCCGCCTTTGCGGAGAGGAAAGCGCCGTCCTTGACGACAAACTCAACGGTGGTTTTGGGCGCGGAAGCGGAAAGCTCTTCCGTCTCCGCCTCCGTCAGATGCAAGGCGGATAAAAGTTCCTCCGGAGAGAAGCCCGCATCCCACGACGCGACAAACTCGCCAAACGCATCGAACAGCAGCGGATACGAAAGGGTGAAAACATAGCGATCGCCGCCCTCCTCCGAATAGCAGCGGCAGGACGTAAAGATGCGGCTTGCGATCAACGGAAGGGTGTCCGCGGCGGTTTTGATGACGCCGGAGTCCTTTTCCTGCTTAACGGAATGCACGACCTCGGCAAGATTAAAGTCGGAGATCATGCCGCGCGATGCGTACGGCGGGAAATCCACATACAACTTGCCATCGGAATAGTACGCCAAAAACACTTCGATGCCGCCCTTTTTGACCTCAAGAAGCAGTTGCGAGCGTTTGTCATCGTCCCTGTTGTTTTGCGTAACGTCAAAAGTGCCGCCGAACGTGAAATCGTAGATGGTTTCACCGGAGGAGTAGCTGCCGTTTGTTTTTAAGGTGAAATAATTGGTGTCGACAGAGCCGTCTGAAGAAAGCATGGCGGCATACACCGTTTCCATTGCGGTGGCGACGGTGACGACGCGTCCCTCGGAGGGATCGACCACCGTCTTCTTTTTGCAGGCAAAAAGCCCCGTTGCAAGAAGCACCAACACGCACAATAAAGATAAAAAGAGTATAACACGAGACTTGCGCATATTACTATCATACTACACGCGCGCGGTGATGTCAATATCAAAAATTTGAGGAGTATATCAAACAGAAAGCGCAACAGGAAACGCGAACGACTTTGGGTAAAGTTTCGGCGGTGCCGAAGTGAAGTTGCTTTGGACAGTGAAGTTGTGCGCTGAAGCGCACAGTGAAGTTGACTTCGTCAGTGAAGTTGTTCACTTCGTTCGCAGTGGAGTTTCTCGCTATGCGAGAAGTTGTGGATGAATTGAATAACGCAAGAACAAACGACTTTCCGCCATTCTTAAAGAACTCGCCTCACCTTTCCCCTCTCATGGCTTCCGACTCGCGGAGCTGAACTCCTCGCTGCACTTTGCTACGTAGTTATTGTCACGATGCACTTTTCTTGATCCCTTTTATTTCTCGCGAAGCGGCATCCTTTTAAAAAGCGTTTAGGGGTTTGGGGGAATCGCAACCCCCACCTTCTTTTGGGCACTTTTCTTTAAAAGAAAAGCGCCAACACGCGAAGCGGCGCTCTTTCGCATAGAATGGGGGCTTTAGCAAACGGAAACTATTCTTCGTCAACGATGTCCTCAAGGGAATCCGCGTCGTCCGAAGCGTCAAACTCGTCCGCATCCACTTCCGGCTCCTCTTTGAACGCCTGTTCCTTGTCGTGATGCTTGTCGCCGTGACGGTCTTCCTTCTTTTTGTCCTGCCCCTTTTTGGAGGGTTGTTGCGGCACGGGCTTCACAATGGTGATCTCTTCAAGCGGGAACTTTTTGACGATGTACGTATCGTCCACAAACACCTTGCAGGTTACGATCTTTTTCAACATATCGTTGGATTCCACCACTGCAGGCCCGTCCGGCGTAATGACCTTGCCGTTGACTTTGGGCATTTGTTTAAAGACCTCGGCATAGTACTCGTTTTCATACTTCAAACAGCACATCAGTTTGCCGCAGATGCCGCTGATCTTGGTGGGGTTCAACGACAAGCCCTGCACCTTTGCCATCTTGACCGTGACTTTTTCAAAGTCACGCAAGTGCGAACGACAGCAACATTCCCTGCCGCACATGCCAAGGGCGCCGCGCAGTTTGACGTCGTCCCTTTCGTACAGCTGACGAAGCTCGATCCTCGCGTGCAAGGCGGAAGCAAGCTCCTTGACGAGCTCGCGGAAATCCACCCTGTCTTCCGACGTAAAGTAGAGAACGACGCGTTTGCAATCAAAGGAAACTTCCGACGAAATAAACTTCAAATTGACGCCGAGTTTCGCCGCCTTTTCCTTTGCGATCTCCAAGGCGCGCGGCTCGGTTTCCTTTGCCTTTTTGCACAGGTCAAAGTCCCTACCGTTTGCCTTGCGAAGCACCTTTTTGAGCTCCGCCGGAACGCTGCCTTCCTCCGCCTCGTAATTGCCTTTTACGACTTCTCCGAGCTCGTTTCCTTTTTGGGTATCCACCACAACGAGATCGCCCTCCGAATAAACCCCCTCTTCGGGGTCGAAGGTGTAAACTTTGTTGTTATTGTTAAATTTCACGCCAACTACGATCGGCATTTGTATTTTACCTCCACTAATTTCAATAATAGGTAATCCGCGACGTTGGTCGCGTTGCAATTCGCTTTGAGCCTTGCGCGGCAGGTCACAACGGCGTCCGACGCCTCGCCCACGGCAGCCACGCTGTACATTTCGGCGATGCGCCTGACGGCGTCCGCCTTGTCGGAAAGAGCCATCGGGCGTCCGAGATGGAAACTCAGCACGCAGTGGAACACCAGTTCAAACATCGAAAGCGTCCTGTCAATGCGTTCTTTGGAGAATATCCCCTCTTTGACAAAACGATAAACGTCCGCGCTGGTCTTGAGCTCCGAAAGGAGATCCGTGACCTCCGAAACGTGCCGCGAAAAATCCTCGTCGACGGCAAACTCCCTTGCGCGTGTCAGATTCCCCTGCGAAAGCGCCGCGCCGCGCTCCGCCCTATCGGGCGGTACGCCGTCCTTGATCAGGGCGTTTTTGACTTCCTCCTGCGGAAAAGCGGCAAGCACCACCTGTTTCACACGGGACAAAACGGTGGGCAACACGGTGGCTGTGGACGCCGCGGAAAGGATGAAATGCACCTTTTCAAAGGGTTCCTCCAAGGTCTTTAACAGCTTGTTTTGCGGCGCGTCGGCAAGATTTTCGAAATTTTTGAAAAAATACAGCTTGCGCCCGCCCTCAAACGCCGTCATGCCGGCGTCTTCGGTGACCTCCGTCATCTCCGCAACGGAAAAATTTTCGTTTCCTTCCGCAAGATACTTTACGTCGGGTTTGGAGCGCACCAGCACCTTGTGGCACTCGGCGCATTTGCCGCAGCCGTCCTTGCAGTACGCTTTCATTGCGATCAGGGTAAACAACGTGTCGACGGCGTCCTTGTCCTCCGAACGAATAAAATAGGCATGGGAGAACTCTCCCCTGTCGATATCCGCCGCTATGCTTCTGTAAGCCGAGGATCTTCTGACCTCGTCCGCGTATCTGAGCTCGTTCACGTAATTATTTTACCATCAACCGTTCCGAAAAGTCTATCTAAATTCGCCCGCAAGACATCCGCCTGCTCTTTGGAGATCGTCTCCCCTGCTTTTACCAGCGGAACGCCGGGCGGATACACGCCGACGTCGTACTTGCTTTTTTTGCCGATTATATCGGATATATCGGGATATTCCGCGTTTTTTCCGTCAAAGCCGTCCGCAACGCAAAACGCCTGTTCCAAACAGGTGTAATTGAAGGGCGTAACGATCAAAACGACGCGGTCCGCGTCCGCCGCCTCAACGAAAACCCCCGCCGTTTCCATCTCGGAAGACAGGGCGTGCCCGCCGCCCTTTTGGAGGATCACAACGCGAGAAAAGTCATCCGACGGCAGCACCTCCACTTGCGGATGGGCTGTTTTTACCCGCTCGACCTCCCCTTTGACCGCCGCATAATAGGCTTCGCCCTCCCTTTCAAACAGATCGCGCGCATAGTCCAAACTTGCCAAAACGAGATAGCTCGGACTGGTGCCGACGACCTCCCGCCTGGCTTCGCGCGCTTTTTGATACAAAGCGTCCTTGACGTGAAGCATCGCCCCGCCCGTAAATACGGGGAGCGTCTTGTGCGCGCCGTGGATCACAAGATCCGCATATTTTACGGCGCTTTCCGGCAAAAGCGAACTATACGCAAAGTGCGCGCCGTGCGCCTCGTCCACGATCAGGAGCGCCCCCGCCTCGCGACACTTGCGGGCAATGGCGGCAACGTCCTTTACCCTGCCGTAATAGTCGGGGCTGGTCACGCAAACCGCGCGAAACTTTCCGTTTACGATCTCCTGCGGAGAGGAGATGTCCGTCACGCTTAGCGAAAACAACCGCTCCGCCGCGTAGAAACTTTTGTGCATCTCGCCGAGAAAGGCGATGCTCTCCCCACGCACGCATAGCAGCGCAGTGCGAAGCGCGCTTGTCGCGCCGTCCGCAAAAAACAAGGTGTGATCCGCGCCGTACGCTTTGGCGGCAAGATCCTCCGCCGCCTTGATGACCCCCGCGGAACAGGACAGATTGTCCGAGAAGGACAATTCCGTCACGTCAAAAGGCGCGGAAGCGAAGAGCCCCTCGTCATCCGGCATACTTTTGCCGCCGTGCGACGGCATATGGAAGCGCGCTTTGACGCCTTTGTATTTTTTGAGCGCGTCGAAAAGAGGTGTCACTATTCCACGTATCCTTTCATATAGTCCAAGAGCTTTGCCGCCTTGTCCGCGGCGCTCTTTTTGTCGGCGGCGCTTGCCGAAACGTACAGCTTCAGCTTGGGTTCCGTCCCGGAAGGACGGATCGTGACCCAATCGCCACCCTCCAAGAAGTATTTCATCACGTCGCTCTTGGGGAAGTTGATCTTTTGCTTTTTGCCCGAAATATCGGTGCTTTCGCCCGCAAGGAAATCGACGGTGGAAACCACCTTATATCCGGCGATCTCCCTGATTTCCACACCGCGAAGCGCCCGTGTCTTTGCCGCCATCGTAGCCATGCCGTCCAAGCCCTTGAAATAGACCGAGATGGTTTGCTCCGCATAGTAGCCGAGCGTCTTGTAGATCTCCTGCAAGCGGGAGTACAAACTTACGCCGATGCTCTTGTAATAACACACCATCTCCGCAAACAACATCGTGGAAACGACGGCGTCCTTGTCCTTGGCGTGCGTTCCGGCAAGATAACCGTAGCTCTCCTCATAGCCAAACAGGAAGGTGTGCTCGCCCGTTTTGTTGAAAAGGTCGATCTTTTCTCCGATAAACTTAAAGCCGGTCAAAACGTCATAGCAGGTTGCCCCGTAGTACTCCGCGACTTTCTCCGCAAGAGAGGTGGTAACGATGGTTTTGACGACGGCGGCGTTGGATGGCAACGTGCCGTTTTCCTTGTGACGGCGAAGAATGTAATCCATCAAAAGCACGCCCGTTTGGTTGCCGGTAAGAAGTACGAAATCCCCCTTGTCACTTCTGACCGCAACGCCCATTCTGTCCGCGTCGGGATCGGTGCCGATCACGACGTCGCTGCCAAGCTCCTCCGCCAGTTTGATGCCGAGCGTCAACGCGTCGGGCATCTCGGGATTGGGCATCTTGACCGTCGGAAAATCAGGATCGGGCTTTGCCTGCTCCGGCACGACGTTAAACGGAATGTGCATGCGGGAAAGGATCTCCGTCACCGGCTTGAAACCGCTGCCGTGCAGCGGGGTGTAAACGATCTTGAGGTTGGCGCCCTCTTTTGCCACCGCCTCCGGAGAAAGCGACAGCGCGGAGATCCGCTCAAAATACGCTTCGTCCACGCTCTTTCCCATCACGGTGACGTGCGGACAGATCGGGGCGTTGTCCTTGCCCATCACGTTTTCACGCGCGGGGTCGACGTCCGCCATCGGAACGCCGAAATAATCCCTCTTTTCGATATAAGCCACCACCTTTGCCGTCGCCTCGGGAGAAAGCTGCGCGCCGTCCTCGCCGTACACCTTGTAACCGTTGTATTCTTTGGGGTTGTGACTGGCGGTGATCATGATGCCGGAAAAGGTTTTTAAGTAGCCCACCGCAAACGAGCAGATGGGCACGGGGCGAACGTTTTCAAAAAGATAGGCGTTGACGCCGTTTGCCGCCAAAACGCGCGCTGCCGTCATGGCAAACTCATAGCTCATCCTGCGCGTGTCGTAACTGATCACCACGCCGCGCTTTGCCGCCTCGGCGCCCGCTTCCTTGATGTAATCCGCAAGCCCTTGCGTGGCGCGGGCAACGGTGTATGCGTTCATGCGGAAGGTGCCCATGCCGAGCACGCCGCGCATACCCGCCGTGCCGAAAGCAAGAGGTAAGGTAAAGCGTTCTTGCAGCTCCTTGTCGTCTGCTTGAATGGCGACAAGTTCCGCTTTTTCTTCCGCCGTAACGTTTTCAAGCCAATGCTTGTAGTTTGTCAAATAATCCATTTCAGAGCCTCCCAAAGGGTAATATAACCATTATAACAAAATTCGGGTGATTGTTCAATACGCCGCGTGCGCGAAATTTTTTGCCTAAGGCAAAAAAAACGTTTACAAAACGATGCGATCAAACGCAAAGGCGACGTTTTGGGGCGAATGGGCGTCGCTTGACAAGATCAGCCTGCCGTCCATGCCGCGGATATACATAAAAAGCGTCGGCGCGGGATAGGGCACGGTGCGGTAGCCGCGCGCGATCGCGCCGGTGTTTACCTCAAAGATCTTTCCTGCGGCAAGCAACCGATCTGCGGCGTTTTTTGCCGCCGAAAGATAGCGCGGGGCGTTTTCGTCAAACAAACGCCCGCCCTCGTTGAATTTGGCGATCAGGTCAAAGTGCCCGATGATCGAAACGTCGTCCCTTTCGGCAAAACCCGCGACAAGGGAAAAGTACGCCTCGGCAAGCGCGTAGTAGTCGCCGCCAAAGCCGTCTCGGCACACCTTTTCAAACGCCGTGGGGTCCTCGTCCAAAGGACGGTACTCCCCGTTGACCTTTAAGTAATGCGCCGAGCCGATCACGTAGTCAAAGCCGTCGGTGCTCTCTGAAGAGTATGCGTCCTGCTCCACCCCGCAAAGCACGCTTATCTTCCCCGCGTACTTTTGTTTCAAGGCGGCGATCTCCGCTTTGTAGGACGGGATCATCTCCTTTTTCATACAATAACTCTCGTCAAAAAAGGTATAGGAATGGTCGGAGATGCCGATCTCCGAAAGCCCCATCTTGACGGCGGCTTGAATCATCTCCTCCGGAGAGGACTTGCCGTCGCTATAGAACGTGTGCGTGTGCAGATCGCGCATTAAACCATTTTCTCCTGTTTGACTTTTTTGTCGATGACGTGACGCGACTGCAACTCGCGGAAAACCTCCTCCAGCGAAATGCCCATGTCGATCATCAGCACCATCACGTGATAGGCAAGGTCCGCGATCTCGTAGATCGTCTCCTTTTTGTCGTCCGCCTTACCCGCGATGATGACCTCGGTGGATTCTTCGCCGACTTTTTTAAGGATCTTGTCCCTGCCCTTTTCAAACAGGTACGTCGTGTAGGAGCCCTCTTTCTTTTCCGTCTTGCGCCCTGCGATCAGTTTCATCAGATCCTCGTAAGAGAACTCGTGCCTCTCCTCGCTTTCAAACAGCGGATTGTGGAAGCAGGAAGTTTCGCCGGTGTGGCAGGCGGGTCCGTCCGGCTCCACCAGGACGACAAGGGCGTCCCCATCGCAATCCGCCGTGATCGAAACGACGTGCTGGTAGTTGCCGCTGGTCTCCCCCTTGAGCCACAGCTGCTTGCGAGAGCGGGAATAGAAGCACGTCAGCTCCTTTTCCATCGTGATCTTCAAACTCTCCTCATTCATATACGCAAGGGTCAGGACGCGCTTGGTAACGGCGTCCACAACGATGGCGGGGATCAGCCCTTTTTCATCGAATTTCAAATCTTTGATCTCCATAATTACTCCTTTACTATCCTCGCGGGGATAGCGTTTTTCAACATTTCTTTTTTGAGGTCGGCGATGGAAACTTCCCCGAAATGGAAGATCGAGGCAGCCAGCCCCGCGTCCACTTTGGGAAGGCGCTTGAACAGCGTGATAAAGTCCTCTATCTTCCCCGCGCCGCCCGACGCGATGACGGGGACCGTGGAAAACGCCGTGACCGCCGCAAGCATCTCAAGGTCAAAGCCCCGTTTGACGCCGTCCGTGTCGATGGAATTCAAAACGATCTCGCCCGCGCCCTCGTCGATGCCCTTTTTGATCCAGTCCAAAGCGTCCAAACCGGTGTCCACCCTGCCGCCTTTGGCAAACACGCGAAAACTGCCGTCCACCCGCTTGACGTCCACCGAAAGAACAACGCACTGATCGCCGTACACCTTTGCCGCTCGCGCGATCAAGGTGGGGTCCGCAATGGCGCCCGAATTGACGCTGACTTTATCCGCGCCGCACTTGAGCACGCGGTCAAAATCCTTTAAGGAGCGGATGCCGCCCCCTACGGTCAGCGGGATAAACACGTTTTTTGCCGTTTCGGTCAAAACGTCCGTAAACAGATCCCTGCCGTCCGACGACGCCGTGATATCGTAAAAAACCAGTTCGTCCGCGCCGCTTGCGCTGTACTGTTTGGCAAGTTCCACGGGCGAGGCGATCTCCTTGAGACCGACGAAATTGGTGCCTTTGACGACCTGTCCGTCCCTGACGTCCAAGCAGGGAATGATCCTCTTTGTGATCATCTTGCCACCTCTATCGCCTCGGAAAGGTCGATCGCGCCCTCGTAATAGGCTCTGCCTATAATGGCGCCGTAAACGTTTTGCGCGCGGAGCCGTTTGACGTCCTCAATGGACGAAACGCCGCCCGACGCCACGACGTTCATCTTGGTGGTTTCGGAAAGTTTCTTGTACAGCTCGTGATTGGTGCCTGCCATCGCGCCGTCCTTGCCCACGTCCGTGCAGATCACGGTGCCAACGCCCGCCGCCTCCGCCTCGGCGCAAAAGTCAACGAGCGTCCGACTTGAGTTTTCCGTCCACCCTTTGATCGCCACGTAGCCGTTTTTGACGTCCACGCCGACCGCCGTTTTGGCAAGCACGGTCTTTGGCAAAGAGGAGAGAAACTTGGGGTCCTCGATCGGCGCGGTGCCGAGGATCACGCGGTCGATCCCGTGGGAAAGATAGCGTTCCATCAGTTCCGCCGTGCGGATGCCGCCGCCCACTTCCACAAACAAACCCGTTTCCGCTTTGATGCGGCAGATCAAGTCAAAATTTGCGGGTCGTCCCATCAGGGCGCCCTCCAGATCCACAAGGTGAATGTGCGTGGCGCCCTTTTTGCAAAAGGTCTTTGCCACGGAGAGCGGGTCTCTCGAATAAACGGTTTTTTGCGCGAAATCACCCTTGTACAGGCGGACGGCTTCGCCGCCGATCAGATCGATCGCGGGAAAGATGATCATACTTCGCCCTCCTTCATCTCGCAAAATGCGCGCAAGATCTTTAAGCCGACCTCCCCGCTCTTCTCGGGGTGAAATTGACAGCCGAGAATGCTGCCCTTTGCCACCGCCGCCGTCACGGGCGTGCCGTACTCCGCAAGCGCGATGACAGAGTCATCGCAACCCACCGCCGCGTACGAATGTACGAAGTAAACGCAGTCACCCTCCGTGAGGTACTTAAACAGCGGATGTTTCTTTTGCCCAAACGACAGCGCGTTCCACCCCATATGCGGGATCTTGACGCCCGCCGCGGGAATGGGTTTGACAACGCCTTTCAAAAAGCCAAGCCCCTCGTGCTCGCCGTACTCGTAACTTTTTTCAAATAGCAGCTGCATGCCAAGGCAGATGCCCAAGAGGGGCGTTCCCTTTGCCGCCGCCCTTTTCAGGACGCTTATCAAGCCGCTGCTTTTCAGTTTTTCCATCGCGTCGCGAAAGGCGCCCACGCCGGGCAGAATGATGCGATCCGCCTGTTCGATGCGGGCGGCGTCAGACGTGATCTCGGACGCTTCGCCGATCGCCGCAAGGGAGCAGCCTAGGGAAAACAGGTTTCCCACACCGTAGTCCAAAATGACCGTCATCACAGCACTCCTTTGGTGGACGGGATCTCCCCCGCAAAGGCTGCGTCCACAGAAACCGCCGCGCGAAGCGAACGCGCAACCGACTTAAAGACGCCCTCTATGATGTGATGCGAATTGCGCCCCGAAAGCAACCTGACGTGCAAGGCGCACGCGGCTTTTCTGACAAAGCCGTACCAAAACTCCTCCACGAGCTCGGTGTCAAAGTCCCCGACTTTTTCGGTGGGGATCGTCACCTGCCAGCCGAGAAACGCCCTGCCGGATAGATCCACCGACGAGAGCACCACCGCTTCGTCCATCGCAAGAATCTCGTCGCCGTAGCGAAGAATGCCGCGCTTCTCGCCAAGTGCCGAGGCAAACGCTTCGCCGAGCGCGATGCCGATATCCTCCGTGGTATGGTGATAATCCACGTACGTGTCCCCCACGCATTTGACCGCAAGGTCAAACTTGCCGTGCGAGGCAAACAACGTCAACATATGATCCAAAAAACCGCAACCGGTGTCGATCTCGCTTTTGCCCGTTCCGTCCAAACAGAGGGTCAAAGAAACGTCCGTTTCCGCCGTCTTGCGCTTGATCTCCGCCTTTCTCATAGTTTTTCCTCCAACGTAGCTTTGACCGCCGCGACGAGCGTATCGATCTCCTCCGCGGTGCCTACCGTGATGCGCACGTAGTTTTTGAGACGGGGCTTGTCAAAATATCTGACCAAAACGCCCTTTTGCTTTAAGGAGAGATAGAGCGCCTCGCCCGAAACGCCCGCCTTTGCGGCAAAGATGAAGTTTGCCGAAGAGGGCAACACGTCAAACCCGATGCTTTTGAGTTCCGCCGTAAGACGACGGCGGTTCTCCACGATCGTGCCAACGTTCTTTTTGAAGTATTCGTCATCCAAAAGCGCGCCCACGCCCGCCGCCGCCGTCATCGAATTGACGTTGTAGGGGTTGGTGGAATACTGAATGCGCTTAAGGTCCTCGATGATCGCCTCCGAAGCAAACCCGACGCCCAGTCTGCCGCCCGCCAAGGAGCGCGACTTGGAGAAGGTGCGCGTGACAAGGAGGTTGTCGTATTTGGGGATCAAAGCAAGCGCGCTTTCCCCGCCGAAATCCACATATGCCTCGTCCACGACCACGACGCGCGTCGGATCGGCTTTGACGATCTCTTCCACGGCGGAAAGGGGGAGCGCCACCCCCGTCGGCGCGTTGGGGTTGGCAAGGAACACCGTGCCTTTGACAGCCAAGTAATCCTTGACGCTGACTTCCAAAGCGTCCGTCAGCGGGATCTCCTTATACGGCACGCCGTTCAGACGCGCAAAGACGGGATAAAACCCGTACGTCACGTCGGGAAACACCGCCGGCGTATCCTTGTCGCAAAAGGCGATGAACGCAAAGTTCAACACCTCGTCCGAGCCGTTGGTGAAGATCATGTTTTGCTTTTTAACGCCAAAATACTCCGCCGCCACCGAGGCAAGGACGGTGCACTCGGGGTCGCAATACAGGTTCAACCCGCCCGCCGCCTGCCTTGCCATACGCTGTGCGTACGGAGAGGGCGGAAAGGGACACTCGTTGGTGTTGAGCTTGACGTAGGTTTTGTCCTGCGGCTGCTCGCCGGGGACGTACGCCGAAAGCCCGTTTAGTTTTTTGCTGATAAATTTGCTCATATTACTCCTTGCTCCTGATCTCCGCGCTTCTTGCGTGACCGGTCAAGCCCTCTTTTCGGGCAAAGGCGGCAACGTCGTCCGCCACTTGTTGCAGGGCGTCCGCGCTGTAAAACGCATACTGCGTCTTTTTCACAAAGTCATCCACCGAAAGCGGGCTGGAAAAGCGTGCCGTGCCGCAGGTGGGCAACGTGTGGTTCATTCCGGCAAAGTAGTCGCCGATGGCTTCGGGGCAATTCCTGCCAAGGAACACGCTTCCCGCGTGCTTGACCTTTTTAAGCAGTTCAAACGGCTCGTCCACACACAGCTCCAGGTGCTCGGGCGCGATGTCGTTGGCGACGTCCACCGCCTCCGATAGGTCGTTTACGACAATGATCTTGCCGTTTGTTTCAACGGACGCCCGCGCGATCTCCTCACGCTCCATATCTTTAAGAAGGTCTTCGATCGCCCCCTGCACCGCCGTAGCGAGGGAGAGAGAGGTCGTGACAAGCACCGCGCTTGCGTTTTTGTCGTGCTCCGCTTGCGAGAGGAGGTCCGCCGCCAAGTGGCGCGGATTGCTCTTTTCATCCGATACGACAAGGATCTCGCTGGGCCCCGCGATCATATCGATGGAAACCAACCCGTATACCTGCCGCTTTGCCTCCGCAACGAAAGCGTTGCCTGGCCCCACGATCTTATCCGTCTTGGGCACCGTTTCCGTGCCGTAAGCAAGCGCCGCGATCGCCTGCGCGCCGCCCACCTTGTAGATCTCGTCCACGCCCGCCACCTTTGCCGCCGCAAGAATGACGGCGGGAACGCTGCCGTCCTTTGCGGGAGGCGTGCACATCACCACTTTTGGGCACCCCGCGATCTTGGCGGGGATGGCGTCCATCAGCACGGTGGACGGATATGCCGCCGTGCCGCCGGGAACGTAAAGACCCACTCTTTCTATCGGCGTGACCATCTGTCCGAGGATCACCCCGTCGCCCCGCTTGATCTCAAAGCCCTCGCGGCGTTGTTTTGCGTGAAACTCGCGTATGTTGGCAGCCGATCTTTCAAGGATACGGATAAAGTCGGCGTCCACTTGTGAAAGCCCTTTTTCCATCTCCTCCTCGCTGACGCGGAGCGACGAAAGGCGCACCTTGTCAAAGCGCTCGGCGTAGGCAAAAAGCGCCTTGTCTCCCTCTTTGCGCACCGTTTCCAAAATCTCTTTGACCGCCGCGGAAACGTCGCCGATGGGCTTGGGGGACGCGATGATCTTTTTGTCCGTCAAGCAGCTGTAGTTTATGATCTTGATCATTCCTGTCCCTCCACCACGGCGGCGACCCTCTTAACAAGCTCGTCCACCGCTTCCTTTTTGAACTTTGCCGAGCTCTTGTTTGCGATCAACCTTGCGCTGATCGGAAACACCGTCTCGATCACTTCCAGATCGTTTTCCTTTAGCGTCGTGCCCGTTTCCACAATATCCACGATGACGTCGGATAAGCCCAAAATGGGCGCGATCTCAATGGAGCCGTTTAGATGGATCACGTCGATGTCCCGCCCCTTGTTTTGGTAAAACGCACGCGTGACGTTTGTAAACTTTGTTGCGACGCGGAGGGGACGACCTTTGTCGTCCTTAAAGTCCTTAGGGCCCGCCACCGCCATGCGGCAGGCGCCCTTTTTGAGGTCAAGCAGCTCGTACACCTCCGGCTCGTACTCGGCAAGAATGTCCTTGCCCGCAACGCCCACGTCCGCAACGCCGCGCTCAACGTAAATCGTCACGTCGGAGGGCTTTACCCAAAAGTAACGGATCCTACTTTCCGTATTTTCAAACACCAGTTTTCGACTCTCTTCCAAAAGGGAGGGACAGGGATATCCCGCTTCCGCAAAGATCTTATAGATCTTTTCGCCCAAACGTCCCTTGGGGAGGGCGACGTTCAGATAGTCGTCCGCAGGCGCTTTGCGGTCCTCCGTCAAAAGGTCAAGCAGATCGGTATACACCGCAAAACCCACGGCACCCGCCTGCTTTTTGAGTTTTTTCATCAAGCGATCGTACCTGCCGCCCGTCAAGACGGGAGAGGGGATCGTGCGCAGGAAGCCCTTGAAAATGATGCCGTTGTAATAGTTGGGGTCGCCCACCACGGAAAAGTCCACGCGGAGGCTATCCCCCTCTTCGCCCGAGCGAAGCACCCTAAGCACGGAGATAAACTCTTCCAGTGCGGAGTTTTCTCCGAAATAGTATTCGATGTTTTCCAGTTTTTCGATCGCAACTTCCAGCCCGTCCGCCACGCCAAACAGCGTTGCCGCCACGGCAAGAGCCTCCTCCGTCGCGCCGGCTTTTTTCAAAAGAGCACAAACGAGGTCGAGGTTTTTTGCTTTTGCCGCCTCGGCGATCTCCCCGCGCTCCGCTTGCGTGATGCCCGCCTTTTTCATAAAGGCGTCCACCACGTTTAGATCGGAAAGATCCAAGACGCAATCTTCCGAGATCAGCTTCAAACTTTTTACCGCCAAAGTGACCACTTCCGCCACTTCGCCGACGCCAATTTCCCCAATGCACTCCAAGCCCGTTTGCATGATCTCCTTAAAGGAGGAGTCCGCTGCGGGACGATAGACGTTTTCGCTGTAGTAGACCTTGCGAACCCCCTTGGGCGCGTCTTCGCACCCCTTGATGATGGAGAGGGTCACGTCCGGCTTCAGCGCCATCAACTTGCCGTTGGTATCCGTAAACGTCAAAACGTTGTCCGACACCAAAAAGTCCTTGTTCTTTGCGTAAAAGTCGTATTCCTCAAACTTGCTCATGCGGTAAAACTCGTACCCGCTTTCGGCATACAGTTCGCGGAGCGCAAAGACCGTCCTTTCGCGGCTTTCAAACACGCTGTCTTTCAGTTTCATTTGCTTTCCCCTTTAAAGATCTCTATCGCCCTTTCGTACCCGCCATTGCCATAGACCAAACAACGGTTGACGCGACTGATGGTGGCGCTGCTGGCGCCCACCTTGCCCGCCACGTTTTGATAGTTTGCCCCATCCTTCAGAAGGACAGCCATCTCAAAGCGTTGCGCCATGTCCTGAAGCTCCTTGATCGTGCAAAGATCGGACAAGAAGTTGTAAACGTCGTTTGCCGTGTCCATCTTTGCGATAACTTGCACCAAATTTTCTACCGATTGATTTCTGATTTTGTCCATAAATTCACCCCGAATTTTTGTATTACCATTTTAGCACGCTAAAGTGCCGAAGTCAAACGAATTTAATTACAAATTAAAAAAGGAACGAAGCATTCTTCATTCCTGATTTCACATAATAATCGGCGACCCTTCGACTTCGCTGCCAACACCCCGAATAATCCTGCAGATTTTTGGGTATTGTAACATGAAAGCTGCCTCGGGGTCCCCGAATAATCCTAAAGATTATTTGGGGTGTTGCGGAGAGCCGCGTTGGGGTCCCCAAAAAATCCGATAGATTTTTAGGGGTGTTGCGGCACAGCTTCAATTTATGACCGTAGGTCAATTCATCCAAAGCTTCTCGCAAAGCGAGAAACTTCACTGACGAAGTCAACTTCACTGTGCGCTATCGGCGCACAACTTCACCTTACTTGCCGGCACCCTCCTATTCTATCGGCACCATAAGGCGGAAGGTGATCTCCCTTCCATCGGACTCGCAAAACACACTCCCGCCGTGGTGCTCCACGATGGATTTCACAACGGACAGCCCGATCCCGTGTCCGCCCGCCAGTGTGTTGCGCGAGGCGTCGGGGCGATAGAAACGTTCAAAGAGCTCGGGGTGCTCCCCTTTTGCAAGCGACGCGGCGTTGACCTCTTCCACCACAGCCCATTTGCCGTCCTTTTTGAGCGAGAGGCGGATCTCCTCCCCCTCCGCATACTTGACTGCATTGTCCAGCACAAGGGTTACGGCGCGGCGGATCATCTCTTCGTTGGCGTTTACGGTAAGCGGCGTGAGGTCAAGCACAACGTTCTTTTTTGCCACAAGCGCCGCCTCGCGGAAGCTATCCGCACACTCTTCCAAGGCACTGTCAAGGGAGAACGGCGCCTTTTCCGGTACGGCGTCCGACTCATCCATGCGGGAGAGATACACCAGCTCTTTGGTCAAGCCGGCAAGCTTTTGCACCTGCCCTTTGATGGAGTTCAGCCACTCGTTGTCCTCCCCGATGTCCAGTTCCAAAAGCTCCGCGTTAGCGCTGATGACGGTCAGCGGAGTCTTCAATTCGTGCCCTGCGTCCGTGATAAAGCGCTTTTGTTTCTGATAGCTTTCTTCCACCGGCGCAAGCACCTTTTTGGACAAGAGGATGATCAGGATCGCAATGGCGGCAAGTCCCACCGCCGTGATGATCGCGCTGGAGATGATAAAGGTGCGTGTTGCATCAATTTCCTTTTCGCAATCGAGAAACACGTACCTTGCGCCCGAGGACGTCGTGGTTTTTTGGTAGCGGTAGTTGCCGACGAACCCCCGCTCTCCCGTCGCTTGACCGACAAGCGTTGCGAGGTCCTTTTCCGAAACGAAGGCGATCCTTTCAAGGTTGTAAGAGCGCACGTTGCCCTCCGCGTCCGTTTCCACAACAAAGTACCTTGCCGCAAACGCCGTTTCGTTGGGCAGGTTTTTGGGCAAAGCGCGGCCCTCATCCGGGCCAAACGGCAACATCCCGCCGCGCGGGTCGGGTTGCATGGCTACGTCGCCGCTCGCGGACACGTAAGCGATCACGTCGTCGGCGTCGTTTTTCATATTGATATAGTTGGCTACGTCGATGCCGGCAACAATGACCACGATTACCGCCGCCACAACGCATAGCGCAAGAATGATAAACTTTTTCCTGAGTTTTTTGATCATATCGTCTCCAAGGTATATCCGGCGTTTCTGAGCGCCTTGATCTGCACGTTTGCGCCCACCGCCGCAAGTTTTTTTCTGAGATAGGCAACGTACACCCACACGACGCCGATCTCCGCGTCGCTGTCAAAGCCCCAGATCTTTTCCATAAACTGCTCCGGCGAAACCACCTGATTGGGCGCGCTCATCAGCATTTCCAGCATCTGAAACTCCTTGTTTGTAAGGCGGCATTCCCCCGTCGGCGTGGTCAAAAGATAGGTGGAACGCGAGAGCGTAGCATTGCCAAAGGTCAAGTTGGCGTCCACGCCCACCGTCAAACGCCGCGTGATCGCCCTCACGCGCGCCAAAAGCTCCTTGACCGCAAAGGGTTTGGTCAAATAATCATCCGCACCGCTGTCCAAGCCGAGGATGCGGTCGTCGATTTCGGATTTTGCCGTCAGGATCAAAACGGGGAGCGTCTTACCCGCCTTTCTTATGGTTTTGAGGGCGGTGATGCCGTCCATTTTGGGCATCATCACATCCAGCACGGCGCAATCGTAATCCCCCTCCGTAAGGTAAGTGACCGCCTCCTCTCCGTCAAAGACGGAGTCCACCGAATAATTGTTCTTTGTGAACACCGCCACCAAAGCGCGATTGAGTTCCGGCTCGTCTTCCGCCAAGAGTATCCGCATATGCCCTCCTTCGACCGGGCCGCCGCCCGATCTTCCTCTATTATACACGATTATGACATCGAAAACTTAAACCTGCCTTAAAAAATAAAAAATGCGCCACGATCGCAGCGAGGTGCGGCAAAAAAAGATGGCAAAAAACTTGCCATCTCGTTTTGTGTTTATCGGAAGAAAGTGCATCAATAGTTGTCCGCGCTGATCTCAAAATAGCTTTGCGGATGCGCGCAGGTGGGACAGACCTCGGGCGCCCTCTCGCCCACCACGATGTGACCGCAGTTTCTGCACTCCCAAACCTTGACGGAGCTCTTGGCAAACACCTGTTGCGTCTCCACGTTTTTCAAAAGAGCGCGATATCTTTCCTCATGGTGCTTTTCGATCAAAGCGACCGCGCGGAATTTTGCCGCAAGCTCAGGGAACCCCTCCTTTTCGGCAGTTACGGCAAAACCCTCGTACATATCCGTCCATTCAAAGTTCTCGCCGTTTGCCGCAGCCGCAAGGTTCTCCGCCGTGTCGCCAATGCCGGCAAGCTCCTTAAACCACATTTTGGCGTGTTCCTTTTCGTTATCGGCCGTCTTCAAAAAGATGTCCGCAATCTGCTCGTAACCCTCTTTCTTTGCCTTGGAAGCAAAATAGGTGTATTTGTTTCTCGCCTGCGATTCGCCGGCAAACGCCGCTTCCAAATTCTTTTCGGTCTGCGTGCCCTGATATTTGTTGCTTGCCATCATGATACTACCTCCGTTACGATCGGCGTAAAGCGCCGCCTTTTTTGTTTTTATTGTACTATGCTCGCCCCGCTCTGTCAATCCGCAAGGTTACTGTCTGATCTTTTTAAGCCGTGCGGAAAGGAGGAAGGCAAGGACGATTTTGATCACGTCGGGCAGGATAAAAGGCACAACGCAAACAAGAAGCGCGTGCTTGATGCCGCCGCCCATCATAAACACAAACCAAGCGCTGCCGCCGAAATAAATGATTGCCAAACCCGCCGCCGCAAGAAGGTAATGCACCCAAAACGGCGTTTTGAAAAAGCTCAAGACAAAGTACAAAAGCGCCACCGCCGCAAACGCCATAATAAAGCCGCCCGTTGCGGAAAGAAGCACCGAAAACCCGCCCCTAAAGCCGGAAAACACGGGGAGACCCACCGCGCCGAAAAACAGATACAGCCAAACCGCAATGGCGCCGCGCTTTCCGCCCAAGTACTCCAAGCTGAAAAACACGCCAAACACCTGCAACGTAAAAGGCACCGTCGCAGGGACGGTGATAAAGGCACAAACCGCATTGAGCGCCACAGCGAGCGCAATGTAGGCGATGTCGCGCGTTTTGAGGGTTTTCAGCGAGTCTTCGTTCATATCGGTATTATATATTGTTTGACGGTGAGAAGCAAGCAAAAACGCCCGCCACGCGCGCTTTTGATGCACCTTTCCCCGCCCGCTTTCGGAGCTTTTTGATATTTTAAATAATATGCGCAAAGTGCTTGCAAAAGTTTTGCCGCTGTGCTACAATAACACTTGCCCAATGGACAGTTAGCTCAGTTGGTAGAGCGTCTTCTTGACGTGGAGAGGGTCAGGGGTTCGAGTCCCTTACTGTCCACCATATGACAAAAAAAACGAACTCTCGGTACAAGCCGAGAGTCGTTTTTTACACTTCGCTTTCAAGGGACGAGAACCGAGAGCGTTAAGAAAAGGCGCCTTGACTTGGCGCGTTTTTAGCGGCGGACCGAAGTATGGCTAAAGCATAAAGTTTTGCAAAAGAGTCTTGCTTGAGCCATACGAGAGGAGAGTCCCTTACTGTCCACCAACACCAAAAAATGTCGGATTTTTCCGACGTTTTTTTGTTTTACTGCCCCTTTACAAGGGACGAGAACCGAGAGCGGTTGGATTTTTTGCAAAAGACAAATTAAAAAACTATTTGCCAAACGCAAAACAATCCAACGAGAGCGAAAAGAAAACAGCAGTCGGTTTCTGCTGTTTTCCGCGATGACCGAAGGATATTGCCCCATACTCACTTTGGAATTGTGAAATATGGGGCACTATACAAGAAAGAAAAGGCGCCTTGACTTGGCGC
>DFFS01000051.1:31880-52234 GCA_002371075.1 Christensenella sp. UBA3770
GACCGAAGTATGGCTAAAGCATAAAATAATTAAGCAGTTACTTGCGCTATACTTCTTCCGTGCACCCTTGATTAAAACATAGTGTTTATGTTATAATATTTTCCGCAACACAAACAAAACGGGGCGGTTGATTGCGCCGTTTTGCTTTGACGGAATTTTACCAAAGGGGAAAAAGATGAGACGGAACCGTTTGTTCATTTGCTTGATTATCATCGCGCTCTGTGTTTTTGTTTTCGCAGCATGTACAAAAGCAAAACCGAACACGACAAATAACACCGTCACGATCGACACCGTTAAAGCAGAGGTCAAAAAGGCCTTTGCCGCGGCATCCCTTGCCGATGATTTTGCCGTGGACGAGGAGCAAAACGCAATCACATTTTCCGTAGAGAACGACCAAAGCGAAATTGACCTCTCCGGCGTAAAAGTCTCTTCCGCCACCATAACCGTAGACGGCGCCACAGCGGGGAGATTGTCCCTCGCGGTGGGCGAAAACACTTTTACCCTCCGCGTGACAAACGGTCTTGTCACCGCGACCTACACGCTGAAGATCACGCGAAAATCCGCGCCTGTCCCCCCTCCGTCGGAGCCCCCCGTCGACCCAAAACCAACACACACGCACACTTACGCAAGCACTTGGAGTAAGGACGAGTTTTATCATTGGCACGCCGCCTCTTGCGAGCATATCAACGAAGTAAAAGACAAAACGGAACACGACTGGCAGGCGACGACCGTCAACCCCGCAACGGAAGGTGCGGATGGTTTTACTCTTTACGTCTGCTCCGTTTGCTCCGCCACAAAAAAGATCGTTACTCCGCGCCTCAAGCACAACCACACCTACGGGGAGTGGAAGACCTTCCGCGCCGCTTCATGCACGAAAAAGGGAGAGGAGCGCAGTTACTGCTCCGGTTGCGGCAACTATCAGATGCGTGAGACCGCCATTGATCCCGACGCACACGCCCTTGTTCACCACGAAGCGCAAGCCGCCTCTTGCACAGAGATCGGTTGGGCTGCCTACGACGCCTGCGCCCTTTGCGATTACTCCACCTATGCGGAGATCGCGGCGCTCGGGCACGACTACGCAGCGGGAGTGATCCCCGCCACCTGCACCGAAAACGGATACACCGCCCACACCTGTTTGCGCTGCGGCGACACCTACACGGACAGCGAAACGGAAGCGCACGGACACGACTACGCGTTTAATTGCTTCGTCTGGACGCAGTTTACCGCACAGGCAAAATTCGTTTGCTCATACGACGAATCTCACTTCTTGACCCACAGCGCCGAAGTTACAAGCGCGGTTACGACGGATCCGACCTGCGAAGAAACGGGCATTCGCACCTACACCGCCACTTACGGCGATCACGTCGGCACTAAATATGCGGCGATTGCCGCAACGGGACACACGTCAAGCGATTGGCTGACGACCAAGGAGCCGACCTGCACGGAAAAGGGAAGCCGCCGCAAAATATGCACCGTATGCTTGGCTGAACTTGAAACGGAAGAGATCCCCGCAAAGGGGCACGACCTTACGGTGCACCCCGCGCAAACCGCCGGCTGTACGGAGATCGGATGGAACGAGTACGAAACCTGCTCTCGCTGCAGCCACACGACTTACGCGGAGATCGCAGCGCTCGGACACGACTACGCCGACGTAGTTACCCCCTCCACCTGCACCGAAAAAGGCTTTACCACTCACACTTGCTCACGCTGCGGCGACACCTACACGGACGGCGAGACCGCCTCGCTCGGACACGATCTGATCCATCACGATCAGCAAGCTCCCACCTGTACCGAAATCGGTTGGGCGGCGTATGACGCGTGCTCCCGCTGCAGCTACTCCACGTACGAAGCAATCGATGCCCTCGGGCACGATTACGCGCCCTTTATCGTCGATTCCACCTGTACCGAAAAGGGCTATACCGCGCACGTTTGTTCTCGCTGCGACGGCAGTTATCGCGACACGTACACCGACGCCCTCGGACACAACTACAACGTCATCGTGAAGGAACCCACCTGCACGGAGGACGGATACTCCACCTACGCTTGCACCCGTTGCGACTATTATTACATCACAAACGAAACCGGCGCGCTTGGGCACAACTACGATGCCGTCATCACCAAACCGACGTGCACCGAAGGCGGATACACCACCCACACCTGCTCGCATTGCGGCGACAACTATGCGGATGCGCAAACAAGCCCCCTCGGGCACGATTTGGAGAGCCACCCCGCAAAAACACCCACCTGCACGGAGATCGGCTATGACGCCTACGACACGTGCTCCCGCTGCGACTACACGACCTATCATGAGCTGGCTGCGCTCGGGCACACCGAAGCGACCGACGACGCCGTTTCTCCGACCTGTACGGAAAGCGGATTAACAGAAGGAAAACATTGTTCCGTTTGCGGCGTAACGCTGCTTGCGCAAGAAGTGCTGCCCGCAAAGGGGCATTCCTACGGCGCTTTTGCCACGATCACCGAGCCCACCTGCACGGAGGATGGAGAGGAACAAAAGACCTGCTCCGTCTGCGGCGACGTCTTTCGACAAACGATCCCCGCGCTCGGGCACGCATACGATTCTCTGATCACCGAACCGACCTGCAGCGAAAAAGGATATACAAAGTATATCTGCTCACGCTGCGGCGACACGCACATCCACGAGGAGACCGCGCCGCTCGGACACGATTATCACGAGGTCGTCACCCCACCCACCTGTACGGACGTGGGATATTCGACGTACACCTGCACTCGTTGCGGCGACAACTACGTTGACAAAATCACCGCGCCGGTTGAGCACGACTGGCACTGGGTCGTCGACACCCCCGCCACGGAACAAACCGCAGGCGTCAAACACGAGGAATGCTCGGTCTGTCACGAAACAAGAAACCTAAACACGCCGATAGACCCACTCTCGTGACCGACAACAAAACCGAAACAAAAAAAGCGCCCGCAAAGGCGCTTTTTTATTTGACTTGATAGAAGGTCAGACGGACAGCGGGGTGTAAAGGGTTGTGGAACTCTTGATCACGTACACGCCGTTCTCGTCAAAGACGATCGGGGTGCGGCACGTTACGTCGGTAAAGTACGTCTTTGAAGGCGCGCCCGCGGAAGCGCCTTCTTCGCCGAACATCATATCCTCGTCGAAATAGGTTTCAAAATTCAAAATCGTCTTGCCCTGCCATGCGATATAGTTGCGATAGGTCTTGTAGCTCTTGGTATCGGTCAACGTGATCGTGCCCTCCGCCTCGTTGACGCCGCCGTCGTTTTTGCCAAAGACCTCGCCGTAGCTTGTGACGTATTGCGGCTGATCGGTGACGACCTGCCCAAGCTCCTTTCCGCCCGCAACCACGGTATAAACGCGATACTCCCGGCTTGTACCGTAGCCGGTGATCGTGGTCTCCTCCGTAAAAGCGATCCTATCTCCATAGGAGATACGCGCGCCGCCGTTTCCTTCGCCGAGGTAGAACGTTGAGGCACGGTCATAGGCGGTGGTGTACAGATCAAAATCGATGACGACGTTGTTGATCACGGAATAGATGAGCCCCTTGCGATAAAAGCCCTCGCGATGCTCCATGAGAACGCCGTTCAGATAATAATCGGTCTTAACGGCAACGTAGTCCTGTGTCATATCCCGATAGAGGGTGATGCCGTCCTCCGTCATCGTAAAGTTGTAGTCAAGGTCGACGAGATCGGTGCAATCCTTGTCCCAATAGACGACGTAAGTAAAGGAATGACCGTAATAGGTGGTTTCCCCGAGGATCGTTTGTGCGATCGTGGGGTTCTCCGAAACAACGCCGTTTACCACGTCGTAGATCGTGATGTCGTACAGCTGCGGCTCACTCTGCCCCTTGGGCTCTGCCCAAACATATAGCGTCAGCCCCTCGCTTGCCTTAACTTCGTCCTCAATGGGGCGCTCGCACGAGGGATCAAGATACGCCCTTTGCCCCGGCTCGATCAGCAAGCCGCCAAGATCGACGACCTGCCCGCTGAAAAGAGTAAGGGGATCACTCCTTAATACTTTTTTCCCTTCGTCAAGATAGCAAACCATTACGAAAACCATCTGCGGCTGATCTTCGCCGCCGCCGATCTCCCCACCGGTGTTTCCGTCGCCGCCTTCGCCGATGGCTCCGCCGCCGTTATCGGGGCCGTCCACGATGCCGCTCACGGTGCCCACTTCATAGAGAAGGACGTAGATGTAGACGTGCGCGTCGCTCTCCGCGCCCGAAGACGAGATCAAAACAAGGACCTCCTTGCCGTCTTGTACCGACACGTTTACCGTGTTGTTGTAGGTGTTGGTCCAGCCGTTCCGAATATACTTGCCGCCGTACTCGTTTGCCTTATCCGCGGCATACTTCTCCGCCGCAAGTTCATCCGCCGAAGTGTAAGCGAGCGTGATGTCGTAAAAGATGCTGCCCACTTGGACGTTTGACATCGCTTTTACGTTGAGTTTGTCCGCAAAATCCCTTTCGATCGCCTCGGAGATCTGATAAATGTCGTTGACCGCCTGCGTTTGTACGCTGCCGACGTCCGCACTCTCAAAATCAATGCCGTACTCAATGGTGATCGTCTTCTTGCTCTCGTTTGCTCCTTTTGTGATAAAAACGGCATTGTGATCGGGGCTCACGGATACGAGGATCACGCCGTCCTCGACGTTCTTATAATAAGTGTTCCCTTGGGAGGTGAATCCCGCCCCCTCCAGCGCCTCGCCGAAATGTCTGTAGTCATCCTGCCCGACGTTTTGAACAGAGATCAAAATGCCCTCGTCGGTGACCTCCGCCGCAAAGGATGCGGAAGTCGTTTCAAAGAAAGGAATACCCTCCGGCAAAAGGGACGCCACCACGCCCGCCCACGAGCCCGAGCCGTTTTGGGAGCCGTTGCCGCCGTGGCCGCCATCGTCCTCATCTTTACAGACGAGGTCGTAGATGATGTCGCCGCCGTACACTTGACAGATCTTTTTATAATAGGTGTCGATCAGGGTGTTTTTGGTGCCGCTCTTTGAAAGAAATTCACCGCTCTTGATCATCGTGGAATTCATTCCCATTCCGTTTACAAAGGCCGTTGCGAGCGTACGGTTTTTGCTTTCGTTCATTTGGGTGACCTTGTACAGTTCGCCGTCTTTGAGCCACTTGGCGGTATCGGCGCTGTATACTACGCCCTCCTCGATGTAGTTCTCAAAGGACGCGTACTTGCCGCCCAGCGTGATCTCGCGGTCTACGTCCATCCCAAACTTGCGCCATTCTGTGATCGCGCCCTTTTTGACGTCAACGTAGTCATACTCGTACCCCTGCGGGCGATGGAGATAGACAAGATCCGCCTCCTTGTTGTCGGTGAGCATCGTAAGGGTATAGGTCGGTTCGCTGCTGTTGAAATCGTAATCGAGGTCAAAACTGACGTACCACGAGGTTTTGTAATGGTTGCTTCCCTGCGTAAGACCGATGTTAAACGCCACTTCGGCAAAGATCAGGTCGTTTTCCTTAAGCTCGATGGACATCGCAAATCCAAAGACGTAGTCGTACCGATAAGAAGCAACGTCCGCGCGCGTTGCATCCACAGCATAGCCGGTTTCCATGTCAAAATACATTTGCCCCGTGATGTCGTAATAGTATTTTGTGCCGAGAGCATAGTCGTCGCCCATCTCTTCAAAGATGGCTTTAAGGTACCTAAACTGCATCATCGGCGGCTGGTTGTAGTCAAGATCGGCGGTGGTATCCGCTTGCTTGTCGTCCGAAGTATACACCCCTCTGATCGCACCGAGCGCGTCGGTCGTCGACATCGTATCAAACCAAAGTCGAAGCTCCTTTTCCACGCCGATGGACGCGCTTTTTTGCCCCGAAAGGTACATCTTCTTTTCCGCGCCTACGGAAGCATAAAGCGAGCCGCTCTTGTTCATGGAGCGTTCCACGCCGTCGAGCGCTTGCGCCACCTTGCTGAGGTTTTTGTCGCCGGACGCGCCGTCCGTTCCGTTTTTGTTACAGGCGGCAATGCCCAAACAAACGCTTAAAACAAGCGCCAACGCCAATACGATCGAAAGAATCTTTTTCATATACGAAACCCCCGAAAAGTTGTTCTCAGGTCACAAATGATACTTTAATTATAACACGTTCTTGACATTCGTCAAGCATTCTGAAAAAGCGCACGTCAGACAAAAGGTCCGCCATTGATGCAAAAAGCCGCTTCGCGTGTTGGCACTTTTCTTTTGAAGAAAAGTACCCCAAAGAAGGCGGGGGTTGCGATCGCTTGAAGCATAGCTTCTCATTCACCCCAAAAAACTTGTGTTTTTTAGGGACCCCGATTTGCGCTTTGGCTAAAAACACCGCACTGTGGTGTTTTCTTAACGCGTCGCGCCCCCAAGCCCCTAAACGCTTTTTAAAAGGAAGTCGCTTCGCGAGAAATAAAAAAACATCAAGAAAAGTGCATCGTGACAATAACTGCTAAGAAAAGTGCAGCGAGGAGCTTGGCTCCGCGGGTCGAAAGCCATGAGAGGGAAATGTGAGGCGCGTTCTTTAAGGATAGCAGAAAAGCTGTTTTTTCTTGCGTTTTTAATTTATCCACAACTTCTCGCGCAGCGAGAAACTTCACTGCGAACGAAGTGGGCAACTTCACTGACGAGGTCAACTTCACTTCGGCGCAGCCGAAACTTCATCCAAAGCCATGCGCTTTTTAAAAGTGTGCTCAGACAATGACGCGGTAGATCAAAGGGTTTGGCTTGACGGCGTCTTTGACGATGCGGAAACATCCTTTCAGCGCCGCCACCGTTTGCGGCGACGACTTTCCGTAAAGCAAGGAAAGGGGCTCTCCGCGTTTTACAAAGTCGCCCACCTTGACGGGGACGATCATACCCATGCCGCCCTTCTCTTCAAACGCGCGCGCAACGAGCCCGAGTTTCACCAAATCGATGCTTGCGACGTAGCCATCCTCTTCCGCCGTCAACGCGCCCGTTTGTTGCTTGAGAACGTTCTCCCTCGTTTCTTCCGCAAACAGGTCAAGGGAGCCGCCCTGTGCCGCCACGATCTGCTTGAGTTTGTTTAGCGCCGCGCCGCTTTCGAGCGCTTGCTCCGCCTGCATAGCGCCCGCCTCTTCCGAAAGACCCTTTGCAAGAGAGACGAGCTTGCCCGCGATAAACAGCGCCAAGGATCTTAACCTGCCGCCCTTTCCGCGCAGCACCTCGATAGCGTCAATGACTTCCATCACGCCACCCACGCCCTCGCCGAGCGGAGAATTCATGTCGCTGATGACCGCCGCGGCTTTTTTGCCCGCGCTTTTTAATATGCGCACCATCAGACGAGCAAGTTCTTCGCCCTCTTCGACGGTTTCCATAAAGGCGCCCGCGCCCGTTTTGACGTCAAGCACAAGCACCTCCGCGCCGCTCGCAAGTTTTTTTGAAACGACGGAGGAGGCGATCAGCGGCAGACTTTTGACCGTGTCGGTTTCGTCGCGCAGTTTATATAGGGCTTTATCTGCGGGAACAAGTTCCTTGGACTGCGCGATGACCGCCGCGCCCACGTTGTCCACGATGCGCTCCGCTTCCGCAACGGAGATCTCCGTCCTGAGCCCCTTAAAACACTCCAGCTTGTCTATCGTGCCGCCGGTGTGCCCAAGCTTCCTGCCGCTCATTTTCAAAAAGGGTACGCCGCACGACGCAACGATGGGCGCGATGATGAGCGTGGTGCTATCCGCCACGCCGCCTGTGGAATGCTTGTCCGCATAGGGGAATTCACGCGGCTTGAAACAAAGCGTTTCGCCGGACGACAGCATTACTTCCGTCAAAAGAACGGCGTCCTCGTCCGACATGCCGAAATCGCATACGGCGCGAAGAAAAGCCGTCATTTCCGCCTTGGAAAAAACGCCGGAAAGATAGCCGTTTACCGCTTTTTGCAGCCGCTCTTTGCCAAGCGGCATCTTTTGTTTGACCCTTTCAATGATCTCGTTCATACTGCCTCCGCTATCATTTTATCACCGACGCGAACGGTTTTTCAATAGAATATTGACTTTGCCGCAGGTAATGTATAAAATAAAGGCAGAATATATATCATTCGGTCGCATTTGATCGAAAAAAGGAGAACTTCTTATGATCCGCATCGGAGAAATCAAAGATCGCGCTCGCGCTTCCTTGGAAAACAAGCTTTTCGGCAACGTTTGGTTGCGCCTTGTCGTGTGCGCCGTGGTCACGGGGTTGCTGACCGGCCTTCCCGGCTTGCTCGGCTCTGTGTTTAACCGCGTTTCCCCCTCTATTGGTGCCTTGATCGGCGGCCCGCTAACCATCGTTTCGCTCCTCATCGCAGGCCCCTTCAACTTTGCTTTGGCGCGTATCTATCAGCGCGTTGCGCAAGGGCACAAGGAGCTCAACATCCAAAGCGTATTTGACGGATTTAAGGAGAATTTCGTCGACGCGGTGATCCTTGGCTTTATGCGCAGCTTGTACACCTTCCTGTGGTCGCTCCTGTTTATCATCCCCGGCATTGTCAAATCATATTCCTACTCGATGGCTTTCTTCATCCAGCAGGAAGCGGGCGGCAAAAAGGGCTGGCGCGAATGCATTGACGAGAGCATGGCTTTGACAAACGGATACAAGGGCAAGCTGTTCCTCCTTGATCTTTCGTTTATCGGCTGGTATATCCTCGGCTTCCTGTGCCTCGGCATCGGCACGCTGTGGGTGTCGGTTTACCATCAGACCGCTCGCGCACACTTCTATGAGGAGCTTAAGCTGATCAAATACGGCGCGCCGGAAGAGCCCGCCGTGGCGGATGCGGAGGACGACGCCGTCTTCACCGGTTTGACGGACGAACATGACGAGGACGTCTACCGTTACGACGACAAGGACGACGAGTGATTTGATGACTCTTCGCGGTAAACGCAATCACATTGCCGTACTTTTGTTTCTTACGGTCTTTGGCGCGCTGCTTGTCGTAGCCACCTTTTACGACCTTGAGATCAGCCGCGTTATGACCCGTTTCTCCCTCAAAGAGGGAGAGTATTACACGAACAACGTTTTTGCCAACTTTTTCGAGGCGGTGGGAATGCTCCCGAGCTATCTGCTCGGCGCATTCTCCGCCATCTCGGTGGGTTGGTTTTTTTATAAGGCGCTCTCCAAAAAAGCTCTTTGCGTGATCGCCCTTTCCCTTGGCGCAGTCGCCGCCGTTTACCTCTTATCGGGCGCTTTTCGCGATATGATCTTTTATCCGATGCGGCACATGATCGCAAAGGACGCAGACGCGGCGACAGCGGCGATCAACGCAATGAAGCCCACCGTGTACCTGATGTCTTACGTCATATCGGTTGCGGTGATCGCCGTCGCGCTGTTTTTGACAAAGGACCTCTCTGTGGATGTTTGGCGGAAGCTGACCCTCTTTGCCCTGATCTTCTTTTTGACGGAACTGATCTCGGACGCCGTCGTTTCCGCCTTGAAAAACTACGTTGACCGCGTGCGTTTCCGCGCGATGAACAGCGCCTACGGGCAAGCCGTGGGCGGTTTTGACCAATACACCCGTTGGTATCAAGTGACGGACCACGCGGCGGCTTTTCGCGCCACCCCGCTGGTGGGCTATACGGACAGTTTCCGCTCCTTCCCCAGCGGACACACCGAGTGTGCCGCCCTCTCCTACTGCCTGATCCCTCTCATCGATCTTTTCCGTGTGGAAAAACGCGGCGCAAAACTTGCCTTGTGGCTCTCGCCCATCCTTTGGACGGCGCTTACCGCAATGGGCAGGATCGTTGCCGGCGCGCATTTTATGAGCGACGTGCTGATCGGCGGGACCATTCCGTTTGTCTTGGTCATCCTCTTCCGTGAGATCTTTTTGCGCCGCTTGCAAGACCTAAAGGAAATGTATCCCTTTTTAACAAAGCGCAAGGAGTAACCGCGCTTGCTTTTTTTACTGCCTAAGAGTATAATGACACTATGAAAAAGATTCTTTCCGTTATTTTGATTTTGACCCTGATTTTTGCCATGACGGCACTCTTTGCTTCTTGCGGCGGCAACGAAAACGTTGCGGAAGACCCTGCGGCGATCATTCAACGTTGGCAAAAGAAGTACACCGCCGGCGATTTTGGCATCCGTAGCAAAAAGAACCCGTTTGTGGAGTTTACCTTTAGCACCGGCGATAGCATTCGCTTGGAGCTGTACCCCTCCGTCGCGCCCATTTCGGTGAACAACTTTATCACCTACGTAACGGAAGGCTTTTACGAGGGGACGGCGTTTCACCGCATCATTGAGGGTCAGATGATCCAAGGAGGCGGGTTTAGCATCAAAAACGATTCGTACGTGCACAAGGATCCCACGCACGACGCCATCAAAGGGGAGTTTATCGCAAACGGCGTAAACAACGCCCTTGCACACACCGCAGGCGTGCTTTCCATGGCGCGCACGACCGTATACGACAGCGCAACCTCGCAATTTTTTATCTGCTCCGGATCCGTGCCCTCTTGGAACGGCAGCTACGCCGCTTTCGGCAGAGTGATCGACAAGGAAAGTATGGCAGCGGTCTCTCGCTTTGAAAAACTGGAAACGCATTCCGAGGCGCTTTATTACGGCGATACCGCAAGCAACGCTTCCGACGTCCCCATCACCCGCGTCACCGTCAAGAAAGCCACCCTTGTTTGGGATAAAGAATAAACTGACCATAGGTCAATTCATTCTTTCATCCTTAACTTCTCGCAAAGCGAGAAACTTCACTACGAACGAAGCGAGTAACTTCACCGTGCGTCAACGGCGCACAACTTCACTGACGAAGTCAACTTCACTGCACATAGTGCTTTTTGTGCTTTGCACAAAAAAGTGAGGCACCGCGCCGCTGATCGCGCAGTGCCTCAAAGGGGAGGAAGGAATTTTCTTTTTATCTGCCCTGTTGACGGGTGCCGGGCCCCATGTTGCCACCCATGCTTCCGGGCTGCTGCCCACCCATGCCGCCCATGCCGCCGGGAGCCATACCGCCGCCCATGCCGCCTGTCGTACCGGTGGTTGCCGTCAGGGTGGTCGTTGACGTCCCGTAAGTTAAGGTGTAGGTACCCGAGGTCATTTCCGCCGTGCTGATCACAAGGTTTTGAAGCGCCTTGGGTGCGGTGAAGGAAACGATCTCCTTGCCGGAAGAATCCTTTAACGTAACCGTCGTACCCGCCGCGATCGACACGTTTGCGGTAACCATATATTGCGTTGCGCCGACGGGGTCCATCGCTTCACGGCAGGTGGCGATCACCGTGCCGCCCGAGATGGTGGTGCCCGTCTCGCTATCCAATGCCGAGTTGCCGCCGTTTGTGGGTCCGAACACTTTGACCGTGCCGCCCGAGATCAACAGTTTGCCGTTGCTGTCCAAGCCGTCGCCGGAGCAGTTGACCGTCAGGGTTCCGTCCGTGATCAAAATGTAATAGGAATAGTTGCTGATGTCGGCGTTTGCCGCGTTGACGCCGTCGTCCACCGCCGTCACGCTGATCGTTCCGCCCGTGATCTCCACCGCGGCGCCCTCGATGCCCTCGTAGCTCTTTGTGACACTGATCGTACCACCCGTGATCTTGGTCAGATATTCGGCGTGAATGCCGTCGTCGCCGGAAGACAGGGTGAGCGCTCCGCCCGTGATCAGGATGTTGCCCTTGCTGTGGATAGCGTCGTCGTTGGAATCAACGTTTATGGTGCCGCCCGTGATCACGATCGCATAGTTCTCGTCGTAGGTGGCGGGGTACTCCGTTTCGTTCCCCTCTTCGTCCTCTATGAAGATGCCGCTGACCTTGATGGCTTTGCCATCCGCCGCGTCGGAGCTGCGCTCCGTTACGCTTGTCGGCGCGCCGCCGTTGGTTTTGACGGTGATGACGTCCTCTGCGCGGTTTGCAATGTACAAGCAGCTGTTTGCGACGATGCCGTCATCCCCCGCCGTCAGGTTCAAAGAGGTGTTTTCCACGTAGATGTAGCCCGCTTTGGGGTCCGCGCTGTATGCAAGCGCTTCCTCTTCCGTTTCCGGCTCGATGTCCGTTTTGACGGCGTCGTTGCCTGCGGTAACCATGACGTTTGCGCCCTTAAAGAGGATGGCGCTATCCGCCTTGATGCCGTTCTTGACGGCGGTGACCTCGATCGTTGCGTCCAAAACCGTCAACGTATCCTTGACCTTGATACCGTTTGCATCCTCGCCGACGGCGGTGACCTTTAAGGTGCCGCTGCCGTTGATGGTCAGCGAGCACTTTTTGGCTTGGATCGCCGCACCGTCGCCGTCTGCTTCGGTGTCACCCACGCTGTCGGAAACTTCGTTTACGGTGCCGTCCGCAACGGTCAAAATCCGCAGGAAATCGGATTGCTTAAAGACAATTGCCGCCACTGCTTGGCTATCCGTGGTTTTGATGGTCGCACCGTTTAAAATGATGCGCACCGTGCCCTCCACGTCTTTGGCAACTTCCACCGCGCCGTTTAGGGTGCCGGAAAGGGAATACGTGCCCGCTTCCTTTATGGTCAAAACGTCCTTTTTGAAGGTGGTGCCGTTCGGAGCGTTGTCCGCGGTCAGCGCCGAAAGGTCAATTTCAACAACATCTTCTTCCGACGTGCTTGCCGCCTGTTGCTCGGCGGAAACCGTCGTCAGGTCCTCAATCAAATACTCGCTTGTTGCCGTGGCGGAAAGGGTGCCCTCAACTTCGGCGTTTGCCGCCGCAATTTCTTCTTGGCTTACCGCCGTCCCCGTGCTGCCGCTTGACGTTTCGGTCCCAACAGAGCCGGAAACTTCCGAGCACGCCGTCGCAAGGACGGCAATCAGTGCCAACACCGCAATGACAATCAACCATTTCTTTTTCATTTTTGTGCCCTCCTTTTGGCTTTTTACAACTTCATTATGCGGGGGAAAACTTAAACGAGACTTAAAAGCGAATCGTTTTTGAAATTTTTTTTGAAACGTTTTAAGGCAACGAATTGCAATGCTCTACGAGCGATGAATTGACCTGCGGTCATGAATTGGCTCCATCCTTGTTTTACATCCTTTAGCGAATGCAATGAGCGAAAGCTGCACCGGGGTCCCCGAAGAATTCAAATAATTCTTTGGGGTATCGCAGCGTAAAGGAGGCTTGATTGCGGACGTGCAATAGCACGGGCGGAATGGTGGATTTTGAAAATCCCCCTCTCCCGACTTTGTCGGCAGACAATCCCCCTTTAAACCCACCCCACAAAACGCAAGCATTTCGCGGGAACCCCGGAAAGGGTGCAAAATGAGGGGGACGAATCGTTAAGGATAAATAAAACCGTCCGACGGCATCGCCGTCAATTCATGAGCCATAGGCTCAATTCATGGCAAAGAGCCGCGTTGGGGGCCCCAAAAAATCCGTTGGATTTTTAGGGGTATTGCGGCAGAGCCAATTCATGACCGGAGGTCAATTCATTCTTAACGGCTCACAATAGTGGGGACCCGCGATATTAAATATATCGTGAGACGTGTATTATCCGTTGCCACCTGCTTGACTTTGGGATCCTACTCATCCTATAATAAGGTTGGACCTCGCAACTGACGGATCAGTGGAATCAACCACGGGGAGCGGGGTCGGCAACGGTCGACCGTCTGGGCATGCTTTAGAAAAAGTGTGCCCTTTTTGTTAGGAGGAACTATGGAAAAACAGCTAAAGACCGCGGCGGAGCTCGTTTGCGGCAACCGCTACCCCGGGAGAGGCATTCTTGTGGGAGAGAGTGCGGACGGAAAGTGCGCCGTTCTTGCCTACTTTATTATGGGCAGGAGCGAAAACAGTCGCAACCGCGTTTTGGAAGCGGATGGGGACGTTCTTCGCACGCGCCCGTTTGACGAAAGCAAGGTCAAGGATCCCTCCCTGATCATTTACGCCGCGATGCGCCGCGTGAGGGACGCCGTAGTGATAACAAACGGCGACCAAACCGACACGGTGGCGGATGCGCTGTCTTCGGGCGGGGACTTCTTTTCGGCGCTCGACACGCGCACGTTTGAGCCGGACGCGCCCAACTTTACGCCGCGGATCAGCGCGCTTTTGTCTTTGACAAAAAACGGCTTTTCTTACAAGATGAGCATCTTGCGCAAAGGGAACGATGGCGATTGCGAGCACGGAAAGTTTTGCTACGCTCCCCAAGCGGGCGTCGGGCATCTTTTGCACACCTATCAAGGGGACGGTGCCCCACTCCCCTCTTTTGCGGGCGCCCCGCGGGAAGCCGCCATCCAAGGGAGCATCGACGACGTTGCAACCGCTCTTTGGACTGCCCTTGACGAGGAGAACAAGATCGCGCTTTTCGTTCGCTTTATCAACCTGACGACGGGGGAAACGGAGACCCGCCTTTCCAACAAACATCAAAGGAGCTCTCTATGAAAGAATTCGAACTCAAATACGGCTGCAATCCCAACCAAAAACCCGCGCGCATTTTTGCGGAAAACGGAGAGTTGCCCGTCCGCGTATTAAACGGCAGACCCGGCTACATCAACTTTTTGGACGCCTTGAACGGTTGGCAACTTGTCAGCGAGATCAAAAAAGCAACGGGCTATGCGGCGGCAACCTCCTTTAAGCACGTTTCGCCGACGTCCGCAGCGATCGGCAAGCCCCTTTCGGAAAGCTTAAAACGCGCCTGCTTTGTGGAGGACGTCGCGGGATTGGACACTTCGCCCATCGCTTGCGCTTACGCCCGCGCTCGCGGCACGGACAGGATGTCCTCCTTTGGCGACTGGATCGCCCTGTCCGACGAATGCGACGAGGTGGCGGCAAGCATCATCAAGCGCGAGGTTTCGGACGGCATCATCGCCCCCGCGTTTACCCCGCAAGCATTGGAGATCCTAAAACAAAAGAGAAAGGGAAATTACAACATCGTGCAGATCGACCCCGATTACCGTCCCTCCCCCATCGAGCGCAAGACGGTTTTCGGCGTGACGTTTGAGCAAGGAAGAAACGACCTCTCCATAAACGCGGAACTTTTGACAAACGTCGTAACGAAAAACACTCTCCTCCCCGAGGAGAAAACGCTGGATATGATCATTGCCCTGATCACCTTAAAGTACACGCAATCCAACTCGGTTTGTTTTGCTTTTGACGGGCAAGCGATCGGCGTGGGCGCGGGACAACAAAGCCGTATCCATTGCACGCGTCTTGCCGCCGCCAAGGCGGACAACTGGTTTTTGCGTCAAAATGAAAAGGTGCTTTCCCTCCCCTTCCGCAGCGATCTTTCCCGCCCCGACATGAACAACGTCATCGATCTTTATCTGTCGGAGGAAGAATCGGAGTTTTTGCTTGCGGACGGCACTTGGCAAAACTACTTTACACACCGTCCCGCCCCCCTATCCAAGGAGGAAAAGCGGGCGATCCTCGGCGCCGTACGCGGCGTGACCGTTGCCTCCGACGCGTTCTTCCCCTTCTCGGACAATTTGGAGCGCGCCCACCGCAGCGGCGTGGACTACGTTGTGCAACCGGGCGGCTCCGTCCGTGACGACGACGTCATTGCCACCGCAGACAAATACGGAATGGTCATGGTGTTTGACGGCGTGAGGCTTTTTCACCACTAATCCCCGCGTATGATTTTGCTTAAGACGGGGCATACTCCGAGCATCAAATCTCGGAGGAACCAAAATGAAACTCATCGAAAGCAAAACCTACCTCAATCTTGCCAAAGCGTTTGCCGGCGAATGTATGGCGCGGACGCGTTACGAATTTATTGAATACGGCGCCCGCCAACAGGGATTTACCGCCCTTGCGGAAGTCATTGACAAAATCGTCTATAACGAATTTAACCACGCCCGCATGTGCTACACCTATTTGGAATCCGCCTCGGAAAAGCCCATTGCCAACGTGGAAGTTTGCTCCGGCTACCCGTTTAAGGAAAAGTGGGATCTGACGGAAAACCTCCGCCTTGCCGCCGAAGACGAGGGCATCGAAGCAGAGCGTGTCTATCCCGAATACCAAAAAACGGCGGAAGAAGAGGGTTTTAAGGACATTGCGGGGCTGTTCCGCAACCTGATCGGCATTGAAACCTGCCACAAAAAACTGTTTACCGACCTTTACAACCAAATGAAAAGCGGCACCCTCTACAAAAAGCCCGAAAAGACAAAGTGGAAGTGCGGCGGCTGCGGCTACGAGTGGACGGAAAAGGAAGCGTTTGAGATCTGCCCCGTTTGCGGCGCAAAACAGGGCGTGGTGTTGCTAAAACTTCCAGAATGAATTGAGCCTGCTGCTCATGAATTGACCTGCGGTCATGAATTGAAGCTGTGCTTCATGAATTGCAATCGAAGATTGCATTATGGATGATTTTAAATCCACCCAAAACTTTTGAAACAAAGACGGCGTAGAAGGGTTGCAGATGCAAGGCTCGCCAAGCGGGAGCAAATGAGCGTACTCCTTGTACGTGATTTTGCTAACGCGCTGGCAGAAACACAGCAGATGCGCCCTTATACGCCGTCGTTTTTTATATTATTTTTTTGCTAAACACGCACCCGCAATAATTCTGCCGATACAGATCGTACTCTTTGGATAGTTCGACGGAATGCTGATACCCGCCGTCCTTTTTGAAATCGGTGGCAAGATACTTTACGCCGTATTTTTTTGCCATCTTCTCGCCGATCTCGTTGATCAGCATCGGATTCTTTAAGGGGGAAAGCGTCAGAGTGGTGGCAAAGTACTCTATGCCCTCCTCCGCCGCGCGTTTTGCCGTCTCTTCCAAGCGGAGCGCAAAGCACCGCGCGCAGCGCAAGCCGCCCTCGGGCGCGCTCTCCAACCCCTTTGCAAGGGACAAAAACCTGTCCGTATCCGCCGCCCCTTTGATGAGCCCCACCGTCGGGCACATGGCGCCGATCAGACGGGCAAGCTCGTCAAAGCGCTTCTCCCGCTCCGCATCCTCCGTGATGTTGGGATTGTAGTAAAAGACCGTCAAGTCAAAGGTCTCTGGCAAAAAGGTCAACTCGTGCGAGGCGCAAGGCGCGCAACAGGCGTGAAGAAGAAGCGAGGGGGTCTCTCCTCGCTCTTGCAGGTTGGCGATAAACGCCTTCATTTCCTTGTGATAATTTGTTGCCATCAGTTTTTGTTGCTGCTGAGCGGCGCGGGGATCCTGCCCCCTCTCCCGATGAACTTTGCGGGAGAATAGCCGCTGATCTTCATAATGGGCGCACGTCCGAGCAAGCCGCCAAAGGAGACCTCCTCCCCCTCGCCCTTGCCGTAAACGGGGATCACGCGCACGGCGGTCGTCTTGTGGTTGACAACGCCGATCGCAGCCTCGTCCGCAATGAGGGCGGAGATCACGTCCGCGGGAGTGTCGCCGGGGATCGCCACCATGTCGATGCCCACGCTGCACACCGCCGTCATGGCCTCCAGTTTTTCAAGGGACAAAGCCCCCATGCCGGCAGCCTCGATCATGCCGATATCCTCGCTGACGGGGATGAACGCACCGGAAAGCCCGCCGACGTGCGAACTTGCCATAATGCCGCCCTTCTTGACGGCGTCGTTTAAAAGAGCCAAAGCCGCCGTCGTGCCGCAGGCACCCACGCGCTCTAGGCCCATCTCTTCAAGGATCCTGCCCACGCTGTCGCCAACGGCGGGCGTAGGCGCAAGAGAAAGGTCAACGATGCCAAACTCCGCCCCCAGCATTTCCGCCGCGGTCTTGGCAACAAGTTGCCCCACGCGGGTCACTTTGAACGCCGTCTTTTTGACAGTTTCCGCAACGGCGGTCAGGTCGCCGTCCACTTTTTCAAGCGCGGATTTGACCACGCCGGGGCCGCTGACGCCCACGTTGATGACTTTATCCGCTTCGCCCGTGCCGTGGAACGCACCCGCCATAAAGGGGTTGTCCTCCACCGCGTTGGCAAACACCACAAGTTTGGCGCAGCCGATGGAACCCTCGTCACGGGTAAGATAGGCGGCTTTTTTTACGATCTCACCCATCTTTTTGACCGCATCCATATTGATGCCGGCGCGAGAAGACGCCACGTTGACGGAAGAGCAAACCTTTTTGGTCAAAGAAAGCGCTTCGGGAATGGTCTCCAAAAAAGCGGCTTCCTTGGGCGTTGCGCCCTTTTGCACTAAAGCGGTGTAGCCGCCGATGAAGTCGATGCCCGTCTCCGCCGCCGCACGATCCATGGCAAGCGCGATCTCCTTGTAACCGCCGCTAGCCGCGCCGATCAAGGAAACGGGTGTGACGGAAACGCGCTTGTTTACGACGGGAACGCCGTACATGCGGGCGATCTTGTCCCCCACCGAAACAAGGTCCTTTGCGTAAGAGGCGATCTTGTCGTACACCTTGTCGGAAGTGGTCCTTGCGTCCGCCGTGATGCAATCAAAGAGCGAGATGCCCATCGTGATGCAACGGACGTCAAGGTGCTGGCTGCTGACCATGCCCATCGTTTCAAAAATCTCTTTATCGCTTATCATAACTCAGATCCTGTGCATTGCGTTGAAGATCTCTTCGCTGCGGAGGTTGATGTCCAAGCCGACCGACGCGCCTTTCTCACGAAGAGCCACGATCAGTTTGTCAATTGGCATACTGCTTTTTTCGGTGTTGGCGCGCATGATCATCGTAAAATACTCCCCCATAAGGGTCTGCGAAATGTCGATGATGTTGATGCTGAGGTCCGCAAGAAACGTGCTGACGTCCCTGATGATGCCGACGCGGTCCTTTCCGATCACGCTGATGATTACGTTCATACTATCCCTCCGTATAACGGATTTTCTTATATTATACCGCGCATTCCGCACTGCGGGCAAGAGAAAAAGCGAGCGGAGCGTGATTCGTCGCTTTTAATCCCGAATTCTTGACTTTTCTTTCCCCTGCAAGTATACTGTAAAACAACCATTCGGATGGGAGGATCGTATGAAAATTTTTACCAAATCGAATATCCCTTTTCTCGTTGTCATCGTGCTGCTTGTGATCGCCGTCGTGACGGTTTCGGTGCTGTGGGGCGTTTCCGCAAAGAAAAAGCGTGAGGCGAGCCCCACCTATTACGAGCAAAAGTGCAGCTCGTTTGCGGTGCAAAACGCAAACCTCTCCACGGGTCAGATCGTGTTTATCGGCGACTCCATCACAGACGGATATCACTTGGACGCGTACTATTCCGACCTGCCTCTTGCCACCTACAACCGCGGCATCGGCGGGGACGTGACCGCCGGCGTGATCAACAGGCTTAAGCTTTGCTTATACGACTTGGCGCCGTCCAAAATAGTGCTGATGATCGGCATCAACGACATCAACAGCGGCGTCAGCCACGATCAGCTCAAAGCCAACTACGCCACCATCCTTTCCTCTATCAAAAAGAACCTCCCCACCACCGAGGTCACTTGCCTTTCCATCCTGCCGATGCACAAAACGGTGGAAGCATACGGCGTAAATCTTGCCGCCGCCACCGACCGCATCAAGGCGATGAATGAGGAGATCAAAACCCTTGCCGCGGCAAACGGCTACGCCTACGTGGACCTGTTCTCGCATTTCTCCGACGGCAACGACCGCATGATCACGGCGTACTCGGACGACGGTCTGCACCCCAACGCGGCGGGATACGACGTTTGGACCGCCGTCCTAAAGCCCCTTTTGCAATAAACCAAAACGCCAAACTTCGTTTTCAAAGAGGGTGAACGTTAACGCTTCACCCTTTTTGTTTTTATATGCTTTCTGTCCTTCATCCCCCACAGCGAAAGCATCCCCTCCGCCTCATCCTTGTTTGCCTGAATCATCTTATCTACCGGATTTCCGTCGTTTTTGTTTTTCTTATTCATACATATAGCATGTCCCGTATTCCGTTTATATTTCACCTTTCCGAAAAAACCGCTTTACGCCCCTCTGAATAAATGCGAAAGGATTGCGCATAACAAAGGTAGAAAAGGAGGTGAAAACCATATGACCAACAAATCCAATTGTAAAAACTGTGACACCAAGCCGACCAAGAAGAGCACCGCTTCCACAAAGCGCAGCGCTTCCGACTGCTCCAACTGCTCTAAGAGCAAGTAAGCGTTTTTCCAAAAGGAAAACTCCCGCCCCACCGGGGCGCGGAAACAAAAAAGTCGCCCGTTTGCCGAGCGACTTTTTTACTCTGTATACGACGTTATTTGGGTTGCTTGCCGATATAGGCGAGGATGCCGCCGTCCACGTAGAGGATGTGACCGTTGACAAAGTTGGACGCATCGGAAGCAAGGAACACCGCGGGGCCTTGGAGGTCTTCCGCATTGCCCCAGCGGGCAGCCGGCGTCTTGGCAATAATAAACTGATCGAAGGGGTGGCGGGAGCCATCGGGTTGGATCTCCCTAAGCGGCGCGGTTTGCGGCGTGGCGATATAGCCGGGGCCGATGCCGTTGCACTGAATGTTGAACTCGCCGTACTCCGACGCGATGTTTTTGGTCAGCATCTTAAGACCGCCCTTTGCCGCCGCGTAAGCGGAAACGGTTTCACGCCCGAGCTCGCTCATCATCGAGCAGAT
>DFFS01000044.1 GCA_002371075.1 Christensenella sp. UBA3770
AACTCCGGCGTGTAATACTTTTTCAAATACGCGGTCTCATAAGAGAGCACGGCATACGCCGCGGCGTGCGACTTGTTAAAGGCGTACTTTGCAAAGTCCGCCATATCGTCAAACAGCTTGGTTGCCACCTCTTCCGATGCGCCCCTTGCAAGCGCGCCCTCGACGGCTGTCAACTTCTTTTTGGGATTGGCGGGAGAGCCGTTGAAGAAGATCTTCTTTTGCTCGTCCATCAATTTTGCCTTTTTCTTGCTCATGATACGGCGCAGGATATCGGCGCGGCCGTAGCTGTAGCCCGCGATCTCACGCGCGATCTGCATGACCTGCTCCTGATACACCAAACAGCCGTACGTCATCTCCAAGATCGGACGAAGCCTCTCGTCGGGATAGACGATCTTTTCGGGGTGGTTTTTGTTTTCGATATACTTGGGAATGCTGCTCATCGGACCCGGGCGATACAGAGAAATACCTGCGATGATATCTTCGAGCGAGGTGGGCTTCAACTGCATCATAAAGGCTTTCATGCCGCCGTTTTCAAGCTGGAACACCGAGTCGGTGTCGCCCGACGAGATCAACTTAAACACCTCGGGATTGTCGTACCCAAGCTCGTGGAAATCAATGTCCACGCCGTGGTTTTCCTTGATATAAAGCTTTGCTTTATGAACGTCCGTCAAGGTGACCAAGCCCAAGAAGTCCATCTTGAGCATGCCAAGCGCCTCGACCTGATCCTTGGGGTATTGCGTCGTGACGACCTCGCCGTTGCGTTGCAGCGGCACGAAATCGCCCACGATCTCCTTGCAAATGACAACGCCCGCGGCGTGCATACCGGTGTTGCGCGGCATACCCTCCACCTTGAGCGCCATATCCAGCACCTTGCGAATGACGGGGTCGCTCTCATACAGTTGGATCACGTCGCTGCTCTTTTGCTCCTGATGCTTTTCGTCCCTGCCGAGGATGCCCTTGATGGACATCTTTCCGTTGGCTTCCGGAAGCATTTTGACAAGCTTGTCCACGTCGGCATACGGCACGCGGTAAACGCGCGCGACGTCCTTGATCGCCTGTTTTGCGGCAAGGGTGCCGAAGGTGATGATCCTCGTCACGCGTTCCGGTCCGTATTTGTCGCGGACGTACTGAATGACCTCTTCTCTTCCTTCCATGCAAAAGTCGATGTCGAAGTCGGGGTTGGAAACGCGCTCCACGTTCAAAAAGCGCTCGAAGATCAAGCTGTATCGGAGCGGGTCAACGTTGGTGATGCCGATGGCATAGGCGATGATGCTGCCCACGCCGCTGCCACGTCCGGCGCCGACGGGAATGTCGTGACGGCGGGCGTAATCGATGAAGTCCCAAACGATCAGATAGTACTCGGCAAAACCCATCTGAATGATGACGGAAAGCTCATACTCCATTCTTTCCTTGATCTCATCCGTAATGACGGGATAGCGCTTTACGATGCCCTCGTACGCAAGCCTGCGCAAATACTCCGCCGGCGTCTCGCCCGTAGGGGGCACGTAGGGAGGGAACAACGGCATTTTGAACGTGATAGTGACGTTGCATTTTTCCGCAATTTCAAGCGTTGTGTCCAAGGCCTCGGGCAGGTTGGGGAACAGTTCCTCCATTTCCTCGCCGCTTTTGAAATAATAGTACGGTCCGTTCATGCGCATGCGCATTTCGTCGTCGATGTAGTGCGCCGTGCCGATGCAGATCAACACGTCCTGCATCTCGGCGTCTTCCTTTTCAATGTAGTGCACGTCGTTTGTCGCCACGAGTTTGACGCCAAGCTCCTTGCTCATTTTGATCAGGTTGACAAGCACCTTTTTCTCATCCGGAATGTCGTGGTTTTGGATCTCAAAGTAAAAATCGTCGCCGAAAACCTCCTTAAACCACAGCGCCAGTTCTCGGGCGCGCGCATAGTCGTCGGCGCGGATCGCGCGCGGAATGATGCCGGCGATACAGGCGGAAAGGCAGATAATGCCCTCGGAATGCGCCTTTAAGGTTTCAAAATCGATCCTCGGGTGCATATAAAAGCCGTCCACCCAAGCGATCGTGTTCAGTTTGCAAAGGTTGTAGTAGCCCGTGTTGTTTTTTGCAAGAAGGATCAGGTGGTAGGTTTGGCTTGTCCTCTCCTTGACCTTTAGGTCCTCCGTCATATAAAACTCACACCCGATGATGGGCTTGATGCGAAGGTCGGCATAGCGCTGAAAGTCCTCGTCGGTGGGAACGATGTCGTCAAGAGAGACCGTCTCCCCTTTTGCCACGTGTTCTTCCAAGAGCTTTTGCTTGACCTGTTTTTCAAAATCCGCCTGCGCCGCGTTGTAAAAATCCACCGCGCCGTACATATTGCCGTGGTCGGTGATGGCGACCGAGCGCATGCCGAGAGAACGCGCCTTGGAGAACAAGCGGTCTATCCTTGCCGCTCCGTCCAATAGGCTGTACTCACTGTGCAGATGTAAGTGTACGAAATCTCTCATTTGTTCCTCCCTTACAAGATGCTTTTCAATTCCTCTATGGCTTTGGCGGCGTCCGCTCCCTCCGCAACGAGGTACAGCTCGTCCCCCTTTTTGAAGGACAGCGCGACCACCCCCATCAGGCTCTTTGCGTTGGCGCCCTTATCGCGATAAAGGATGCGCACTTCCGACTTGCGCTTTGCCACGGTTTCCGCAATCAGCTTTGCTTTTGCTAAAGACAGCGCCTCAGAGGCTTTGACCTTGGTTTTCATCTTTTGTCCTCCCGTAGTTTCTCCGCGAGATCGTGCATTTTTTGCAGGCGATGATACAGCCCGCTTTTGGTGATCTTGCCCGGCAAAAGTTTTGCCAGTTCCTCAATGGACGTATCGGGGTTGTCGATGCGCGCTTTGGCGACGTCGACGATCTCCTTGGGCAAACCGAGGAAGCCGCCCGTCCCGTCCCTTACGGTCACGGCGTCGTTGTACTGTTTGATTGCCGCCGAAACGGATTTGTCGGTGTTGGCAAGCATCAGATTGCCGGCGCGCGCCGTCTTGCCGTCCACGTACTTTTTGACGATCATTTCCTGCAGCGTCAAGACGCTTTTGTTTGCGCCCATCAACGCGCAAAAGTCGGAGAGCGTTTGCCCCTTTCTTGTGGCGAGGCAATACTTGCCGCCCTTTTCCGTCTTGCTCATTTTGATCTCCTCTTTCGCAAGGAGAGAAAGAAAGGCGTCGGCGTCGCTTTCCACCTCAAAAGTCAGCTCCAACCTGAGCCCCTCCGAAGCGCGCGTCAACGCGCCAACGGACAAGCACACGCCGCGAACGTACGCTTGCAGATCCTTTGCCGAAGAAAACTTGCTTTTCACGCCGAGATCCAACGAAACGATCTCGTTGCCTGCCAGTTTGATCTTGCCGACGTCACGCAACAGGGAGAGGGCGTATCTGCCGCGGATCTCCACCTTGTAGGAGCGTTTGCGGCGCTTGTCGCCCGGCTCCACGATGCCTACTTCGGCGTGATAATCGTACTTTTCGCGCATAAAAGAGGCAAACTCCCACGCCAAAAGATAGTCCTGCGTGGCATAGGAAAGATAATAGCCCTTTTCATCCTTGCAAAGAGTGCCGCCGAAGGTCAAAACCGCCGCGACGAAAGCGTCGCCGACCTCTTGTGACGACAACGCGTGCAATTCCTCTTTCAGGTCCTTTTCGGTGAGCATATCCTTTCCACCTCGTACGTAAGCCTTACGGAGCACAGATCAAAAACGCTTTTTTTGACCTGCTCCGCAACGGCGAAGAAGTCCGCCGTCGTAGCGCCGCCTTTGTTGACGATAAAGTTGCAATGGACCTTTGACAACTCGGCGCCGCCGATCCGGAGCCCTTTGAGCCCCGTCTTCTCAATATAGATCGCCGCAGGCGTTTCCCCCACGCGGCGAAACACGCTTCCGGCGGAACGCTCCCGCGGCTGCGTTGCCGCGCGCCGCTCCGTCATAGAACGCATGGTTTCTTCGATTTGCCTCTTCTCCCCCGTTTTGAGGGAAAGCACCGCAGACAGCACGACGCACCCTTTCGGCAACATAGCAAAGTGATGGGTCATGTTGAGGTCCTTTGGCGTCAAAACCTCCGTTTTTCCGTCTTCCGTCAAAACGCAGACGGCGACAAGCACGTCGGAAAGCCGCTCGTCAAACGCGCCGGCGTTTGTTGCCACCGCGCCGCCGACAACGCCCGGAATGCCGCACGCGAATTCCACACCCGAAAGGGACGCATGCGCCGCAATGCGCGCGAGGGTGGGCAACTTTGCTCCTGCGTCCGCCGTGACCGTGTTGCCGCAGATCTTGACGTCGGACAAACGGCGCAAGGTGACCAAGGCACCGCGGTAACCTTCGTCCGGCAAAAGCAGGTTGCTGCCGCCACCGATCACACGGTAGGGGATGCCTGCGCCCTTTAAAAGAGCCAACGTCCGTTTAAGCTCCGCAACGCAAGCGGGTGAAAACAAGTAATCCACCTTGCCGCCGCTGCCGAAGCTCGTATACAATGCGCCGCATACGCCGCATTCCAAAGTCAATCCAAGGGCGTTTGCCCGTTTTGAAAACAACATACCACACCGCCTTATGCGGTATAGTATATGAAACGAAGATTAATTGCTTGACTTTAAGCGGGCTTCGAGCTCATCGGGAGCGCTATAGCCCATCTGCTTTAAGCGCAGGGAAGCAACCGCCGCCTCGATGACCACAAACAGGTTTCTGCCCGCCTTGACGGGGATCTCCAGTTTGGGCAGGGTCACTCCGAGGATCTCCTCCGTGAGGGTTTCCGACCCGATGCGCTCGTAGGTCTTGCCCTGTTCCCAAGTGACAAGCTCAAAAACGGCGTCCACCGACTTGTTTACGCGGACCGCCACCGAGCCGAACATCCTTTCCACGTTGATGATGCCGACGCCGCGGATCTCCAGCATATGGCGGATCATATCGGGCGCGCGGCCGATCAAAATGCCGTTGGAGTTTTTGATAATCACGCTGTCATCCGCCACAAGTCTGTGACCGCGGTGCACAAGTTCCAGCGCAACTTCGCTTTTGCCGATGCCGCTGACGCCTTTGAGCAAAACGCCCATACCCGCCACGTCAACGAGAACGCCGTGCACGGTGATCTCCTCCGACAGAGCCGCCGTGATATAATCGGTGATCTCACTGCCGATCTTGCCGGTGATCTCGGTGGTCGTAAAGAGAGGGACGGCGTGTTTTTTCGCCGCGGCGATAAACTCCGGCGTGGGTTTGATGCCCCTTGCGATCACGATGCACGGAACGCCGAGCGAGCACATCTTGTCCAGCCGCTCCACCAAAACGCTCTTTTCCAAACTCATGGCAAAGCTCATCTCCGCGCTGCCGAAAACGATCACGCGGGTGGCTGCGAAAAACTTTTCGTATCCGGCGAGAAAAAGCCCCGGGCGACAAACCGCCGACGTGGAAAAATGCAGTTCCTGCCCCTGCTCCATTACAACGGGCGTGAGCCCCAAACTCGCCGCGAAATCAACGGCAAAAACCACGCTGTGGTTTTTCCCTTCTTCCTTTGCTTTGTTATACTTCCCGAGCATACTTTTCTCCTATGACGTCGAGATAGCCCGACACACTCTTTTATCAGGGGGTTCGTTTTATTTTACAATTCGTCCCGCAATATCTTTTCGATCAGGTCCGCCACGCCGCCGTCTTTGACGGAGGGAAGCACTAGATCGGCGTTTTGTTTTATGACGTCGATGCCGTTTTCCACCGTGACGCCAAGCCCCGCCGCTTTGATCATGGACAGGTCGTTTAACTGATCGCCCACGGCAACCACTTCGTCAAGGGGAATGCCCAGCATCTCCGCGAGCGCGACAAGGCAGTTGCCCTTGCCCGCCTTTGCCGACGTGACCTCCAAAAACATCGGTGCGCTTTTGGTAACTTCCGCTTCCTCTCCGAGGAGATCGGAAAGTTCCTTGATGCGATCGTCGATCTTGTCGGCGTCAATGATGGCAATGATCTTGTTGATCGCCTCCATCTTTGGCAAAAAACCGCTGAGCGGACACCCGAGATAGGTGGGGGTCACCTCGCAATACGCTGCGTAAGTGGCGGAGTAATCGTTTGGCGCCGCCACATAAAACTCATGATCGGCATAGGCGTGGCAGACGTCCCCGTTTGCTTCGTAAAAGTCCACCGCCTTTTTTGCAAGCGCATACGGGAGGGGAAAGCGTTTTAACACCTTGCCCGTTGCCGTACTGTACAGAGCGGCGCCCTGACAGGCGATCAGCTCGTCATCCGCGCCGAGGGTGGGCACTTTTTTGCGGATCGACTCGAAAATGCGCCCCGTGGCAACCACAAATTTGCCGCCCGCGCGGCGATACGCGGCGATGGCGTCAACAACGCGAGGGGGAACATGTTCCCCGTCGTAGATCGTCCCGTCAAAATCGCTTGCTATCAGTTTGTACTTCATGTATGTACCCTCAAAAAAACGTCTAAGATATATTGTATCTTATTTATAGGTACTTTTCAACATAAAAAAACAACAAATGCCGTCGATGCGGCGAAAAATTTATTTCTTTGTCTTTTCCTCTTTGAAAAACGCAACGATGTTTTGGGCGATGGAACGGGGGATCCCCTTGACGGAGGCGATCTCCTCCTCCGACGCGCCGGAAAGATCCTCCAACGAGCCAAACGCCTTGTGCAACGCCGTCACGCGCTTTTCGCCCATACCCTCAATACCCAAAAGCATGCTTTTGACGCTGCGTTTACCGCGCAGTTTTCTATGGAACGTGATGGCGAAGCGGTGCGCCTC
>DFFS01000038.1 GCA_002371075.1 Christensenella sp. UBA3770
ATGAGATCGTTCTGACCGGCATCAACATTTCCTGCTATGGGCTTGACATCGGCACTTCTCTCGGTGAGTTGATCAACGCGTTGTCCGATTTGCCCGCCCGTATTCGCTTGGGAAGTTTGGAAGCAAACGTCATTGACGAGAGTTTTATGCACACCGTCCAAAAGGCGGGAAACGTATGCCCGCATTTCCATCTCTCGCTCCAAAGCGGGTCGAATGCGGTTTTGCAAAGTATGCATCGCCATTATTCGGTGGAAGAATTTAAGGAAAAGGTGGATTTGATCCGAAAGTATTATCCCGCCGCTGCAATCACGACGGATATCATCGTCGGCTTCCCCACCGAAACGGAAGAAATGTTTGAAGAAATGTTGGCTTTTGCGTCCGAGATCGGCTTTGCCAACATTCACGTTTTCCCATATTCAAGGCGTTTTGGTACGGCGGCGTATCCTTTGGGTTCTTTGCCTGATAGCGTGATGGCCGATCGCGTCAAGCGTTTGACAGAACTTCGCGACAGTTTGAAAAAAGCCTATGAGAGCACCTTTGTCGGCAGTGATTTAGAGGTCGTTGTTGAGACGAGCGACGGCGTCTTTGCCGAGGGACATTCGGAAAACTATATCAAGGTTTATATCCCCGACCGTGATTACCAAGCGGGGAAAACGATTACCGTCACCGTCGAAGGCGAGCGCGCCGACGGACTTTTGGCGAGATAGGAGGAAACTATGGATTGTGTGTTTTGTAAGATCGTAAAAGGGGAGATCCCCAGCCCTCGTGTTTATGAAGATGATGATTTTATCATCATTCGCGACATTGCTCCGCAGGCGAAGTTCCATTACCTTGCCATTCCAAAAAAGCATTTTGCCGACGTGACGGAGATGACGGCGGAGGACGCCGCGTTGGTCGGTCGCATGCTGAAAAAGATCGGGGAGCTTTCCGAGTCGCTTGGATTATCCGGCGGGTTCCGTCTTGTTTCCAACAAGGGAGCGGACGCCATGCAAAGCGTGCCGCACCTGCACATTCACATTCTCGGCGGCGAAAAAATGTCTGACAGAATGTGCTAAAAATCATTGACAGCGTTTTATCGATGCGATAAAATGAATCAAGCTGAAAATCAAACCGTTTTACGGAAGGTGGGTGAACAAAAGTGACTAACATCAAAGTTCGTGAGAATGAGTCTTTGGATAGCGCGATCAGACGTTTTAAGCGTCAATGCACGAAAGACGGCATCATCGGCGACATCAAAAAGAGAGAAGCTTATGAAAAGCCCAGCGTAAAACGCAAGAAGAAGGAAGAAGCCGCTCGCAAGAGAAAGTCTTCCAGAGACTGAGAAAAATCGAGTTTTGACAGCGTTCAAAACTCGTTTTTTTATTGCCTTTTAAATGGTTTGCTGTCTTCGTCGAAATCGACGTCTTTTTCTTTGATAACGTTGCCGCGTTTGATGATGTCGTAACCGTATTTGTCACGAATGACGTCAATGCTCTTTTCCAGTCGTGTATGTTTTTGACTGAGCTCACCCTCTTCAAAAAGAGTGGTGGGGATGTATTCGCCCGATTCGATCAGATAGATCGCGGTGACGGTGATCGCGCGGATGGGGAGCGACGTGCCCTCCTTCCAAAGTTCATCAAGCAGGGGTAGAGCGGCGGTTTTCAGGTCGGTGGCAGAGGCTGTCGGCATAAGTAGCCGCGTTTGTTTCCCGCGTGTGGTCAAGGCGTTTGATTTGATCAAAAGGTGGACGCCGCCTGCGCTGCAATTGTGTTTTCTAAGACGCGTTGCAACACGCTCGGAGAGGGATGTGATCAGTTGAACGCATTCTTCACGCGTGGTCAGGTCCTTTTCTGCGGTGGTCCCGTTGCCGATGCTTTCCGGTTGTCTTGTTTCGTAATAAAACTTGACGGGGCTGTCATCTTCGCCGTTTGCCCAGGCGCGGAGCGTTGCGCCGGTTTTGCCGAGTTTTGATACAAGCAGAGACTCATTGGCTTGTGCAAGATCTCCGATGGTTCGGATCCCTACGGATTTGAAAAAAGCGGTTGCGCTATCGCCAACCATCAAGATGTCCTCAACGGGCAGACGCCATGCAAGGGTTTTGTAGTTTTCACGCGATATCAGTGTTTGCGCATCGGGCTTTTTGAGGTCGGAGCCGAGCTTGGCAAAGACTTTTGTAAAAGAGATGCCGATGCTGATCGTGATGCCAAGCTCCTCTTTTGCGCGGTGGCGAAGTTCCTCGGCGATGTGTTCGCTTGAGCCAAACAATTTGTGGCTACCGGATACGTCAAGCCAGCATTCGTCCAGCCCGAAACTCTCCACCCGATCCGTATAAGACGTATAGAGGGAATACAGAGCCTTGGAGTATTTTAAGTAAGAGGGGAAGTCAGGGGGGATCAAAATCAAGTCGGGGCATAGTTGCAGCGCTTCCCGAATGGTTTGACCGGTTTTTACGCCAAGTTTTTTTGCTCCTTCGCTTTTTGCGAGAATGATGCCGTGCCTCTTTTGCGGGTCGCCGCACACGGCAAGATTCTTCCCCATCAGGGAAGAGTCTTTCGCCATCTCGACGGAGGCGTAAAAATTGTTTGCATCACAGTGTAAAATGTTTTCTTTCATATCTTTCGCGAAAATGCTCCGCTACGGTTATATTATAGCATATTATTTAATAAAGATTAAATAATGTTTCTTGATTTTTTCGCATAAAAAGTCTATAATATAAGGAGGAGAAGAAATGCATTGCAAAGCAGTGATCCTTGCCGCCGGAAGGGGCGCGAGGCTCAACCCGTTGACTCCGTTTATCCCAAAGGAAATGTTGCCGGTTGGCGGCTTTCCCGCCATCCATCACGTGGTGTTGGAGGCGGCGCGTTGCGGCGTTAACGACGTAATGGTGGTTTTATCCGATGGGAAGGATGCCGTCAAACGCTATCTGACTGAAATTGTCTGTCCGAAAGGAGAGGCGGCATCGCGCCTAAGCGCGGCGCGCGATAAACTGTTGTCTTCCGTGCGCATTTCGTTTGCGATGCAAAAAGAGCTTCTCGGTACGGCGCATGCGATCAGCCTTGCAAGGGCTTATGCGGGGGAATATCCGTTGGTCGTTATGTATCCGGACGACGTTCTTACGCTTGCCGATCACGCGGATGGGTCGTTTGCTACCGCTCGTCTGATGATCGCGGCGAGACAAACGGGCTGTTCGGTGGTCCTTGCAGAGGAGATCCCGGGAGAATCTGCGTCGCAATACGGCGTTTTGGAGTTAAGTGGGAAGGGGAATGTTCGGCGCGTCACGGCACTATCGGAAAAGCCGGCGCATTACCTCAAACCAACTGCCTACGTTATGATCGGCAGAATGGTGCTGATGCCGCGGGTGATCAGTTCGATCGAGGAGCATCCCTTTACGGACAAGGACGGCGTGATCCCCGCTCTTTCCGAGGAGGCGGATAGAGGAAAGCTCCTTGCCGTCATCCATCGCGGTGTTCGTTTTGACCTTGGCTCGCACCAAGGCTATGAAAACATTCTCAGACAAACGTTGATCGGGAGATAATCGCTCGTTTATGGAAAAAGAACTTTGTCAAATTTGCCATCACAGGATTGCGGAACATAAGTTCGTTCGCATCGTCGGCGGGGTGGAAACGCCTTACCGCATCTGTTCACATTGCAAAGCGTTGATGGACAACAAATATAAGGAGTTGCAGGCGGAAGCCGCAAGAAAGGCGATCCCACCCGAAAAGCGCGTATGTCCGGTGTGCGGTTCGACACTGCAGAGTTTTTCCGAAACGGGCGTTCTCGGCTGCGAAAACTGCTATCACGTCTTTGACGACTATCTGTTTGAATATATTCGGGGCTACCACGGTGCAACCACACACGTCGGGATGGACGCAAAGCCGGTGCAGGTGGACGTTGAGGCGCTTTATCGTCAACTTGCTGACCTTGTGAAAAACGAAGATTATGAAAACGCCGCTCGGCTTCGTCAGAAGATCAAGCGATTGATGGGGGAGAACAATGACTGATTATTCCGTGATCTCATCGCGCGTACGTTTCGCAAGAAATATATCGGGGCTGAAATTTCCCTCTGTTATTACGCCGGAAGAAGTTGCGACGGTGGAGCAAGCTGCTCGCGCCGCGGCAAAAGAGGTGTTTGACGCACGTTTTTATCGCATTCGCGAGCTTGATAAGGCTGAAAGAGCTTATCTCGTTGAGGGACATTACATCAGCCCGATCTTGCTGAATTCCCCGTTCGCTTCCTTGATCCTTTCGCAAGACGGCAAGTTCTCCGTGATGCTGCAGGAAGAGGATCACGTTCGTTCGCAATGCATCCTCCCCGGGCTTGCGTTGAAAGATTGTTTTGAAAACGTAAAAGAATACGACGTTGCACTGCGCGGCAAAGCAAGGCTTGCTTATGATAAGCAACTTGGGTTTTTGACGGCGTGTCCTACCAACGTAGGGACGGGAATGAGAGCATCTGTCATGATGTTTTTGCCCGCGCTTTCCATTATGGGCAAAATCGAGGAATTGGAGGAGGAGCTGAAAAGTGCCCGCTTGACCATTCGCGGCGCGCTTGGCGAAGGATCAAAGGGCGAAGGCTATCGCTATCAGATCTCCAACGCCGTGTCTTTGGGCGTCACCGAAGAAACCATCATAAACAGGGTGGAATCCGCGGCGAAACGCATCAAAGAGATCGAAGCAAAACTGCTTGACGACTACTATGAACGCAATCGGTTGCCTTTGGAGGATTCGATCATGCGCTCATACGCACTGCTACGGTCGGCAAAACTGTTGACGCAACAGGAGCTGGAGTCGTTGATCGTCAACGTGAAGATGGGCATAATACTCGGGCTTGTGTCTGTTGACAAAGTTAATCTTGACGAGCTTGCGCTTCTTTGCAAGCCGTCTTCCCTAATTCGCCTTACCAAATGCGGCAACAATCCTTTGGAGCTTGACGCGACGCGAGCCGAAACCGTACAAAAGGCTATCACGTAACAGGAGGAATGACTTATGTTTTACAATTTTTCAAAAGAATCGGAAAACGTTGTGGAATATGCAACGAAACTTGCGGCAAGGTCAGGAGGCTTGATCGCCACAGAGCATCTTCTTGCCGGTGTACTTCAAGTGGACGACGCACTTGCAGAGAGGATGAAAGCGTTCGGTATGCCGAGGGACGGCGTCCTCGGGTTTATCGACGTCAACCAACCGCGTATCAATACGATCCGTATCACTGATAATGCGGGTAGGGTGTTCCGCTTGGCTCAAATGCTTGCGGAAAGAATGCGTTCTGACCTTGTCTATCCGCTCCACATCTTTCTTGCGATCTTAAAAACGCAGTGCAGAGCGCGTAGTATTATCGAATCTTTTAATATTGATCCCAACATGCTGTTTAACGATCTTACGATGTCGGAGAACGGCAAAACGGAACGTTCGGACGAAAACGCCCCTGACGATCTGTTTGCCGGTATCGAAAAACTGTTCCGCTACATCTCCGATCAAAAGCAAAACGTTGGGGAGGAGGAGCAACCGCAAAGACCCAAAAAGGGAAAGGGCGGCGATCTTGCGGAAGCGCTTAAGGGCATCGGCGAGGATCTCACCGAAAAGGCAAAACAGGACAAGCTTGACCCTGTGATCGGCAGGAAAAACGAGATAGAACGTATCATTCAGATCCTTTCTCGTCGTACCAAGAACAATCCGGTTTTGATCGGCGAACCCGGCGTGGGCAAAACCGCCATCGTCGAAGGCTTAGCGCAAGCGATCGTTTCGGGAAACGTGCCCGAAACCTTAAAGGATAAGAGGATCTTTACACTTGATATCTCCGGCATCGTTGCGGGGACAAAATACCGCGGTGAGTTTGAGGAAAAACTGAAAAACGCCATCAACGCCATCAAGGAAGCGGGCGACGTGATCATCTTTATCGATGAGATCCATATGATCGTCGGCGCTGGCGCGGGCAGCGAGAGCACGATGGACGCGGCAAACATTTTGAAGCCGATGCTTGCGCGTGGTGAACTGCAGGTTGTCGGCGCGACCACCTTGGAGGAATACCGCAAAAATATTGAGAAGGACGCCGCTCTTGAAAGAAGGTTCCAACCCATTATGGTGGACCCGCCTTCGGTCGAAGATACGATCACAATCCTTAAAGGATTGCGCAACAAATACGAGGAGCACCATAAGGTAAAGATCACCGACGAATCGTTGACTGCCGCCGCGGTGCTTTCCGATCGTTACATCAGCGACCGTTTCCTGCCGGATAAAGCCATTGATCTGATCGATGAAGCGGCAAGCAGGAAGAGAATGCTGAACTTTACCGCGCCCGATTCGATCAACGCGATGGAAAGCAAGATCGCCGCGCTTGAAAACGAAATCAGCGAAAAGGTAAAGCACGAGGATTACGATGCGGCATCCGCCTTGAAAAAAGAAAAGGAAGACCTGATGATGAAGCTCTCCAAGAGCAAACTTAACTGGTCTTCGGAAGTCAGTACATCGGAACTTGTGATCAATGAGCAGGACATTGCCGAGATCGTGTCTAAATGGACGGGCATCCCCGTCGTAAAACTGACCGAAGCGGAAGCGGAACGTCTGATGAACCTTGAACAGGAGCTTTCCAAGCGCGTTGTCGGGCAAAAGGAAGCGATCTCCGCATTGGCGCGTTCCATTCGTCGCGCAAGGGCGGGGCTGGGTGATCCCAAACGTCCGATCGGTTCTTTTATCTTTATGGGACCGACGGGCGTCGGAAAGACGGAACTTTGCAAGGCGCTTGCCGAAACGATGTTCGGTGATGAAAACAACATCGTGCGAATCGATATGAGTGAATACATGGACAAGGTGTCCGTATCCAAATTGACGGGCTCGGCGCCCGGTTACGTCGGCTATGAAGAGGGCGGACAGCTCACGGAAAAGATCCGTCGCAAGCCGTACTCCGTCGTTCTGTTTGACGAGATCGAAAAGGCGCATCCGGATGTTTTCAACGTTTTGTTGCAGATCTTGGACGACGGCAGGCTAACCGACAGTCACGGAAGAACGGTCAGCTTCAAAAACACCATCATCATAATGACTTCAAACGTTGGCACCAACACGGGAAGGCGTACGGCGCACCTTGGCTTCGGCTCTCTTGACGAATACGAAAACGAGAGAGAAAAGCAGATCGAAGCGCTTCGCGCCATCATGCGTCCCGAGTTTATCAACAGGCTGGACGACATCATCGTTTTCCATAGCCTCACGCCGGAAAATATTTCGGAGATTTCCGAAATAATGCTTAGCTCATTGCAGAAGAGATTGGACGACAAAAATATCAAGATAGTATTGACGG
>DFFS01000046.1 GCA_002371075.1 Christensenella sp. UBA3770
CACCGGAACCTAAATCCGGCGCGTCTGCCAATTCCGCCACGCCCGCATCTGCTCTAAGGAAGAGCTGGTGACCCGTCGGAGATTCGAACTCCGGACACCTTGATTAAAAGTCAAGTGCTCTACCGGCTGAGCTAACGGGTCAAATCTGGCTGGGGTGGCAGGATTTGAACCTACGAGTGCGAGAGTCAAAGTCTCGTGCCTTACCGCTTGGCGACACCCCAACGATATTTATAAAAATGGGGTGAGTAGAGAGATTCGAACTCTCGGCCTCCAGGGCCACAACCTGGCGCTCTAACCAGCTGAGCTATACCCACCATATTCTTTTTTGTAATGCGTGCTGGCGAGCCAGGAGGGATTCGAACCCCCGACCTACGGCTTAGAAGGCCGTTGCTCTATCCTGCTGAGCTACTGGCCCACAAGTTTGCCAAGCACGGAATGGAGCGAGTGATGGGAATCGAACCCACACGACCAGCTTGGAAGGCTGGGATTCTACCGTTGAACTACACCCGCACGACAATCAGTAGCAGCGTTTTTTATATTACAATATCGCCAAACCAATGTCAACAATATTCAATCATTTTTTAGGATTTGGGCGGAATAATTTCCCCTTTCGACACAAACCTCCGCATAGGTGCCGCCCCTGCCGTAATACGAAGCGGCGCTTCCCGGATTTACAAACAAAATGCCGTCGATCTCCGTAACTTCGGGTCGATGCGTATGCCCGAAAAGAACAACCTGCACTTGTTCCCGTTTTGCCACGCCGAGGATCGTCATCAATCCGTATTTGACCCTTTCCTCATGTCCGTGCGTCAACATCACGCGCACGCCGTCCAAATCAATGATGCGACGAAGCGGCGTTTCGTCATATCCGTCACAATTCCCTCTGACAAACAAGAATTTTTCGGGATATTCGTATTCAAAATGACGTATCTTCATCAAGCCGTCGCCGAGAAAAACGACGTAATCATAGGAAGCAAAAGCGGCAGCCATAGCTTCTTCCGAGCCGCCGTGAAGATCGGAAAACACAGCGAGCTTCATAGCTTTGTTAAAAGCTCCTGCAATGCGCGACTTCTGTGACTCACGCTGTTTTTCTCCTCCTCAGAGGCCTCTCCGAAGGTCTTTTTAAGCTCGTAAGAATAAAAGAGAGGATCATATCCAAACCCATTCTTTCCCCTTTTTTCAAGGAGGATCTCTCCCTTAACGTCCCCTACGCCGACAAGGGTTTTGCCACCCGGAAATCGTAGCACCATCGTGGTGACGAAACGCGCCTTTCTATCTTGTACGCCGCTCATTTCTCTGAGCAGTTTTTCGTTGTTTCTATCGTCCGAGCAGGGCTCGCCACCGTACCTTGCAGAGAAGACGCCCGGCGCGCCCCCAAGCGCATCGACCTCCAAACCGCTGTCGTCCGCTATGACGGCTTTGTCGGTAAACACCGCAACCGCTTCCGCTTTGATCATAGCATTGCCGAGAAAATCGGGAGCCGTCTCCTCGGGGTCAACGTGGATATTCAGTTCCGAAAGCGAATAAATGCGGTCAAACTTGCCCGCAAGGATCTCTGAGATCTCGCGTACTTTGTGTTTGTTGTTGCTGGCAATGACAAGCTCCATATTCCCCTCAATCACTCCGTCCTAAGAGCAATAACGGGGTCCTTCTTTGCCGCGATCTTGGCGGGGATAAACCCTGCGATAAAGGAAAGGAACATGCTGATCGCAACAAGGATCACGCCGCCCAAGGGAGGCAGCGAAGCCAAGCCGGAAATGCCCGTCAGCGAAGCGATGATCAAGCTGATCGGAATGTTTAAGAGGACCGTGACGATGATGCCAAACGCGCCCGACATAAAGCCGATGGTCAAAGTTTCGGCGTTAAACAAGCGAGAGATGTCCCTCTTGCTTGCGCCGATCGAGCGAAGAACTCCGATCTCTTTGGTACGCTCCAAGACCGAAATGTAGGTGATGATGCCGATCATGATCGACGAAACGATGAGCGAGATGGAAACAAAGGCGATAAGCACATAAGAGATCGCGTCGATGATCGTATTGACGGACGACATCAAAGCGCCCACCGAATCGGTATAACGGATCACTTTGCTCGGGTCACTCTCTCTGACGGAATCGTTGTACTCATCGATCAAAGCGATCAATTTGTCCTTTTCATCAAAACCCTTGACAAAGAACTTGATGCCGGACGGACTTTCAATGTCGGCAACACCCAAGGCGGCAAGCGCCGCAACGTAGTCGTCCTCCGTCTCAAAAGCCTCGCCGGTGATGACGTTCGTTTCGTGATCGGCGATTTGCTCTTGGACGAGGGTAAGCCCATTGGTTTTTTCAACGATGTACTTGGTTAGGTCTTCGGTGTAGCCGATTACGCCCTGCATGCTGCCCGCCGTAACGCCATCCTTGGGACGAATGATGCCCGCGATCCTGATCGTGATCGCTTTGCCGACAACGTCGCGTTTAAAGCGCGTGCCATCAATGGATTTGACCCACTTCTCATCGTCGTTCTTTTGATATTTTTCCGCCGCAAGGACCACCTTGTATTCCCTGCCGAGGAACTTGTCAAAAGAGTAACTTACGGCTTTTGCTTCGGTGTTGTTAAAGATCTCTTCGATCGCCATATAATCGATCGCCCACAACAGGTAATCGTAAATGCGGTTGTATTGGTCCACGGTGAGCACAACGTCAAAGACCTCTTTGTCGGTGGACTCATACTTCTTGGGCCACGAACCCGCGATCAAGTCGTATTGCTGGTCCAAATAGTCCTGATTGGTTACAAGCTCTTCCCAAATGGGCAAAGAATCCATGGTGCCTTGAAGGCTCTCAAACCCTGCGGGGAAGTTTTCCTGCGTGAAGGGATACAAAAGGTCTGCGCTGGGCGTGCCGCCCGTTTCGCTATAGCTGTAGATGGAATACTTGACGTCATACGTGTACGTAACGGAATTCGTGTACTTTTCAAGCGTCGTTTTCTTCTCTGTCGTTAACCACTTTTTGAAAGACTTCAAATCGTTCTTATAGGCGTTGTCTCGGATCTTCTTCAAAAGCCCCGAAGCAAGAGGATTGGAATAAACTTCCCTCGCCGCGGTAAACGCCTCGTTTGTAGTGGAAGCGGAGGGAGAAAAGATCTCCATCAACTCATCAAGCCCAAGCTCCGAATCCTCCGCGTGGATCACGATCGGGTACCCGGACAACGTATCCGACTCGATTTTCGTAATGTAATTTCTGAACCCATTGGACAAAGACAAGATCAAGGCGATGCCGATGATGCCGATACTACCCGCAAACGCCGTCAAAAACGTCCTGCCCTTTTTGGTAAATAGGTTGCGAATGGACAGTGAAAACGCCGTAAAGAGCGACATGCTCGGTTTTTTGTTGGAACGGGCGACTTCTTTTTTGACCTTCGCTGCTTGCTGTTGCTCCGCACGCAACTGCTCCGTTGCTTCGTCCGAAGCGTCAACGTCCCCGTTTTCGGGGATTGAGGCGGCTTGCCCCACTGCGCCCTCCGCATCGGAAGCATCGTCAAATGCTTCCATAGCGGCATGCTCGTCGTCAAGCGGCATGCTGTCCGCAATGATCTCACCGTCTTTTAAGCGAACGATCCTTGTGCTGTAGTGCTCGGCAAGCTCGGGATTGTGCGTGACCATAATGACAAGCCTATCTTTGGAAACTTCCTTCAAAAGTTCCATAACTTGTAGGCTGGTCTCGGTATCCAAAGCACCTGTGGGCTCATCTGCGAGAATGATTTCCGGATCGTTTACAAGGGCGCGCGCGATGGCAACGCGTTGCATCTGACCACCGGAAAGCTGATTGGGCAATTTGTGGATCTGATCCGCCAAACCCACCTTGACAAGCGCCGCCTGCGCAAGCATGCGACGATCCGCCCTTTTTACACCGGACAAGGTAAGGGCAAGCTCAACGTTGCCGAGAACGGTCTGGTGCGGGATCAAATTGTAAGACTGAAAGACAAAACCGATGGAATGATTGCGATAATTGTCCCAATCGCGGTCCTTATACTCTTTTGTGGAAACGCCGTCGATCAAAAGGTCGCCGCTGGTATACTTATCCAACCCACCGACAATATTCAAAAGCGTTGTTTTACCGCAACCGGAATGACCGAGGATCGACACAAACTCGCTCTTGCGAAAAGAGATACTGACGCCCTTTAAGGCGTGTACTTCGGAGTCGCCTGAAGAATAGACTTTTGTGATCTCTTTTAAACGAAGCATACGGTACCTCTCCCCTTTTACAACTTTAATATATCAATATTAAAAAAGAATTGTCAAAACATTTGGAAAGAAAAAACGCAAAATTAAAAAAAATATCTTTTTTCGCGTTTTTTCAACAAAAAAAAGCGGCTGTTTTAAGCCGCCGTTTTTGTCTTATATCTTGATTATTTTTCCAACAGTTTTTCGATCGTAACGATCTTGACCACCGTTAACAGCACGTCTGTCGCCTTTTTAAGGTCCTCCAGCGACGGATACGTCGGCGCGATGCGCAGATAGGAATCGGAATCGTCAAAATGTAAGGGGTGCGACGCACCTGCGGGCGTGATCGTAAGCCCTGCCTTTTTGCATAACGTCCAAATTTGCTTTGCCGTGTCGTTCATGCACTTCAAGCAGATGAAATAGCCGCCCTTGGGGGTGTTCCAGGTAACGGTGTCGCTGTCGCCAAACGCCTTGTCAAAAGCATCCAAAACCACGTCAAACTTGGGACGGATCAGCTTTGCCTGCTCGTTCATGATGCTCTTGACGTGTTCGGCAGATTCCAAAAACAAATAGTGCGCGTACTGCCAAATTTTGTTGAACCCGATGGTCTTCCACCCCATCTTTTCCTTGATGGAAGCAATGTTTTTGGGCGAAGCCGCAATCATAGATACGCCACCGCCGGCAAAGGTGATTTTGGATGTGGAGGAGAACATATAAATGCGGTCCTCCGTGCCGAATTCCTTGGCGATGCGGAAGATGTTTTCCAATTTGGGAGCATCATCCGAAAGAACGTGGACGAAATAAGAGTTGTCGTAATAGATCCTAAAATCCGCAGCGGCGGTTTTCATCGTCGCAAGGCGACGGACCACCTCTTCGGAGTAGACCACCCCGCCCGGATTGGAGAAACGCGGCACGCACCAAATTCCCTTGATGTAAGGATCGGAAGCGACCAAACTCTCCACGATGTTCATATCGGGGCCGTCTTCGGTCATCGGAACGGAGATCATCTCGATCCCCAACTTCTCACAGATGTTAAAATGCCTGTCGTAACCGGGCACGGGGCAAATGAACTTGACTTTTGCAGGCAGGCGCACCCAAGGAGTGGAGCCCAAAACGCCGGTAAGCAAAGAGTCCGAAACCATGTCGTACATCAAATTCAAAGAGCTGTTGCCGCCCAAGAAAACATACTCTTCCGGAATGTCAAAAAGCTCAGAAAACAGCTTTTTCAGCTCGGGAATGCCGTCCAAAAGACCATAGTTTCTGTAATCGGGGCCCTTGGGAAACTTGGTGTCTTTGCTGAGTTCGGACAAAAGAGGCATTGCCAGGTCAAGTTGATCGGAGGCGGGCTTTCCTCTGGACATATCCAAAGCAAGTTTCTCTTTGAGAAAAGAGTTGTACTTCTTTTTCTCGGCAGAAAGGTTGCTTTTTAGTTCTTCTTTGGTCAGTGATTCGTACTTCATAAGAACCTCCGATTACTCATTATACTCATTTTCTTCCGTTTTGTCACGCACAATTATGCGAATCGGGGTACCGGAAAAATCAAACGATTCCCTGACGCCGTTTTCCAAATAACGCAGATAGGAAAAATGCATCAGCGAAGAATCGTTGGTGAAAACCACGAACGCGGGCGGGCAAACGCTTGCCTGCGTTGCGAAAAAGATCTTGAGACGACGCCCGTTTTTCGTGGGTGGCTCGTTCATGGCGACAAGGTTCATCACGACGTCGTTGACAATGCCCGTCGTAATACGACGTTTTGCGTTTTCGACCACGCGCTTTGCCTCGTCCAAAAGTTTATCCACGCGTTTGCCGGTCAGCGCCGAAACGTAAGCGGGAACAAAGTAATCCATAAACTTCAATTTTTCCTTGAGGTCTTTGTTGAATTTTTCCACCGTGTGGGTGTCTTTTTCGATCTTGTCCCACTTGTTCATCACAACGATGCTTGCCTTGCCCTCTTCGTGAACCTTTCCGGCGATCCTGACGTCTTGCTCGGTCAAGCCCTCTTCGGCATCAACCACGATAAAAACGACGTCCGCCCTTTTGATGGCGCCAAAGGCGCGCAGCACGCTGTAGTACTCCACGTCCTCTTCCACGCTGCGTTTACG
>DFFS01000008.1 GCA_002371075.1 Christensenella sp. UBA3770
CTGTCCGAAAACACCGACATCCCCCTCCATCTTTCCACACAAGCGGGCGTGCAAAACCCACTTGATGTCATAGCGCTCAAAGGCTTACGTATCAAACGTGTGATTTTGTCACGAGAAGCGCTTTTGTCCGACGTTTTTGAGATCAAAAAGTACGTGGATGAAGTTGAGGTTTTTGTGCAGGGCGCCGTCTGCGTCAGCTTTTCCGGCGGTTGCTTGCTCGGTAGCAAAATGTATGGGCAGAGCGGTAACAGGGGCGTTTGCAATCAAGCTTGCCGCTTAACGTATTCCGCTTTTGATGAAAACGGACGCAAACTGAAAACGGGAAAGCTACTGTCGCCCAAAGATCTTTCCTATGGCGAAAAGGTGAGGAAACTGTCTTCATTCGGCGTTGATTCCGTCAAGATTGAAGGTAGGCTCAAACGTCCTTTATACGTTTACGCCGCAGTAAAGTATTACAAAGATCTTTTGGACGGAATTGATGTGAGAGAAGACCTGGAGCGTTTGTCCGAAAGTTTCAATCGCGGATACTTTGATGGCTACACTTTGTGTAAAAGCAAACCACTGATCAACGTCAAAACTTCCTCGCACATCGGCGTTGCGGTTGGGAAAGTGCTTTCAACTTTTTTGAAAAATGGCTTTAAGTTCGCCCGAGTGACTTCCGATCATATGATCGCCAAAGGCGATGGTTTTAAGATCCTGCGCCAAGGCGTCGAAGTGGGCGGAAGTGACGTTACGTCTGTCAAAGAGGAAAACGGCGCGTACGTGATCCCTGTCAGCGACTGTGTTCAATCGGGTGACGAACTGCGCTTGACGACAAATGCAAAAGCGGTTTCCGCCTCGGAAAATATTAAAAATACATTGCCCGTCTGTCTTTCGATAGAGGGCGAGGTTGGGGTGCCGCTTCGCGTAACGGCGAAATCAGGGGACGTTTGCGTAAGTAGGCAAACGATCTCATGTCTGCAAAAATCAAACTCATCGGATAATGCCGCAATTGTCGAAAAACTGTCAAAGGTAGGGGGCTCCGATTTCCTCATTGAAAACGTTTCCGACATGACGACAGGCGGCGTTTTTGTTCCGACGGCGGAGATCAACGAGCTCAGGCGAGAACTCTTGTCCGATCTTCGCAAAAAAATCATCGCTTTGCGAACGCCGCACTACACTTTTTCCGATATTCTTCCGCAATCGGAGGGATCTAAAGAGAGAACCGGCGTCGTGTTTGAGATATCGGACCTAACATACGGCAAACAATATGAGGGGGCGACTGCGTTTGTCCTTGCTCCTGAAGTTGTTGATGTTAAAACGGTCTCCGAATTTATTAAGGATGCCCGCGAGAGGCGTTGCTATCTGCGCTTGCCGCGCATCATCCGGGGCGAGGAGCTCCCGCGTTTGGCGCAGCTGATTAAGGACGTTGACGGATTGGGCATTTATACGGACAACCTATACGGCATTTCGTTGGCGCGCGAGTTAAAACGTCCGTTCATCGTCGGATTCGGCGCAAACGTGTTTAACAAGTATTCGGCGTCGCTCTTTGCGGATGCGGACTTCGTGGGCGCTTCCGTTGAAAACCCTTCACAGGGAAATCTTGCTTTCAGATATGGGAAAGTGGCGCTTATGAGCTTTGCACATTGTCCGTTTTCGGTTGCGTACGGCTACGATTGCGCAACTTGCAAGGGTAATAACGTCCTCTTTTACGAAAACTCGGACGGACGCTATCTGATCGCGCGTCGGCGTTCGGTGGGATGTGACTTTACAATGTACGAGGATAAACCGACACTTTATCCCAAAGATAACAAAACCCGTTTTTACAGATGGGCTATGTTAAATGAAGAAGAAAAGCGCGAAATGAACAAAATCATTGCGGAGGACTGCCGTGAATAAAAGCGTAAAATCGTTGGAGCTGGATAAGATCCTTGCCGCCGTTGCAATGTGCGCGGGGAGTGAAAAGGGGAAAGCCGCCATTCTCGCTTATGAGCCGAGCGGCGACCTTTTTGCCGTAAAAGCCCTTCAAAACGAAACGGCGGAAGCCTTTTACGCAATGAACGGATGCAATTGCTTTCCCTCTTTTGAAGTTGACGAGATCACAGAGTCGCTTATCCGTGCAAAAAAGCTTTCCGTTTTGACGATGGGGGAACTCTTAAAGATCGCACGGCTGTTGCGCTTGACAAGAAACCTCAAAAACTCCATTGCAAAAATTGACCCGACGCGTGCCCCGGTTCTTACCAAAATGGCAAATCAGTTGTTTTTGCAAAACACGCTTGCCGAAGAAATCGATCGCAGCATCTTTTCCGAAACGGAAATGAACGACTGTGCTTCGGAAAAGCTCGGTGCGATACGCCGCGAGATCAAGCGCAACGGGGAAAGGTTACGGGCAAAACTAAACAGTTATATTTCTACGCCGGAATATCAAAAGGCATTGCAAGACAACGTGGTCACTATGCGCGGCGATCGCTATGTGATCCCTGTGAAAAAAGAGTTTAAAGGAGCTATCCACGGATTGGTCCACGATCGATCCGCATCAGGCGCGACCCTGTATGTCGAGCCGATGGCGATCGTGGAGATGAACAACGAGCTTAAGATGTTGCTCGCCGACGAAAAGGCGGAGATCGACAGGATCTTGCATGAATTTACCGCGCGTGTCGCCGTCATTTTTGACGAACTGATGGCGGATTACGAGATCATTACTTCGATGGACGTGATCTTTGCGCGCGCAGCGTATGCGCTTTCAACGAGAGCAACGCAACCCATTTTGAACGATCGCGGTTATATCGACATCAAGAAAGGGCGTCACCCGTTGATCCCCAAAGAAAAAGTCGTGCCCGTCAGCGTAAAGATCGGCAAGGATTACAACGTTTTGCTGATCACAGGGCCCAATACGGGCGGAAAGACGGTTTCGCTAAAACTGGTCGGCTTATTTGTGCTTATGACGGCGTGCGGCCTTTACGTTCCCGCAGAAGAGGAAAGCGAGATATCCGTCTTTGACCACGTATTTTGCGACGTCGGCGATGAGCAGAGCATCGAGCAAAGCCTCAGCACCTTTTCATCGCATATCAAAAACATCGTTGATATCCTAAGCGAATTTAACGAGCGCTCGTTAATACTTCTTGACGAGCTTGGCGCGGGAACCGATCCGGACGAGGGAGCAGCGCTTGCCGTTTGCATTACGGAGCGTATCAGACAAAGTGGGGCAAAAGCGATCATCACCACGCACTACGGAAAGTTAAAAGAATATTCTTATAGCACGACCGGGGTGGAAAACGCCTCTATGGACTTTGATCCGGAAACCTATGAGCCCACGTTTCACCTTGTGATTGGGGTGCCGGGCACGTCAAACGCGCTGCAGATCGCGGCAAGGCTCGGACTTGACCGTACGATCATCGATGAAGCAAAGCAAAAGGTGGGGGCGGAAAGGGTAAATTTTGATCAGGTACTGTTATCCGCCGACCAAGCGCGTCGCGCCGCAGAAGCGGAAAAGGATCAAGAGAAGCGCTTAAATGACGAACTTCGCGCCGAAAGAAAGGCGTTGCAAGAGGAAAAGAACAAGCTTTTTGTCTTGCGTGAAAAGATTTCCGCCACTGTTCGATCGGAGGTTAAGCGTCGTGTTGCGGAATCCTTGGAAGAGGTCAACGACATCTTGGCGGAGCTGAAAAAACTGTTGGATAATCCCGAACCCAAAGACTTTTTTGAAGCGGCAAAGCTCAGGAAACGTATTGAAGAGATCGCCAACCGTGAAGAGATCGAAGAAGAGGATATCGAGCCGGAGCTCGTTGGCGGCGTTGCCGAAGTAGGCGACGAAGTGTATATCAAAAAGATAGGGCGCATCGCGCTTGTTACCGGAATCAAGCGCAACGGCGATTATATTGTGAAAGTGGGCAATTTTACGACCACAATCAAACATAATGCGGCGCAAAAGGTGAAAAAGCAATGAATTACGATTATAAGATCATCAATACCGATCCGACGCTTGCTTTCGTAAAGAGGGTTTTGTTGTACGTTTGCATTCTTTCGATCACCGTCTCGCTCGCTCTTGTGGTTTTGTTTGTTTTGTTTGAACGCTATTTGATGCTGATTCTCCCGGGTGTTTGGATCACAGCGGCTGTTTTGACGATGCTTTTGCTTGGGAAAAAGGCATCTTACTTTGACTATCACTTTACGGAAACCGGTTTGGATGTGACGGGAGGTAATCACACTTTCCATTTTGCGATTTCCGATTTGACCGTTCTAAAAAATTCGGAAAATTCCGACTTTTTACAAAAGGATATTACTGTTTTAACCTTCCTCAAAAACAGAATTGCTATAAAAAACAGCGCAAACGATAATACGCAGGCAAATATAAACAGACTTGTAAAAGTCAATGACAAAACGTATTTGTTGGCATTGGATGACTTTGCGCTTGCTTTGATCGGAGGGGCCGAAAATGAGCGTTAAATACTTTGACAACGCAGCGACAACACGAGTGGATGATACGGTTGGCGACATCGTCAATCAATACGACCAACAGGTTTTTTATAACCCTTCGGCAAATTACCGCCTTTCGGTTGAAACGCACAATTTGATTACGGAATCTCGTGAAAAGATATTGCGCTGTTTAAAGGGGCAAAACGGGTCGTTGATCTTTACGTCATCAGGGACAGAGGCCGATAATCAAGCTGTTTTTTGCACCAAGAAGCGCCGCAACTCCAACGTTGTGATTTCCGCTGTAGAGCATCCCGCAGTATTTAATTCGGCAAATGCCTTGAAAAACATGGGATATGAGGTTAGGATCTGTCCCGTTGACGGCGTAGGTAGGGTTGACGCGGAGGTTTTTAAAACGCTGATCGATCAAAACACGTCGCTTGTTTCCGTGATGCACGTCAACAATGAAACGGGTGCGATCAACGATATCGCGCGTCTCGTGAGTTTGGCAAAAAGCCGTAATCCTTCCGTGATTTTTCATTCGGACGGTGTCCAAGCATTTGGAAAGGTCTCCGTTAATCTTGCCGAGTTGAACGTTGATTTGTACACGATCAGCGGACACAAAATCGGTGCGCCAAAGGGGGTCGCCGCGCTGTATGTTAAAAAGGGTATGTCGATTTCGCCCCTTTTGTACGGAGGCGGACAGGAGAGCGGCAATCGTTCCTCCACCGAAAACGTTTCCGGAATTATGGCGTTTGCCTATGCTGCGGAACGCGCCGTTAAGGAACTTGCCGATAACAGCGCAAAATATCTCTCCTTTATCGAGTATTTGAAAGAGAGTTTGTCCGAAATCGAAGAGATCAAGTACGTTTCGGACGAAAAGTGCTCGCCGCATATATTTACGTTTGCATTTAAGACCGTTCGCGGAGAAGTGCTGCAGCACGCCTTGGAAAGTGCCTGTTGTTTGGTGGGCACAGGCTCTGCTTGTTCGGCACGCCGCTCGCATGATCGCATTCCCGCTGCGCTTGGGTTAAAAGAGTATTCTGACGGCGTTTTGCGCGTCAGTTTCGGCAGAGAAAACATCTTTGATGAAGTTGTTTGCCTCGTTGACGCCATTAAAACAAATTACGAAGTGTTAAAGAAATACGTGGGGAAATAATATGGAGAAAGTTATCGTTTTGCGTTTTGGCGAGATCTATTTGAAAGGGAAAAACCGTTTTTCATTTGAAAAACAGCTTCTTGACAACATCAAATTTGCGTTAAAGGGGATCAAATTCAACCTTAATCGCATGCATGGACGCTATCTTATCGAAAATATTGCCGACGATGACGTTTTTGACATAGAATCTCGCGTGAAAAAAGTCTTTGGGCTGCATTCTTACAGCCTTGCTTTGAAATTGCCCACCGATTTGGACGTATTGAAAAAGGGATGCCTTTCTTTTTTGCCGCAGAGCGGATCCTTCCGCTTTACGGTCAACCGCGCGGATAAAAAGTACCCTTTAAACTCACAGCAAATTGCGATGGAGCTCGGTGCGGCGGCTCTTTCCTATAATCCGAAATTGAAAGTGGACCTCTTTTCGCCCGAAAAAGAGATCTTCGTTGACGTGCGCGAAGAAGGGCACACTTTTATTTTTGCCGACAAAGTGCTTTGTGCAGGCGGCATGCCGGTGGGGTGCTCCGGCAAAGGCATCGTTTTGCTCTCGGGCGGAATTGACAGTCCCGTCGCTGCTTATCGTATGGCAAAGCGCGGTATGAAGATGATGGGTGTGCATTTTCACAGCTTTCCCTATACCAGCCCGATGGCAAAACAAAAGGTCGTTGACCTTGCCAAGATCCTCTCGTCGTATCAGGGCGGTTTTGACCTATTTGTGGTATCATTTACCGAAATACAGCGTCAAATCCACGAGAAATGTCCCGAAGAGTATATGATCACGATCATGCGCCGTATCATGATGCGCATCGCCGAGCGACTTGCCAAACAGTACGGATGCGGGAGTATTACCACGGGCGAAAGCTTGGCGCAAGTGGCGTCGCAAACGCAGGAAAGCATCCTTGTTACAAACGAAACCGTGCAGACGTTGCCCGTTTTTCGTCCCTTGATCGGAATGGATAAGGAAGAGATCATTGCTACGGCAAGAGAGATCGGCACGTTTGATAAAAGCATTGAGCCGTATGAAGATTGTTGCACGGTATTCTTGCCCAAATATCCTGTCATTAAGCCCAAGCCCGACCTTGTTCGCAGTGCAGAAGCGGCGCTTGACGTGGAATCGTTGGTTGCAGACGCTCTTTCCGACGTAGAAGTCATAAAACTCTAAAACAAACTGATCAATCTTGTCGTTTTCCAAAGCATTGCGCCGTTCTTTTTGCATAAGATCTGAAGTTTTGCGATCGGAAAACGATCTTTTTCCGCAAAATACAAGTCGTTTTGTTTTTGGCACCGCTTTCCGTTAAGATATACTTCGTAATCCACTCCGTCAAACGGGGTGAAGGTGACGCACAAAAAATCCTCAACGGTCTGCGTTTTCAACCCTCCGAGGAGCAAAACCTCGGGATCGACCGCGTCAAATTGATAATTCTTTGTAATATAGATGCTTTCCTCCACACCAAATCCGCAGTTTTTATACGGAACAAGCTTGTGGAAAGTTTCTTTGATCGTCTTGTCAATAGTCGCCATTTTTAGGGTTGCAGGGCGATCAATATCCACAGGTAAATGGTCTTTGTAGACGTTTTTCATCGCGGATCGAATGGTTTTTGTAGGCAAATTGCCTCCGGTGACACTGTCGTCCATCGATCGTTCAATGCCGGAAAAACGGCATACAAACGTATGAATGGAGGTATAAGCCGCGCACCAAGCGTCGGAATTCCCGCAAGTAGCGGCTACGGTGCCTGTTTTTGCCGCAATTTCATAAGGTAAATAACGTAGTTGCTTTGCAGTGCCGCTTTGCGCAGCGGTTTTAAGCATATCCGTTGTTAAATATGCCGCTTCGGGAGAGAATACTTGCGCTTCTTCCATTGGATTTTGATAAACGATCTTTCCGTTTGCATCAACGATCTTCTCAATAAAAGCGGTTTTTGCGTGTTTTCCTTGGTTTGCAAGGGTCAAATAGCCTTCGACCAACTCGGACATCGAAGAACCGTAGGTAGTACCGCCAAGCGCCAACGATAAGGTTTTGTCTTTATCAGAGAGCTTGATGCCGGTGTTTTGTAAGGTATTAATTGCCGTATCAACGCCTAAATCGTAGAGCAACTTGACCGCAACCGTGTTTTTAGAGTTGGATAGGGCGTCGCGCGCCGTGATCCATCCGGCATAATCTTTTCCGTAATTGTTTGGTTTGTAGCCGTTTATCTCTATTTCTTGATCTAAAACCGGTGAATCGGGCAGCAATTTCCCCAAATCGATGGCTTTTGCGTATAAAAAAGGTTTTAACAAGGATCCCGGTTGTCGTTTTAAATCAAAAGTTGCAGGGTCGGTTGATGCATATGCTACGATCTCTCTTGATTTATTGTCTGCAACGATTATTTCTTTTTGAGCCTTGTTTTCGTATGATTGCATGGCTTCTGTTATCGCCATTTGGATAATCGGATCAAAATAGGTATAGACTTGATAGGGCGCTTTAAAGACGGATACGCTTTTATCCGAAAGGATCTGTTTTGCTTCAAAATATGTTGATTTAACGTAAAAATCGACACAATTACTATCGGAATTGCTATAATTTATAATAATATTCCCATCAATAGCGTTCACATATTCTGCATCGGTAAGGTATTTTTCGGAATGCATCAGCGACAAAACCAGCCGAGTCCTTTGAAGATTTTGATTGTAATCCTTAATGGCGGAAAATTTTGATGGGTTTGCGACTGTCGCGGCAAGAGACGCAGCTTCAACGGGCGATACGTCCATCGGGGATTTGTGATACAAGATTTCGCAAGCGTTTTTTACGCCATAAATCCCCTTTCCGAAATAAATCACGTTCAAATACATTTCTAAAATTTGCTCTTTTGAGTAATTTTTTTCAAGTTCCAGCGTAATTTTCGCCTCTTTTAGCTTCCTTTTAAACGTTTTTTCGCCATCGAGATGGGTGTTTTTGATCAGTTGATTGCTGATCGTTGAGCCACCTTGGGAAAAAGACTTTGTTTTTATATTGTTTATAGCGGCGCCGATAAGCCTTTTTTGATCAATACCGTTATGCGTATAAAATCTTTTGTCTTCTATTGCGATAAATGCGTTTTGAATGTGTTTAGAAATCTTATCGATCGTAACGTAATCGCCGCCCTTTAGGGTTTCACCGTTTTTGTCAAGATATAAAAAGCGTTTCTTTTCTGTCGGTAGAGCATTTGCGTTGAGCTTTGCGTCGTCAAAAGTAACCCAAAGAAAGCTCATTGCCCCAATAAGCAAAACGATCGACAGGATAATTAAACTAAATACTACTATTTTTCGTCCTTTTTTCATCAAAATAGTATGTTTTGCATGAAAAAAATCATTCTTCAGGTTTTCTTATTAATTTATTGCTATTTTACTTAAATTACTTTATAATTATTGTATCTTTCCAAAAAAGGAGAAATAATATGGAAAACGATGATATCATTACTCTTACCACCGGTGACGGACAGGAAGTCGACTTTGTCGAAATTGCGGGAATCGCATACAAGGGGAATTTTTACGCCATTCTTCAGCCCGTCGAACTCCTTGAAGGGATGGACGACGATGAGGCGCTCGTTTTCAAGGTAACGAGAGGGCGCAACGGTGAAGACAGCTTTGAGATCGAACTTGACGACGACATCGTTGACGGTGTTTTTGAGGAATACAATCGCCTCCTTGACGAGCAAGAGTAATTTTTTAAATTCTTCATCTTTGGCGCGACTTTGATGAAATACTTTATCGTAACATACGGATGCCAAATGAACGTCCACGAATCCGAAAAAATCGCGGGCATGCTTGTTGATATCGGATACGACGCGGCTTCTTCTTATGAAGAAGCCGACGTGATCGTTTTCAACACTTGTTGTATACGTGACACTGCGGAGAAGCGTGCATACGGCAACATCGGCGCTTTAAAATCCATGAAAAAGGCCGATCCGGATAAGACCATCGTCGTTGTCGGTTGCATGACACAACAAAAGGGCGGCGCGGAAGCACTCAAAAAGAAGTTCCCCTTTGTCGACATCATTTTGGGCACCAATTCTTTGGACAAACTGCCCGTTCTTTTGCAAGAAAAACGCGCAAAATCTCGTATTGCGGTCAACGAAGATCCGACCGTTGATCTTTCAACAGAGCTTCCGATCTACCGTACAAGCGGCACCAATGCCTGGATCAACATCATGTACGGATGCAACAATTTTTGCACCTATTGCATCGTTCCGTACGTCAGAGGTCGCGAGCGCAGCAGGGCGATTGCTGACGTTATTGCGGACGTAAAGCAGGTTTTATCCGAAGGATACAAGGAAATCACGCTGCTTGGTCAAAACGTGGATTCGTATGGAAACGACCTCAAAGACGGCACAAATTTTGCCGGTCTTTTAAAGGAGATCGCTGCTTTGGACGGAAAATTCCGCTTGCGCTTTATGACAAGTCACCCCAAAGACTTCAACAAGGAAGTGGTTGACGTGATCGCCGCCTCTTCCAACATTTGTCACAACATTCATCTGCCGATTCAATCGGGTAGCAATGAGATCTTGCGTCGCATGAACCGCAAATACACGGTTGAGCAATATCTTGAGATCATTGATTACATTAAAGCAAAGATGCCCGACGTCGGCATTACTTCCGACATTATGATCGGTTTCCCCGGCGAAACGGAAGAAGACTTTCTTTTAACGTGCGATCTTGTCAAAAAAGTGCGCTTCTCCAACGCGTTTACCTTTGTTTATTCGCCGAGAAAAGGCACGCCTGCGGCTACAATGGAGCAAATCCCCGCGGACGTTAAGAAATCAAGGATCACGCGCCTTGTCAAATTGCAAAACGACATCACAAAAGAGCTGTCCGACCTGTATCTCGGCAACGTATACGAAATATTGATTGAGGACGTCAACCCCAAATATCCCGGTACGGTTTGCGGCAGGACGGATTCCGGCAGGCTTGTGACGATTGACGGTGATCCATCTTTGATCGGCTCGTTCGTCAACGTTAAAATCACAAAATCGAGAAGCGCCTCGCTGTTTGGCGAGATCTCCCAAGGAGAAAAGAAATGAATTACAAGGATCTTCCCAAAGAATCGTTGTCGCCGATGATGCAAAGATACCGCGAAACGAAAGAACAATACGAAGACGCGATCTTGATGTATCGTTTGGGCGATTTTTACGAGATGTTTTTCGATGATGCGGAGAGAGCTTCGCGTGAGCTTGAACTGACCTTGACGAGAAGAGACTGCGGCAGCGGTAACCGTGCGCCGATGTGCGGCGTACCGTATCACGCCGTCGATGGCTATATTGCAAGACTTGTATCCAAAGGATACAAAGTGGCTATATGCGAGCAACTTTCCACCGTCCCGCCTCCCGGCAAGGACATCGTTGATCGTTCCGTCATTCGCGTTGTTACGGCGGGCACCGTCATCGATGAAAGCATGGTAAAAGAGGAAAAAAGCAATTATCTTGTTTCTCTTTTCATTTCCGATCATGACGTCGGCTATGCTTGGGCGGATATCACTACGGGCGAATTTAATCTTTACGAGCAAAGAGTAGATGACGTAGCTTCCGCACTTGACGACTTTTTTGCGGCGGTTATGCCGTCCGAGATCATCGCCAATTCGGCAGGGTGCGAGTATAACGAGCGAGTCTCCTCGTTGTTAAATGGAAAATTTCCCAAAATGCAAGCCTATTACGAATGGGCGTTTAAGTACAAAACCGCTTATGAGTCTTTGACCAAGGCGTTGAACGTTTCCACCTTGGATTCGTTTGAAGTTTCCGATAAAAAATTTGCTTTGGCGGCTGCGGGCGCTCTTAATGAATATTTGCACGAAACGCAAAAAAGAGCTCTGCCGCAATTTACAAAGCTCAGCTATTACAACGATAAAAAATATATGGTTTTGGACGGTTCCGCGCGTCGCAACTTGGAACTTGTCGAAACAAGCCGCGAACGCAAAAAGCAGGGCTCTTTGTTTTGGGTCATCGACAAAACCACTACGGCAATGGGCGTCAGAAAACTGCGCAAATGGTTGGACTATCCCTCTTTGGAGGAAAAGGTCATCAACGACAGGCTTGACGCCGTTGAGTTTTTGACCGCGCACGACGAGGAGCGCGCAAATATCAAAAAGATGCTTTCCGAAATGTGGGATCTGGAGAGGATCGCGGGACGTTGCGCCTACGGGAACGTGACGCCCTCCGATATGTTGCAGTTGGCGCTGAGTTTGCGCCTTTGTCCCGAGCTAAAAAAAGCTATCGCCGCGGCGTCCTCTTCGCTTTTGAAAAAAATCGCGTCGACCCTTCCTTCCAAACATCCCATCGCAGACGAGCTGATCAAAGCGCTTGATCCCGATCATTGCGGTGCGGAATATAAGCACGGTGGTTTTATCCTAAAAGGATACAATGACGAATTGGATCACTGTCGCTCTGCCAAAACGGAAGGGAAAGAGTGGCTTGCTTCACTTGAACAAACCGAAAAGGAAGCCACCGGCATCAAAACCTTACATATCGGATACAACAAGGTTTTCGGATACTATATTGAGGTCAGCAAAGGCAACCTCAACCTCGTTCCGTTCCGCTACCAACGCAAGCAGACCCTTGTCAATGGGGAACGCTTTATCACGGAAGAACTAAAAGAAATGGAAGAACAGATCCTAACGGCGGAAACGCGCGCTTTGGATCTTGAAATAGAAATTTTCGAGAGTTTCAAATCCTTACTTTTAAACGAAGTAGCATCATTGCTTAAGATCGGAAACGCACTTGCCGAGCTTGATGCGCTTTTGTCGCTTGCCGACGTTGCGGTCGAATATGATTATGTCCGTCCCAAAATCGGCAAATCCGTAAAAAATATCCTGATCGAAAACGGCAGACACCCGGTGGTGGAGAAGATCGTCGGTGCAAGAAACTTTATTGCCAACGACGCGCTTTTGGATGATAATTGCAAGACCATGATCATCACAGGGCCCAATATGTCGGGTAAAAGCACGTATATGCGCCAAGTGGCTTTGATCACGTTACTTGCCCATATCGGAAGCTTTGTTCCCGCTTCAAAGGCTGAGATAGCCTTAACGGACCGTATCTTTACGCGTATCGGCGCAGGCGACGACCTTGCTTATGCACAAAGCACCTTTATGGTAGAGATGGTGGAAGTTGCGACCATATTGAACAACGCCACGCAAAACAGCCTGTTGATCCTTGACGAAATCGGTAGGGGGACGTCCACTTACGACGGTTTGGGCATCGCATGGGCAGTTATGGAAGCCGTTGTCAAAAAGATCAAAGCAAAAACCTTGTTTGCAACGCATTATCATGAACTGACCGATCTTGAAACCCGTCTTTCCGGCGTAAAGAACTATCGTGTTTTGGCAAACGAAGCTAACGGAAAGGTCGTATTCTTGCACAAAATCGCAAGAGGCGAGGCAAGCAAGAGCTTTGGCGCGGAAGTTGCCGCGCTCGCAGGTGTCCCCGACAGCGTAGTCGCGCGCGCTAAAGCCATCACAAAGATCTTGGAAGAAACGTCAAAATATCGCGACACAAATCAAATCATGATCCAAGGCGAAGTCACAAAAGACGACGTTGTGCAGGGAAGTATGTTTGAAACGCAGGTAAATGAGAAGTATTTGAAGCTGGAGGAAGAGCTGAAAGCCATCGATATGAACACCATTTCACCGATGCAGGCGTTCTCCATCCTCTCCGATCTTGTTTCGAGGGTAAAATGATGAAGATCATCAAATTGGACAGTTCGGTTTATAACAAGATATCCGCAGGAGAGGTCGTCGAAAGACCTGCCTCCGTTATCAAAGAGTTGGTTGAAAATGCCATCGACGCCGGCGCGACGAAGATCGACGTTTCGATCGTCAACGCGGGTCTTGACGAAATCAAGGTCATTGACAACGGTTGCGGCATCGAAAAAGACGATCTAAAAACCGCATTTTTACCGCACGCCACAAGCAAGATCCGCTTAGCGGAAGATCTGACGGACATCAAAACTCTTGGGTTCCGCGGTGAGGCGCTTCCGAGCATCGCGTCTGTTTCGATGGTTGAGATCAAAAGCAAAACCACGGATGCGGAAATCGGAAACTACTTGAAACTGCGCGGCGGAGAAGTGGAGGAAGAAGGTATTGCTCCGATCAACAATGGGACGGAGATCACCGTTTCCAATCTGTTTTTCAATACGCCCGCACGTTTGAAATTTCTTAAAACACCCTCCGGTGAACTATCCGACGTTAAAAATACCGTGATCAAGTTGATTTTTGCCAATCCCACGATTGCAATCTCCTTATCCGATCAAAACCAAAAGATTTATTCCTCCGACGGAAAGGGACTCGGTAATGCGATCAAGAGCATCTTCAGTGAAGATATGTGGCAAAACCTATTGCCGCTCAATTATGAGAAAAACGGTATCGTCGTGACGGGCTATGCAAGCAGAAGCACGTATTTTAAGATGAATCGCACCTATCAGATCGCCATCGTAAACGGCCGTGTGTGCGACAATCAAAACATCACAAGCGCCATCTCCACCGTTTATCAGCAGTATTTGATGAAGCGAAACTATCCCGTGACCGTTCTTTCCATCGAGCTTTCTCCCGCAAAAATCGACGTCAACGTGCATCCGACCAAAGCGGAAGTTCGTTTTAGTGACGGCAATCAGGTTTTCTCCGCCGTTTATCACGCGATCAAGAACGCGGTCGAAGCGGATATCGAAGAACGCAGAGTGCAATTTGAGACCCTGACGGACGAAGCGGAGCAGCCGATCGCACAGCAGATGCCGTTTTTTGACAGCGCGCCAGAAGAGCCCGCCGAGTCGGTGGCTCCCACGCAAACCTTTGCCTTTTCTCCTTTCGGACAAAAACAGGAACAATTACGTGAAGAAACGGAGATCGAGCGCGGTGTCATTGAAAACTTTATCAAAAACCGCGAAAAAGCCAAGGAAACGCAACAGGAACTCACCGAAACAAAGCAAATGTATCGCGTTGTCGGGCAGGTTTTCGGCACGTATCTTTTGCTTGAAAAAGGCGATAACTTTATCATCGTGGATCAACACGCCGCCGTGGAGCGTTTGCGCTACGACAAACTCCTTTCGGAATATGAAAACGGTGATATCGTCATCCAACCGTTGCTTTATCCCTTGACGATCGAAGTCAATCCTGCGGAGTATCAGATCGTAGAAAGCAAACTTTCCGCGCTTCGTGAATTGGGGATCGAACTTGTTCCTTTCGGAACGGACGCATTTAAACTGACGTCGATCCCAAGTATTTTGTCCTCCATCGACGTTAATTTATTGATCAAACACGTCTTATCCGATCGTCCCGAAAAGGAGGACGGCATCATACGCGAACGATTGGCTTACGCCGCTTGCCGCAGCTCTATAAAGGGAAATACTTATTTGACAGACGATCAAATCGACGAGCTGATGAAGGTGTATTTCAAGGAAGGATTGCCCCTCCAATGCCCGCACGGCAGGCCCGTTTATTACGTTTATACCAAGAGAGACCTGGAAACTCTCTTCAAAAGGATCGTATGAAGCCGCTACTGATCATCGGTGGCGCGACGGGAACGGGAAAGTCGGATCTTGCCGTCGCCTGCGCAAAAAAACTGGATGGGGAGATCATTTCCTCCGACTCGATGCAGATCTATCGCGGGCTTGATATCGGCACGGCAAAAATACGCGCGGAAGAAATGCAGGGAGTTCCGCATTATATGATCGACGTCGTGGATCCTCAGTCTACCTTCACGGCAGCGGAATACAAAGCACAAGCCGCACGCGCGATCGATGAGATCCTTCAAAAAGGAAAGGTCCCCATTATTTGCGGCGGAACGGGGCTTTACATCAACGCCGTTTTGTATGATCTTTCTTTTTCCGGCGAATACGATCCCGCGCTTCGTGAGACGCTGCTGAAAGAGGCTGCGGAAAGGGGAAAGCAATACATGCACGATAAATTGCGTTCCCTTGATCCCGAAACTGCCGACAAACTGCACGTTAACGACGAAAAAAGGGTGATCCGCGCCATTGAAAAAGCATTGACCGGCGGCAAAAGGGAAGACGATTTTGCAAAAGCAAAATATCCTTATCTTATGTTTTTGACCGACCTTCCGCGGGAGAAGATGTACGACAACATCAATCGTCGCGTTGATAAAATGATCAAGCAAGGATTAAAACAGGAGGTTTTGACGTTGCTGCAAAGCGGGATAGGGTTTGACAAACAATGTATGCAAGCCATCGCGTACAAGGAATGGGCGCCTTATCTGAACGGCGAAATGACGGAAGAAGAAACCGTCGAACTGATCAAAAAGAACACGCGCAACTACGCCAAGCGACAAATTACCTGGTTCAAACAATATAAGGACGCATTTAAAGTGTCCGTTTCGGAAAAAACACTTGAAGAAAACGCAAATATGATTTGCGAAACGTATAACGGAGCATTATGAAGACAAGAGAACAAGCAATCAAACTGTTAAATGAGTGCGAACGCGAGAACGAAGCACTCTTCAAAGAAATCGACGCCGTCGCATTGGAGAACACGGAGAAAGTTCTTTCCGCTTTTCGCGAATGCAGAGTTGCGGAACGTCATTTGAAAGGTACGACAGGGTACGGTTACGGCGAGATAGGCAGGGAAACCTTAAACACGGTGTTTGCAAAAACACTTGGCGCGGAGGACGCGATCGCTTCGCCGTATTTTGCCAGCGGCACGCATGCGTTAAAGGTGTCTTTGTACGGTTTACTTCGTCCCGGCGATACCTTGCTTTCGATCACCGGCGCACCGTACGATACGTTGCTTAACGTAATTACGCAGCCCGGCATCGGCTCCCTCGTTGATTACGGCGTAAAATATGAACAAGTCGATTTATGCAAAGAAGGCGTTTTTGATTACGAAGCCATCGAAAAAGCCTTAAAACATGATCCGAAAATCGTTTTTTTGACCAGATCGAGGGGATATAGCGACAGAGACGCTTTTTCCATCGAACAGCTCAGAGAAGCCATCTTTTTTGTCAAACAAAGGTCAAGCGCCATCATTTTTGTGGACAACTGCTACGGCGAATTTGTGGAAACGGAGGAACCCACGGCAGCCGGCGCGGATATTATAGTCGGGTCATTTACAAAGAACATCGGCGGCGGGCTTGCGCCGTCCGGCGGCTATGCGGCAGGGCGAAAGGACTTGATCGAACAGGTTGCATTCAGCTTAACTGCGCCGTCCCTTGGCACGGAGATCGGCTCATACGCCCCGGGTTATCAAAACTTCTATCAAGGATTATTCCTTGCTCCGCACGTCGTAGCGTGTGCGCTGAAAGGAAGCTTGTTGTTTGGCAGCGCTTTCCGCAAAATGGGTTACAAAACCCTTCCGGAATGCGGAAAACGATGCGGTGACATCATTCGTTCTATCTTTTTTGAGGACCCAGACAAACTGATCGCTTTTTGTAGGATCATTCAGGCAGTATCTCCGATCGACGCATACGTTCAACCGGAGCCGTGGGATATGCCGGGATATCGCGAACAAGTCATTATGGCAGCGGGCACTTTTGTCGGCGGCGCCTCGTTGGAGCTTACCGCGGACGCACCGATAAAACCTCCCTACATTGCTTATGTGCAGGGAGGTTTAACGTACGAGCATTGCAAACTTGCGGTTTTGCGTTGTATTGAGGAATTTGCTCAGTAACGCCTGAGCAAACCAACCAAAACACCCAAAATTTCCGCTTTTTCCGTGATGATATCCTCCATTTCCTTGTTTTCGGGATGAAGGCGGAAGGAGCGGTTTTCTTTATAAAAACGCTTTAAAGTGACATCATTTTCAATCAAAACAGCGGCGATTTCACCGTTTTCAGCGGTTTCTTGCTTGCGTATGATCACGTAATCGCCATCGTTGATGCCCACTTCGATCATGCTGTTGCCGCGAACTTGAAGCATAAAGAGCGGGGCGCTGTTTCCGAAAAAGCCATCGGGCAAAGGAACATAGGACTCGATGTTTTCCACGGCTAAAATCGGCGTTCCGGCGGCAATTTCACCGATCAAAGGCACCTGATTTGCCTTTATTTCACCCACAACTTCGATACAACGCTTTTTTTGACGGGAGCGACGGATTAGGTTTTCCCCCTCCAATTGCTTTAAATAATAGGCGACGGAAGCCGTGGATTTAATGCCAAAACGGCTTTGGATCTCTCTGACCGTGGGAGGAAAACCGTTGTCGCATTGAAAATCACGGATATAATCAAACAATTCTTTAATTTTTAACGAGGTTTTTTCATTCATATTGAAAGTATATCATATCAAAAACAAAATGTAAACAATTGTTCGTAAAAAAACAAACAAATGTTTATATCAAATGTCGTCGGACGGATCTTTTGGCGCGTCCCGTAAGACGGTTACGCGCGCGGCTTCTTTTAAAATTTCTTCGCTCATGGCAGCGTAGTGCTTTTTGGTAGTGTTTACGTCGCGATGACCAAGCGCTTCCGCAACGACAAAAATATCGTTGGTTTTATGGTAAAGATTGGTTCCGTACGTGCTGCGAAGCTTGTGCGGGGTGATTTTTTTGAGCGGGGTGATCAATTTGCTGTACTTTTTGACCAGTTTTTCAACGGCGCGTACGGTAATGCGCTGTTTGCGCAAGGAAAGAAACAGGGCGGGTGAATCGATTTCCGTCGCAAGGCGATCCTCTTCAAGATAGCGACGCAACGTATCTGACACTTCTTCCGGGAAATAGAGAATTTTGCGATTACCACCTTTGCGTGTAACGGTAAAGGAGTTGTTTTTGAAGTCCAAATCGTCAATATCCAGCCCAACGCACTCCGAAATACGGATCCCGGTGCCCAATAGAAGCGTTACGATAGCAAGATCGCGCAGTCCGATCTTTTTGTGAAAGGATTGCTCACGCGGAGAAAGGTCCGTTCCGTCTTCAACTTCATTTAAAAGGGAGCTTACTTCGTTGTTTTCAAGGCGAATGATCTCTTTATCGTGGATTTTTGGGGTGGGAACCTTGCTTGCCATATTGCTGGTAAGCTTTCCTTTGTTGAAAAAATACTTAAAAAATGACCGTAACGTGGAAAGTTTGCGAGCTTTTGCGCGTTCGTCATTCTTATACTCCTTGCCGTTGAAACGATAATAATTTAAATATTCCAAAAAGGATTCGATGTGCGTTTGCGTAACGGTGTCAAGTTCCTTCAAAGAAAAGTTGTCCCAAGTAAAAGCGCGATACTCGCGTACGTAGGACAACAGATAATCAAAAAAGATCCTTAAATCATAAGCATAGGCAAGTCTGGTAAGCGGCGTTGTGCGACTTTCCACGCCAATAAAGAATTCCTCGCAAAAAGGAGGTAACTCAGAGCGTAATTCACGGATCTTCAGCGTGACGTTTTTGTTTCTTGACGTAAAGTAGGTTTCGTCCATATAGATAGTTTATCATTATTTGGTTTTTATGTAAAGAATTTCCTTGATGCACGGTTGGTTTGCGTTTCTAATATATTTTTACAGATTTCGCGTCATTATTTTAAATAAAACGCGTTTTCAAACTAATATTCCATATTATTTGGCTTAATTATTCGTAAAAGTTGTGTTTTGCGAATAAATTAAAGACATATAATTATTCTGTCGAAAAAGATAACCGCCCCGCTTTCTACCTTAACTCTATTGACATAGTAATAAAAAAAAGATAAAATAATTATAAGGAGAACGCCATTTTGGAAAACAATGTCAACACCGATTTGATTCGGGATCACGTCGATTCCTTCATATTACGCTTTTTGGCACAGTCGGACAGCTATGGATACGACATTCATAAGGCGATCTCTTCCGCAACCGACGGCGTTTACGAAATCAAGCAACCCACTTTGTACAGTTGTTTAAAGCGTCTTGAAAAACAAGGTCTCATCACGTCCTACGACGGTGAAACCTCCAACGGCGCACAAAGAAAGTACTATTCCATCACCGAAAAAGGCAGATCTTTTGTAGAGAAAGACATCGCGCAATGGGAGTTTTCCCGCACCCTGCTCGATCGTCTTCTTTCCGACAAACAAATTGACCTTACAACGGTTGAAAAACCCTTTGATCCCAGCGAATTACGCCCCCGCACGAAGCGCGGCGTAGGTGTGGCGGAAGCCGCCGATAACACGCAAGAGGACGCCGTATCCGAGCCTGAAGTCGATCAAAACGACACTGCGGAAGACGTTTTACTTCCCGAGCCCGATGAAGTTGCCGCAGCCGCTGCCCCCGCCCCCACCTTTGAAACGTCCAAAGCCGTTCAGCTGGACTTTGACTCCTACGTTTCCGATCAAGCGGAGGAAGAAGCGAAAAATGCCCCTATTTTACAGGACTTTTTGCGTGACCACATCGCCACGAAGGACGATTATCGTGCCTCGCTTGACGAGCTGTTTGCCGCTCCCGTTTCCCCCTCTTCCGCCCCCGTTCAGGAGGATTCTCCCGTACAGGATGATCAACCGATCAGCGCTTTCAATTACGGCGAACTCAAGGAACGCGCCCAAGCCGAGGGATATCGCTTGCACCCCTATTCCAAATCCGTCACGACTTCTTACTATTCCATGAACTTTATCTTCTCGGCACGTCTCAAGAGGGATTCCCTTCTTTTGCTGTATGCCGTGATGTTTTTGGAGGTGTTGATCTCCTTCTTCGCTTTTGATCAGTTTGCAAAACTCGGTTATTTGTTCTATATCGTTACGGGTTGCATTCTTTTGCTCTTCCCGATCTTCGGTATCGTTTTGTATTTGATCAAACCCGACAAACGCGTACGTGCGGATTTTGACTTTAAAACGTCGATATCTGGCATGATCATGCTTATGATCAACCTCATCATCATCAGCATGCTGCTTGCGTTCTTTTTGTTTGGTGCGGATCTCGGAAAGCCCTCAAGTTTGGTCAAACCGCTCTTGTACCCGGCACTGCTGTTTATCGACCTGCCCATTTACACGCTGATTTACGCCGCGTTGTATAATACCAAAAAATACCATTTGAAATAATAAACTATACAAAAAAAAACACCGCTTCGGCGGTGTTCTTTTTTTTATAAAACTAATTTACATTTCTTTTCTATCCGTGAGTGCGCGAGAAAGCGTCGCTTCATCGGTATATTCAAGATTACTGCCTGACGGCAACCCTCTTGCGATCCTCGTCGCTTTGACGCCAAGCGGTTTTACAAGCATAGCGATATAAAGCGCCGTCGCTTCCCCGGCTTGGTCGGTGCCCGTTGCGATGATCACTTCTTTTACGCCGCCCTCTTTGATACGCTCCAAAAGCTCCTTAATGCGGATATCGGATACGCCTATGCCCTCCAATGGGCTCAAGTGCCCGTGCAAGACGTGATAAACGCCGCCGAAAGACTTTGTCTTTTCAAGCGCGATCACGTCACGAGGCTCTTTGACAACGCAAATCACGCTTTTGTCGCGCGTTTGGCAGATGTCGCAAACCTCCCGGTCGGTATAATTGCCGCATACCTTGCATAGCTTTACCGTCTGTTTGAGTTTCAATATGGCGTCGCAAAAATTCTCCGCAGATTCAATCGGCATATTGATCACGGCAAAAGCATACCTTGCGGCGGTCTTTTTCCCAACCCCAGGCAACTTTGAAAACTCGGCAATGAGCCTGGAGATCGGCTCGATGTATTCCATCTCAGTTTAAGCCTCCGAGCATGCCTGCGTAAGGTCCCATGACCTCTTGAGTCTCTTTGTCGATCAAATTAAAACCTTCCTGCAATGCGGCGACGATAAGATCCTCAAGCATTTCGACGTCATCGGGATCAACCGCTTCGGGTTTGATCTTTAAAGAAACGATCTTCTTTTCACCCGTCAAGGTCACTTCCACCATACCGCCGCCTGCCTGCGCCGTAAATTCGGTGTTTTTCAGTTCTT